>NZ_JBEXVE010000022.1:0-157174 GCF_040629205.1 Streptomyces sp. NPDC005962 | reverse complement strand
TCAGGGCGGCCGTGGCACTGCCACGGCCCTTCGGTCCACCGTTGACCCGGTACACGATATGGACATCGTCGGCGATGACGGTGGGCACCCGCGCCTCGGCGGGCACGGACGGCACAGCGGGCTCGATGGGTTCAAGTGTCTGTTCAGCCACGGCCGTACTGCTCCTCCGCCTTCCAGAAATACACGAAGCCCGCCACGCCGGCCACGACCGCCCAGCCGAGCGCGAAGGCCCAGACGTGGTCCGGCAGGTTCGACGCGCCGTATCCGTCGATCAGCGCATACCGGATGAGGTCCATGTAGACGGCCGCCGGGTTCCACTGCAGCACGTCCGTGACCCAGCCGGGCACGTTCTTCTCCGCCAGCATGTTCGGAATGCTGAACATGACCCCGGACGCGTACATCCACGTCCGCAGGACGAACGGCATCAGCTGCGCGAGGTCCGGCGTCTTGGCGCCCAGCCGGGCGACGATGAGCGCGAGGCCGGTGTTGAACACGAACTGCAGCGCCAGCGCCGGGATCACCAGCAGCCACGACAGACCGGGGTAGCTGCCGAAGGAGACCATGATGATGACGAGCACGATCATCGAGAACAGCAGCTGCTGGAGCTGCTGGAGCGAGAACGAGATCGGCAGCGAGGCGCGCGGGAAGTGCAGCGCTCTGACCAGGCCCAGGTTCCCGGAGATCGCCCGCACCCCGGCCATGGCGGAGTTCTGGGTGAAGGTGAAGACGAAGACACCCGTCACCAGGAACGGAATGAAGACCTCACGCGACATCCCGCGGCTGGTGCTCAGCAGCAGCCCGAAGATCAGGTAGTACACCAGCGCGTTGAGGAGCGGTGTCGCCACCTGCCACAGCTGCCCCAGCTTGGCCTGGCTGTACTGCGCGGTCAGCTTGGCCTGGGAGAAGGCCAGGATGAAGTGGCGCCGGCCCCACATCTGGCGGATGTACGCCCCGAGGCCCACCCGGGCGCCGCTCACCGAGAGGCCGTACTTCTTCGCCAGCTCGGCCGGGGACAGTCCGTCGTCGGGTGAGGGCGGGGCACTCACGGCGACCGCACTGTCGTGCGTAGTCTCGCTCACAGTTGACACTTTCGTCTTCAGGGTGCGCTGAGCGGGGCCGCGCCCCGGTCGCGCTCGATGCGTATCTGATACGAGCTTGTCAGATGACAGGAGGCCGGCCCAGTCGGGTCAGGCGCCATACCGTACGCCACTTCATGGGCCGCCGTAGACCGCAAGGAGTCTTCCAGCCTTCGCGGAACCCGCCCAACCAGGCACGAAGCGCGGTCCTGGAAGGACGCCTGGCCAGCGTGAGCAGCAGCCAGACACCCAGATAGACGGGTACGAGCAGGGCCGGAAGGTTTCGCCTGGCCAGCCAGACCCGGTTCCGCGCGACCATGCGGTGGTAGACCGCGTGCCGGCTGGGCGCGGTGGTCGGGTGGTACAGCACCATGTCCGACCGGTAGTCGATCATCCATCCCGCATCCAGCGCCCGCCAGGCCAGATCGGTCTCCTCATGGGCGTAGAAGAAGTCGTCCGGCAACCCTCCGACCTGCTCGAAGACCGCGGTGCGGACCGCGTTGGCACCGCCGAGGAAGGTGGTGACCCGCGAGGACCGCATCGGGTCGGCGGCGCGCAGCCGGGGTACGTGGCGGCGCTGGGTGACGCCCGTATCGGGGTCGGCGATACGGAAGGAGATGATGCCCAGCTCCGGGTCGGCGGCGAACGCCTCGCGGCACAGCTCGGCCGTGTCGGTGCCCGGCAGCAGCCCGTCGTCGTCCAGGAACAGCAGGACGTCGACGTCGCGGCCGCCCGGTCCGAACGCCTCGATGCCGACATTGCGCCCCGCCGGGATGCCCACGTTCTCGGGCAGCTCGACGGTCCGTACGTCCTCGGGGAGCGCCGGAAGGGGTGAGCCGTTGCCCACGACGACCACCTCGACGCGGTCGCCGTCCTGCTTGGCGACCGAGTCGAGCAGCGCGCGCAGCTCCTCGGGGCGGTTGCCCATGGTGAGGACAACCGCTCCGACCTTCATCGTGCCGCCCGTCACTTGAGCCTGCTCGACGCGAGGATGGACACCAGGTGAAGCAGGGTTTGCAGGAGAGCGATACCGGCGAGCACGGCGACACCCAGCCGGGTGAAGAAGAGGTCGCCGCGCACCTGGTCCACGACCGCCAGGGCCAGGATGAGCAGCGACGCCTCGATCCCGAGGATCAGCCGGTGGAACTGCAGCGCCGCGGCCGCCTTGCGGGCCAGCGCCATACCGGACGAGCGCGGCTCGGAGGCCGCCTCCTTGACCGGGGGAAGACCGCCCTGGTGCCGGGCGACCCCGACGAGGTCGGTCTCGGCCTTGATCAGGATGGCACCGAGGGCTGCGAGGGTGCCGAGGAACGCCCACAGCCAGTCGATCCGCCCGGAGCCCCACAGATCGGCGGCGCGCAGGCCGAAGCCGACGAGCACCGCGGCGTCGCACAGGTAGGCGCCGACCCGGTCCAGATAGACACCGCCCAGCGAGAACTGCTTCTTCCAGCGCGCTATCTCGCCGTCGACGCAGTCCAGCAGCAGGTAGAGCTGGACCATCAGCACCCCGAGCACGGCGCCCGCGATCCCCGGCACCAGCAGGGCCGGAGCGGCGAGGACGCCGAAGACGGTCATCAGATACGTCAGCTGGTTGGGCGTGACCCGCGTGTTCACCAGGTGCCGGTCGCAGCGCAGCGAGATCTCTCGCATGTACAGGCGCCCGGCCCAGTGCTCACCGCTCCGCCGGTCCTTCACCCCCGCGGGGTGAACGACCGGACGGAGTTCAGCCACTGATGGCTTGACTGACTGCTTTGGCATAGTCGGCGTAAGCGTCCCTGATCGCGTCGGATGAGAGGTCGAGGTGCTCGAGGATCGTGTAGCGCCCGGGGCGGGTCTTCGGCGCGAACTCCACGACCTGGACGAACTCGTCCACGGTGAAGCCGATCTCCTCGGGCAGCACCGGAAGACCGTGCCGGTGCAGCACTTCGGCCATGAACGCCGACTGCTCGTGCTCCCCGCGCAGGTACATCGCGAACGCCCCGCCGAGCCCGCACTGCTCGCCGTGGCTCGCCGCGCGCTTGGGGAACATGAGGTCGAAGGCGTGGTTGATCTCGTGGCAGGCGCCGGACGCCGGGCGGGAGTCGCCCGCGACCGACATCGAGATGCCGGTGAGGACCAGGCCCTCGGCCAGCACCTGGAGGAAGCTGTCGTCGCCGACGCCTCCGGGGTGGCGCAGCACGGCCTCGCCCGCCTGGCGTGCCATGGCGGCGGCGAGTCCGTCGATCTGCTCGCCGGTCTCGCGGTGGGACAGCTCCCAGTCCCGGACCGCGGAGATGTTGGAGAGCGCGTCGCCGATGCCGGAGCGGACGAACCGGACCGGAGCCTCGCGGATCACATCGAGGTCGATGACCACGGCGATCGGGTTCGGCACGCCGTACGAGCCGCGGCCCGCGTCGTTGTCGAGGGTCGCGACCGGTGAGCACAGACCGTCGTGCGAGAGGTTCGTGGCGACGGCGACCAGCGGGAGGCCGATGCGCGCCGCGGCGAACTTCGCACAGTCGATGATCTTGCCGCCGCCGAGCCCCACGACCGCGTCGTAGTGCCCGGACTTCATCCGGTCGGCGAGCTTGATCGCGTCATCGAGGGTGCCGCCGCCCACCTCGTACCAGCTCGCGCCCGGCAGCGCCGGGGCCAGCCGCTCGCGCAGCACGGCCCCGGAGCCGCCGCTGATCGCGACGGCGAGCTTGCCGGAGGAGGAGATCCGCTGGTCGGCCAGGACGTCCGCCAGGTCGTCCAGGGCGCCCGCGCGGATGTCGACGACGAGCGGCGAGGGGATGAGCCTCGTCAGTACTGGCACGCGATGTCACGGCCCTTCGCCAGGTCGTCATGGTTGTCGATCTCGACCCACTTGATGTCACCGATCGGGGCCACGTCGATCTTGAAGCCGCGGTTGACCAGCTCCTGGTAGCCGTCCTCGTAGTAGAGGTCGGGGTCGCGCTCGAAGGTGGTCTTCAGCGCGTCGGCGAGGTCGGCCGCGGCGTCGCCCTCGATGAGGGTGACGCCGATGTACTCACCGGTGGCCTCGGCCGGGTCCATCAGCTTGGTGATCTTCTGGACGCCCTTGGCCGGGTCGGCGACGACCTTCATCTCCTCGTCGGCGAGCTGCTTCACCGTGTCGAGGGCGAGGATGATCTTCTGGCCGTTGCCCTGCGCGGCGAGCAGGGTCTTCTCGACGGAGACCGGGTGCACGGTGTCGCCGTTGGCGAGGATCACGGTGTGCTTGATCGCGTCACGGGCGCACCACAGGGAGTAGGCGTTGTTCCACTCCTCGGCCTTGTCGTTGTCGATCAGGGTGAGCTTGAGGCCGTACTTCTGCTCCAGGGCCTCCTTGCGCTCGTACACGGCCTCCTTGCGGTAGCCGACCACGATCGCGACCTCGGTCAGGCCGATCTCCGCGAAGTTGCCGAGGGTCAGGTCGAGGACGGTGGTCTCACCGTCGACCGGCACCAGGGCCTTGGGGAGGGTGTCGGTGTAGGGGCGAAGACGCCGTCCGGCGCCGGCCGCCAGCACGAGGCCGATCATGCGGGTTCTCCTGTTTCGTCGTGGACAGCGGGTGCTCCGGAGGACACCCAGAAGCGGATGCTCTCGATGAGCACCGTCAGCGCGATGACCACGGCGAGCGCGGTCAGCGCGATGGTGAAACCTTGGTTCGGGCCGCCCTGGCCCCGGCCGAGCGACAGCGCGGCGATGGCCGTGACCACCACGATCCGCCCCTCGTGCCCGCCGATCGCCCGCACCAGCCAGTGCGGGGGCGCCCCGGTGCCGCCGCGGATGCGGTACACCGTGTCGTAGTGATGGTAGGCGACGGCCGCCACCAGCCCGAAAGCAGCGGGCAACGCTCCGTTCACCTGCGACCGCGCCGCGAGGATGAGGACGGTCCCGTACTCCGCGGCCCGGAAGAGGGGCGGCACCAGCCAGTCGAGCGGGCCCTTCAGCTGTGCGGCGACCGCGCAGCCCGCGAGGACGGCGTACAGCGCGGCGGCCGCGACGGCGAGCCATGACCCGGCGGGCGGCGCGGCGGCACCGGCGACCAGGAGCGCGGTGCCGAGGGCGGCCGTGACGGGGGCCAGATACGCCGACGGTTTGTGGGCGGCCGCCTTGGCGACCAGCTCGGCGAGCGGGCCCGAGTCGGCGAGGTCGGCGAGGGCCTGCGCGGCCCGGTCGGTGCGCCGCGCCTTGCGGGTGAGCGAGCGCAGCACCCGGCCCGCGGTGGTGTAGCAGGCGGCCAGCGCACAGCCGACGATCAGGACGTAGAAGGTGACGCGGGGCGTGGTGAGCGCGGTCAGCACGGCGATCATCGCCCAGCGCTCACCGATCGGCAGCACGATCATGCGCCGCACCCAGACCGTCCAGCCGACGCTGTTGAGGCGGTCGGAGAGGGCGGCGGTGGGGCTGCTGTTGCCGGTGGCGTCGTGGTTGGCCTCGTTGAACGAGAAGTCCACGACGTGACGGCAGCTCTGGAGCACCATCGCGCCCAGCGCGAGCGCCCACACGTCATCACCGCCGCCACCACCGGCGTTGGCCGCGCCGAGGGCGAGGCCCGCGTAGTACGCGTACTCCTTGGCCCGGTCGAACGTCGCGTCCAGCCAGGCGCCGAGGGTGGAGTACTGCAGCGAGTAGCGGGCCAGCTGGCCGTCGGTGCAGTCGAGGACGAACGAGGCGATCAGCAGCAGCCCGGCCGCGACGAACCCGGGCCGGGTGCCGGTGGCGGCGCAGCCTGCCGCGATGAGGGCGGTGAGCAGGGAGGCGGTGGTGACCTGATTGGGCGTCAGTCCGCGGCGGGCGCACCAGCGGGCGATGTAGCGGGAGTAGGGGCTGATGCAGAAGGTCGTGAAGAAGCCGTCCCGCCCCTTCACGGCGGAGCGCAGCCGCACCTTCTCCTCGTCCACGGCGGCGGTCTCGGCCAGCGCCGCCGCCCGCCGCTCCGCGTCCGCGGGCACGGTGGCGATCAGCACGCCCAGCTCGGGCCGGTGCGGGGGGACGCCTTCGGCGTCGAGGGCGGCGGCGATGTCGTCCACGAGGGAGGGCGTACGGGCTTCCGCCACATCCGCCGCGTCCGCCGCGCCCGTCACCTCCTCGGCGCTGCCGACCGTCGCCACCGCTCCGGCGTCCGCGCTCGGCCCGGCGTCCCCGCCGGTCGCTGCGGCGCCCGCGGGCACCTGGGCGCGCTCGGCGGCGCCGGGGGCCGCCGCGGCGGCCGTCACCGCGCGGGCCAGGGCCGCCCGTGCCTCGGGCTGCGCCGTCAGCGCGCCGGACACGGCGGCCGCGGGGAAGCGGGGGTCGGTCAGCGCCAGGCGGAGGGCGTGGGTGTGGCCGACGAAACGGGGATCGACGAGGGCCACCCGCTCACGCGGGGAGACGGCGGCCAGCTCCGACGCCACCCCGGCCGCGTCGATCGCCGTGCGCACGTCGAAACCCAGCGACCGCAGGTCGTCCTGGAGAGACGAGCCGGCGACCGGGGTACCGGTGAGGATCGCGGTCGACAGACGAACTCACTCCTTGGCAGCTGACATGGTGGCCGCGCCGCTCTGGCACAGGCCTGGAGCCCTTGCAAACAGCGGGCATCGCGCATCCCGGTCCCGGATGGGGCGGGCGGCATGTCGGCAGAGGCTATCGGATGGATGGAAGCAGCCGTTCACCGCGCATTCACCACACGATCGGGGGAACGACCGCTTCCGCGCGCCGCCGATCATCATGGTGGATGGCGTGTCCCCTCGACAAACGGGCGCCGCCCTGACCTGTGGATAGGGTGCCGTCATGACGTGGCTGATCACAGGTGGTGCCGGATATATCGGGTCGCATGTCGTGCGGGCGATGACCCGGGCAGGCGAGCGGGTGGCCGTACTCGACGACCTCTCCAGCGGAATCCCCGCGCGGCTGCCCGAGGACGTTCCGCTCATGCGCGGCTCCACGCTGGACCGCGAGCTGCTGGACCGTACGTTCGCCGAGCTGGACATCACCGGTGTGGTGCATCTGGCGGCGAAGAAGCAGGTCGGGGAGTCCGTCGAGCAGCCGCTGCGGTACTACCGGGAGAATGTGCACGGCCTCACGGTGCTGCTGGAGGCCGTGGCCGCCGCCGGGATCGACAGCTTCCTCTTCTCCTCCTCCGCCGCCGTCTACGGCATGCCGGATGTGGAACTGGTCACCGAGGACACCCCGTGCGTGCCGATAAACCCGTACGGAGAGACCAAGCTCGCCGGAGAGTGGCTGGTCAGGGCCGCGGGAGCGGCGCATTCGATCTCGACGGCCTGTCTGCGCTACTTCAATGTGGCGGGTGCCACGCGTCCCGAGCTGGCCGACACCGGGGTGTTCAACATCATCCCGATGATGTTCGAGCGGATCACACATGGGGAGGCCCCGAGGATCTTCGGTGACGACTATCCGACCCCGGACGGCACCTGCATCCGCGACTACATCCACGTGGAGGACCTGGCCTCCGCCCATCTCGCCGTGGCCCGGCGGCTGGCCGCGCGGCCGGGCGCGGGCGATCTGACGGTGAACATCGGCACCGGTCAGGGCGTCTCGGTGCGCGAGATGGCCGACCTGATCGCCGAGGTCACCGGCCGCCCCGAGGCCGTCCCCGCCGTCGGGCCCCGCCGCGCGGGCGACCCGGCCCGGGTCGTCGGATCGACCGAGGTGATCACCAAGGAGCTGGGCTGGAGCGCCCGGCACGGGGTGCGCGCGATGGTGGAGTCGGCCTGGGAGGGCTGGTGCCACCACCACCCCGAGGCGCGCCGCGAGTAGGCCGCGGGTAGGCCGCGGGTAGAAGGCTGCGGCCGGTCGGCGGTACGGCCCGCCCGGGGTGCGGTCCCCGCGTAGTTCACTGGGGACGGGGACCGCGCCGGGCAGGAGGGCCGTACCGACATGGGCGCAGGTCATGACCACCGCACCGCGGGCGCCGGGCATCGGTGGCGGCTGCGGATCGCGCTCGTCATCACCGTCACCGTGATGGTCGTGGAGATCGTCGGCGGACTGCTCGCCGATTCGCTCGCGCTGCTGGCGGACGCCGGGCACATGGCGACGGACGCGCTCGGGCTGGCCATGTCGCTGCTGGCGATCCACTTCGCGGGGCGCCCGCCCAGCCCGCGGCGTACCTATGGATACGCGCGCGCCGAGATCCTGGCGGCGCTGGCGAACTGTCTGCTGCTGTTCGGGGTCGGCGGCTACATCCTCTGTGAGGCGGTGCTGCGCTTCCTCCACCCCGCCGCCACCCAGGGCCGCCTGGTGATCGTCTTCGGGGCGGTCGGGCTGGCCGCGAACCTGGTGTCGCTGGCCCTGCTGCGGGGCGGGCAGCGGGAGAGCCTGAACGTGCGGGGCGCGTTCCTGGAGGTGCTGGCGGACGCCCTGGGGTCGGTCGCGGTGCTGGTGTCGGCCGGGATCATCCTGGTCACGGGGTGGCAGGCGGCCGATCCGATCGCCTCGCTCGGGATCGCGCTCATGATCGTGCCGCGTACGTACACCCTGCTGCGGGAGACGCTGAACGTCCTCCTGGAGGCGGCACCGCGGGATGTCGACATGGACGCGGTACGCGCCCATATCCTCGCACTGCCCGGTGTGGAGGGATTGCACGATCTTCACGTATGGACGATCACCTCCGGGATGCCGGTGCTCTCCGCGCATGTGGTGGTCGGGCGGCCGGTGCTCGACGCGGTGGGCCATGAGCGGCTGCTGCACGATCTCCAGGGGTGTCTGGGGGAGCATTTCGACGTCCCACACTGCACGTTTCAGCTGGAACCGGGTGGACATGCTGATCACGAAGCCCGGCTGTGCCAGTGACACGTGCATGGGTGCGGCAGACTTGGGGGCCAAAGTCGCAACTATGAGGACGGTCATGCCGATCACACCCGCCAGCGGCCCTTCCGCCGAGACCGCCGCGTCCCCCGCGCCGGACGGCTCGACGGAGTCGATCATGCTCGAACTGGTCGATGAGGACGGCACCACGATCGGCACCGCTGAGAAGCTGGCGGCGCATCTGGCGCCCGGGCAACTGCACCGGGCGTTCTCCGTCTTCCTCTTCGACGAGCAGGGGCGGCTGCTGCTCCAGCGCCGCGCCCTGGGCAAGTACCACTCCCCCGGCGTGTGGTCGAACACCTGCTGCGGCCACCCGTACCCCGGTGAGCCGCCCTTCGTGGCCGCGGCCCGCCGGACCGGCGAGGAACTGGGCGTCGCGCCCGCGCTGCTCGGTGAGGCGGGCACAGTCCGCTACAACCACCCGGACCCGGCCTCGGGTCTGGTCGAGCAGGAGTACAACCACCTGTTCGTCGGGCTGCTGAAGGAGACGCCGCGGCCCGATCCGCAGGAGATCGGCGAGACCGCCTTCGTCACCCCGGACCAGCTGGCGAAGCTGCACGCGGAGGGCCCGTTCTCGGCCTGGTTCATGACCGTGCTGGACGCGGCCCGCCCGGCGATCCGGGAGCTGACCGGGGCGGCCGCAGGCTGGTGAGCGGGGCCCCGGGGGCGGGGCCGGGCGCGGGACCGGGGCCCGGGGCTGCGGCCAGTGGCAGAGCCGCCCAGACCGCCTTGCCGCCGCTCGCCGTGTGATCGACGTCGTACTTCCCGCCGGACTCCTCCGCGATCGCCCGCACCAGCAGCAGTCCGCGGCCACCGGTCCGCCCCTGATCCGCCTCCAGCTCCAGGGGCCGGGGCCGGTACGGATGGTTGTCCTCGACGGCGACCCGCACCCAGCCCCGGCCGATCGACACCTCGACGGCGATCTGCGGGGTGAGCAGCGCCGCGTGCCGCACCGCGTTGGTGACCAGCTCGGAGACGATCAGCAGTAGATTCGGCACCAGATCGCCCTGCCCGGACACCCCCTGATGGGCCAGCAGATCGCGCACCGCGTGCCGGGCCTGCGGTACGGACGTCTCAAGGGCCGGAGCGGTGAACCGCCACACCCCCTCGCCGACGCCCGGTCCAGCACCCGCCCCCTGCCCAGCACCGACCCCCTGCCCAGCACCGGCCGCCGGTCCGCGCGGCGGGGCGTGCCCCGATTCGGAGGGGACTCTCCCGACGATCTCCATGCCCGACACCCACCCATCGCCACGGCTCGACCTCTCACGTCGAGTGTTGGGAAAGGTCTGGTACGGACCGGCGGAGTGGCCACAACTTCACACTTATCGACCGCTTTTGTTCGTTGGCGTATGCCAGGGTCACTCGCTCGACTGTTCCTGCCCGTCTGAATTCCGACCCTGGTACCTATGACTTGACCTCAGGCCATACGATCCGCCGCATGGAGCCCTGCCTGCGGCACGACGTCACGGACGGCATAGCGACCGTCGTCATCCGCAATCCCGCCAAGCGCAACGCGATGACCCCCGCCATGTGGCGCGCGCTGCCCCCGCTGCTCGACCGGCTCGCCGCCGACCCCGCCGTACGGGCGCTCGTGCTCACCGGCCACGGGGACACCTTCTGCGCGGGCGCCGACATCGGCTCGCTGAGCGCGACGTACGAGGAGACGACGGGCCTCGCGCTGCCCGCCGAGGAGGCCCTCGCGGCCTTCCCCAAACCGACGTTGGCCTCGGTGCGCGGCTACTGCGTGGGCGGCGGCTGCCAGTTGGCGGCCGCCTGCGATCTGCGGTTCGCGGACGAGGACGCGCTCTTCGGGATCACCCCGGCCAAGCTCGGCATCGTCTACTCGCCCGGCTCCACCCGGCGGCTGGTGGAGCTGATCGGACCGGCCTCCGCCAAGTATCTGCTGTTCTCGGGCGAGCTGATCGACACCGCGCGGGCGCTGCGCACCGGGCTGGTCGACGAGGTGCTGCCGGACGGCGGGCTGGACAAGCGGGTCGCGGAGTTCACGCGGGTGCTGGTGTCCCGGTCGCAGCTCACCCAGGCGGCGGCCAAGGAGTTCGCCGCCGGGCCCGCCGGGGCGGACCGCGTCGCGTACTGGCAGGAGCAGGCGCGGGCGGGTGAGGAGGCCGGGGAGGGCATCGCCGCCTTCCTGGAGCGCCGGGCGCCGCGCTTCGGATGGACCCCGCCGGTCTCCTGAGCCGACGGCGCCGGCCACCGCGCCCGCGCCTTCCCGGGTCCGGCTGTCAGCTTTACCTACCAGCCGGTAGCGTGCGGCCCATGACCACACTTCCCGAGCGCGCCGCACGGCGCTGCCACTCCGTCGTCAATCCGCTGCACTCCTCCGTCTACTTCGCCCCGGACTTCGCCAACGAGCTGGCCGGACTGGGTCTGGAGGAGCGC
Source organism: Streptomyces sp. NPDC005962 (assembly GCF_040629205.1). NCBI lineage: Bacteria > Bacillati > Actinomycetota > Actinomycetes > Kitasatosporales > Streptomycetaceae > Streptomyces > Streptomyces sp. NPDC005962. Next base: position 145,907 of record NZ_JBEXVE010000022.1, on the reverse strand, counting down.
GGCGCCGTCTACTTCGTGGGCCGCGCCGCGGCGTTCGGCCGGGTGGGCGCGGGGACCGTCACCGCGACGTTCTACAACTTCAAGCACGACCTGGTGGCCCGCCACATCCCGCGCGCCTGGGACGTGGTCTCCCCCGAGGACGCCCTGGCGGCCCGGCTGCGGGCGGCCGACTCCGTACTGCGGCGGCTGCTCGGCGACGACGCGGTGGCCTCGAAGGAGATGGCCGAGGCGGCCGAGCTGGCGCTGCGCGCCACCGAGGCGTGTTCCCGCTCCGCGCGCCCCCTGTACGCCGCGCACGCCGACCTCCCCGTGCCCGAGGCCCCGCACCTGGCGCTGTGGCACGCCGCCACGCTGCTGCGCGAGCACCGCGGCGACGCCCATCTGCTGACCCTCGTCGCCGCCGGGCTCGACGGGGTGGAGGCCATGGTCAGCCACGCGGCGACCGGCAAGGGCATGTCCCCGAAGTGGCTCCTGGCCACCCGTGGCTGGACGGCCGAGGAGCTGGCCGCCGGACGGGACCGGCTGCGGACCCGCGGGCTGCTGGACGAGGCGGGCGAGCTGACGCGGGCGGGCACCGAGCAGCGCGAGTCCCTGGAGGACGAGACGGACCGCCTGGACGCCGCCCCGTACGAGCACCTGGGCGCGGCGGGGGTGGCCCGGCTGACCGAACTGGCCGGGGCGTTCACCGCCCAGGCCATGGCGGCGGGCGCCTTCCCGGCGGACCTCCTGGGCAAGGGCTGACGCTCGGCCCGGGGCCGGGAGCGGGGCCGGGGCGGGTTTGCTCGGAGCGAGGCGGGATACCCGATTGATGAGTGATCGGCCGCCCTTTCTCCGGGCGCCCAACCGCGCGCCGCGCACGCCGGCGAGTGCCCGTGCTCCGCGTATGTGCGGCGCCCGGCGGCGGCTGCCGAACCGCTCCCGACCCGAATGGGAGGTCTGAAATGTTGCGCGCTGTCGCTGATGTGCTCCGCGCCATCGGTTCCGCGATCGCCACGGTGGTCACGCTTCCGTTCCGTGCCGTGGCCCGGCTGTTCGGCGGGGCCGCCGACACGGCGGGCGGCGCACGCCGCCGCAGGCACACCTGAGCCCCGTACGCCCCTTCCGGGCCGCCCGGCGGGCCGTCCGACACCGCCGAACACGTCGTCCGTGACCGCTTCGTCAGTGCCACCTGCCACAATGCAGATGCAGTGCAGACCGAAAGCGGAGCGTGATCGTGACGACGTCCATCGAAGGCAGGATCGCCGAAGAACTCGGCGTACGGGAACGGCAGGTCAGGGCCGCCGTCGAGCTGCTCGACGGCGGCTCTACCGTGCCGTTCATCGCGCGCTACCGCAAGGAAGCGACGGAAATGCTCGACGACGCGCAGCTGCGCTCCCTGGAGGAGCGGCTGCGCTATCTGCGCGAGCTGGAGGAGCGGCGCACCGCGATCCTCGAATCGGTGAGGTCGCAGGGGAAGCTGGACGAGGCGCTGGAGGCGCAGATCCTCGCCGCCGACTCCAAGGCCCGGCTGGAGGACATCTACCTCCCCTACAAGCCGAAGCGCCGTACGAAGGCCCAGATCGCCCGCGAGGCCGGTCTCGAACCGCTCGCCGAAGGGCTGCTCGGCGACCCGGCTGTGGAGCCGGCGGCGGCGGCCGCCGCGTTCGTGGACGCCGAGAAGGGCGTCGCGGACCCGGCCGCCGCGCTGGAGGGCGCGCGGGCGATCCTCACCGAGCGGTTCGGGGAGGACGCCGACCTCATCGGTGAGCTGCGCGAGCGCATGTGGTCGCGCGGCCGGGCCGCCACGAAGGTGCGGGACGGCAAGGAGGAGGCGGGCGCCAAGTTCGCCGACTACTTCGACTTCGCCGAGCCCTTCACCGAGCTGCCCTCGCACCGGGTGCTGGCGATGTTCCGCGGTGAGAAGGAAGAGGTCCTGGACCTCACCCTGGAGCCGGAGGAGCCGTCCGCGGACCCCGGCCCCACCTCGTACGAGCGGTCCATCGCGCACCGCTTCGACATCGCCGACCGCGGCCGCCCGGGCGACAAGTGGCTGGCCGACACCGTGCGGTGGGCCTGGCGCACCCGGGTCCTGGTCCACCTCGGCATCGATCTGCGGCTGCGGCTGCGGCAGGCCGCCGAGGACGAGGCGGTGCGGGTCTTCGCCGCCAACCTGCGCGATCTGCTGCTCGCCGCCCCGGCGGGCACGCGCGCCACGATGGGTCTCGACCCCGGCTTCCGTACCGGCGTGAAGGTGGCCGTCGTCGACGCGACCGGCAAGGTGGCCGCGACCGACACGATCTATCCGCACGTTCCGCGCAACCAGTGGGACGTGTCGCTGGACCGGCTCGCCAAGCTGGCCCGCGAGCACGACGTCGACCTGATCGCCATCGGCAACGGCACGGCGTCCCGGGAGACCGACAAGCTCGCGGGCGACCTGTGCGGCAAGCACCCGGAGCTGAAGCTGACCAAGGTGATGGTCTCCGAGGCGGGCGCCTCGGTGTACTCCGCCTCCGCCTTCGCCTCCCAGGAGCTGCCCGACCTCGACGTCTCGCTGCGCGGTGCGGTGTCGATCGCGCGGCGGCTCCAGGACCCGCTGGCCGAGCTGGTCAAGATCGACCCGAAGTCGATCGGGGTCGGTCAGTACCAGCACGATCTGTCCGAGGTGAAGCTGTCGCGCTCGCTCGACGCGGTCGTCGAGGACTGTGTGAACGGTGTCGGGGTGGACGTCAACACCGCCTCCGCGCCGCTCCTCAGCCGGGTCTCGGGCATCGGAGCCGGGCTCGCGGAGAACATCGTCGCCCACCGCGACACCAACGGGCCCTTCCGCAGCCGCAAGACCCTCAAGGACGTGGCCCGGCTCGGCCCCAAGGCGTACGAGCAGTGCGCGGGCTTCCTCCGCATCCTCGGCGGCGACGACCCGCTGGACGGCTCCAGCGTGCACCCCGAGGCGTACCCGGTGGTGCGCCGGATGGTCGCCTCCGCGGGCGGTGACGTGGCCACGCTCATGGGCAACACGGCCACGCTGCGCGGCCTGCGGCCGGACGACTTCGTGGACGACGCCTTCGGTCTGCCGACCGTCACCGACATCCTGAAGGAGCTGGAGAAGCCGGGCCGTGACCCGCGTCCCGCCTTCAAGACCGCCACCTTCAAGGACGGCGTCGAGAAGATCGGCGACCTGGCCTCCGGGATGATCCTGGAGGGGGTCGTCACGAACGTGGCCGCGTTCGGGGCGTTCGTGGATGTCGGGGTGCACCAGGACGGGCTGGTGCACGTCTCCGCGATGTCCAAGACGTTCGTCAAGGACCCGCGGGATGTGGTGAAGCCGGGCGACATCGTGCGGGTGAAGGTCCTCGACGTGGACATTCCGCGCAAGCGGATCTCGCTGACGCTGCGGCTGGACGACGAGGCCGCTGCCGGTGGCGGCGGCCGCGCCGAGCAGGGTGGCGGCGCCCGCCGTTCCGCCCCCAAGCAGCGGCAGGGCGGCGGAGGCCGTGGTGGCGGCGGCGCCGGTGGCGGCGGCTCACGGGGCGGCCAGCGTGGGGGCGGCGGGCGTGAGGCCGCGCCCGCCAACGGCGCGATGGCGGACGCGCTGCGGCGGGCCGGGCTGGTGGACCCCAACAAGAAGCGGTAGCCCTCACCGGGCGGGGTGGGTTTTCCCCCACCCCGCCCCTTCCCGAAACCGGGGCTCCGCCCCTGGACCCCGGTCCTCAATCGCCGGACGGGCTGGGGGGTGGGCCACCGCCTGGGCTGAGGGGGCTTCGGGTAGGGGCAGCGCGGGGTCAGGACTCGGTTACTCGGCCCTCGGCTACCTCGAAGCGGCGGGTGGTGTGCACTGCCTCCAGCATGCGGCGGTCGTGGGTCACCAGGAGCAGCGTGCCCTCGTAGGAGGCGAGGGCCGACTCCAGTTGCTCGATCGCGGGCAGGTCCAGGTGGTTGGTGGGCTCGTCCAGCACCAGCAGGTTGACGCCCCGGGCCTGGAGCAGGGCCAGCGCCGCGCGGGTCCGCTCCCCCGGGGACAGAGTGGAGGCCGGGCGCAGCACATGGGCGGCCTTGAGGCCGAACTTGGCCAGCAGCGTCCGTACGTCCGCGGGCACCAGCTCCGGCGCGGCCGCGCCGAAGGCGTCCAGCAGGGCCTCGCTGCCGAAGAACAACGCGCGGGCCTGGTCGACCTCGCCCACCACCACCCCGGGACCGAGGGACGCATAGCCCTCGTCCAGAGGGAGGCGGCCCAGGAGGGCCGCCAGCAAGGTGGACTTGCCGGAGCCGTTCGCACCGGTCACCGCGATCCGGTCGGCCCAGTCGATCTGCAGGTCGACCGGGCCGAAGTGGAAGTCGCCGCGCCGCACCTCGGCCCCGCGCAGGGTCGCCACGACCGCGCCGGAGCGCGGTGCCGCGGCGATCTCCATCCGCAGTTCCCACTCCTTGCGCGGCTCCTCGACCACGTCCATCCGCTCGATCAGCCGATCGGTCTGGCGCGCCTTGGCGGCCTGCTTCTCGGTGGACTCGACGCGGGCGTTCCGGGCGATCTTGTCGCCGTCGGGGGCCTTGCGGCGGGCGTTCTTGACGCCCTTCTCCATCCAGGCCCGCTGGGTACGGGCCCGGGACTCCAGGCCGGACCTGGTGTCCGCGTACTCCTCGTAGCGTTCGCGGGCGTGCCGTCGGGCGGTCTCCCGCTCCTCCAGGTAGGCGGTGTAGCCGCCGCCGAAGAGGTTCACCTGCTGCTGGGCCAGGTCGAGTTCGAGGACCTTGTCGACGGTACGGGCCAGGAACTCGCGGTCGTGGCTGACGAGCACCGTACCGGCGCGCAGCCCGCCGACGAACGTTTCGAGGCGCTGGAGCCCGTCGAGGTCGAGGTCGTTCGTCGGCTCGTCGAGCAGGAAGACGTCATACCGGCTGAGCAGCAGCGAGGCCAGCCCGGCGCGGGCCGCCTGGCCGCCGGAGAGGGCCGTCATGGGGCGGTCGAGCGAGATGTCGAGCCCGAGCGAGGCGGCGACCTCGTCGGCGCGTTCGTCGAGGTCGGCGGCGCCGAGCGAGAGCCAGCGCTCCAGGGCGACGGCGTACGCGTCGTCCGCGCCGGGGGTGCCGTCCGCGAGCGCCTGGGTGGTCGCGTCGAGGTCGGCCTGGGCGACGGCCACCCCGGTACGGCGGGCCAGGAACGCCCGTACGGTCTCCCCCGCCCGCCGCTCGGGCTCCTGCGGGAGGTGGCCCACCGTGGCATGCGGCGGGCTGATGCGGATGGCGCCCTGCTCGGGGTCGGTGAGCCCGGCGAGCAGCCGCAGCAGGGTCGACTTCCCCGCTCCGTTGACCCCGACGAGGCCGATGACCTCGCCCGGGGCGACGACGAGGTCGAGCCCGGAGAAGAGGGGGCGGTCACCGTGTCCGGCGGCCAGGTCCTTGGCGACGAGAGTGGCAGTCATCAGGCAGTAGATCCTAACCGCCGCCCGGGGCAGCGGTCCCGGCACTTCCCCCACCCCGCCCTGCCCCGGAGGCACCGGCGCCCGCACCCACCACCCACCGAAACCGCACCCCCACGGCGGCGCAGCCCTACGGCGTTATCGGGGCCGTCAGGACCGCTTCCGTGGTGCGGGCCTCCAGGTAGGTTTCGCCGCGGACCGCTTTCGGGGGGAGGGCCAGGCGGTGGAGGCCCGGGGGCAGGGGGGCGTCGAAGAGGGCTTGGGTGTGGGGGCGGGAGAGGCGGTCCAGGCGGTGGGCGGCGAGGCGGACCCGGCACTCGGCGGCGACCTCGACGAGCGCTTCGCCGTTCCGCGCGGCGAGGCGGACGAGGCGGCGGTGGTCCTGTGGGGTGCGGTCCAGCGCCTGGGCGACCTGGGCGACCAGCAGGGGGACGATGGGGGCGAGGCCGGTGAGGAAGACGGCGTCGGAGCGGGCCTTCGCGAAGGCGTCCCGTACGGCGTCGCGCTCGTCCTGACGGATCGTCCCGCCGAAGAACACCACACCGTAGCGGCGGAGTTCAGCGACGTGGGCACCCACCGCGTCGAGGGTGATCTCGGCGCCGACGCCGGTGCGCCGCAGCGCGGCGGCGAGCTTGGCGAGGAGGGCCGCGCGGCGGCCGACGAGGAGGACGCGGCGGTGGGCGGCCAGATCGTGGGCGTCGGCGGTGAGCAGCAGCCGTCCCAGTTCGGCGCGGTACTGGTCGCCGTGGAAGCGGTAGGGGCCGATGCCGTGGTAGCCGTCGGCTCCGGGGCCGGGGGGACGGTCGGTCTGCCAGCGGAAGTCCCGCCAGATGATGGCGGGCCCGTCCCGTTCGATGACGGCGGTGACCGCGCCGCAGGCCAGCCCTTCGCATTCGGGGCAGCCGTAGATGACGTACCGTCCGCCGTCGAGCGGCGGACCGGTCTCCAGCAGGAGTCCGCGGACCTGCTCGGCGAAGACGGTGGGGCCGAGGTCGGAGGCGAGCGGGGAGACTGCGTCGAGGTCGGCGAGGCGCGGCAGGAGCGGTCTGCCGTCCACCACGAAGTCCAGGAAATCGCGGTGTATTTGGTACGCGCCGTGGGACAGGACGCCGCCGGCGCGCATGGCCGGGGCCAGCCCGAAGGTCGCGTACTCGGAGGTCATGCCCCAAGTATTCCCAGATCGGGGCAGCATCATCGCGACGCGCCTATAACGGGAGGAAACCGGAGCGCGCAGGGGTGACGGGCCATGACGGCCCGGAGTGCGGGGCAGAGCCCGCCTCTCGCCGGAGCCCGGGCCATGGTGGCGGGGGTCCGGCGAGAAGGCTTCGTCGCACCGGGTGCGGTGTCGACGGGCCCCGTCCGGCGGCTGGCGTCAGCGGGTCTCGCTCGCGGAGACCCGGTCGCCGGCCGTATCGGCGGCCTGGGGTTCGGCCTCGCCCGTCCCGGCGGCGCCGTCGATGTTCTCGGCGGGAGCGGCCGGGCCGATCCGGAGCTCGAAGTCGCCGTCGTACTTCTCGTGTCCGGCGATGACGGCCATCTCGACCGCCTCCTCGCCCTTCTCGCCCCGCACGATCAGCGGGTCGCGGCGCAGGTCCTTCAGCAGGGCCCAACACAGGCCGACCATCACCAGGGTGAAGGGTGCGGCCACCAGGATCGTCAGGTTCTGCAACCCGGTGAGCGCGTCGTCACCGCCGCCGCCGACCAGCAGCATGACGGCCGCGACCGCGCCCGTGGTCACGCCCCAGAAGATGACGACGAACCGGCTCGGCTCGAAGGAGCCCTTCTGCGACAGGGTGCCCATCACGATCGAGGCGGCGTCCGCGCCGGAGACGAAGAAGATACCGACGAGGATCATCACGATGACGCTCATGATGCTCGCCACCGGGTACTGCTCCAGCACGCCGAACAGCTGGCCCTCCGGAGTCGCGTCCTTGCTCAGTTTGCCCGCGGCCTGGAGCTTCATCGACGAGCCGCCGAAGATCGCGAACCAGATCAGGCTGACCGTGCTCGGCACCAGGATCACACCGCCGACGAACTGCCGGATGGTGCGGCCGCGGCTGATCCGCGCGATGAACATGCCGACGAACGGCGTCCAGGAGATCCACCAGGCCCAGTAGAAGACCGTCCAGTCGCTCAACCAGGTCGCGACCGTCTGGCCACCGGTCGCCTCGGTGCGGCCGACCAGCTGCGGCAGGTCACCGATGTAGCTGCCGATGGAGGTCGGGAGCAGATCGAGGATGATGATCGTGGGACCCGCCACGAAGACGAACACGGCCAGGAACAGCGCCAGCACCATGTTGATGTTGGACAGCCACTGGATGCCCTTGGCGACGCCCGAGACGGCGGAGGCGATGAACGCGACCGTCAGCACCGCGATCACGGTGACCAGCAGCCCGGTTCCGACGTCGCTCTTCCAGCCGAGCACCTCGACACCGCTGCCGATCTGCAGCGCGCCGAGCCCCAGGGACGCGGCGGAGCCGAAGAGGGTCGCGAAGATCGCGAGGATGTCGATGACGCGGCCGGCCGCGCCGTTGGCGTGCCTGCTGCCGATCAGCGGGGTGAACACGGCGCTGATGGTCTGTCGGCGGCCGCGCCGGAAGGTGCTGTACGCGATGGCCAGGCCCACGACCGCGTAGATCGCCCACGGATGGAGCGTCCAGTGGAACAAGGTCGTGGACATGGCGATCTGCATCTTCTCGGCCGAAGTCCCGGGGTCCGTCCCGGGCGGCGGGGTGATGAAGTGCGCCAGCGGCTCACTCACCCCGTAGAACATCAGGCCGATGCCCATGCCCGCGCTGAACATCATCGCGACCCATGAGACGGTCTTGAACTCGGGTTCCTCGCCTTCCTCCCCGAGCGTGATCTTGCCGTAGCGGCTCATCGCCAGCCACAGCGCGAAGATCACAAAGCCGGTGGCGGCGAGGATGAACGCCCAGCCACCGTTGTGGATCAGTCCGGACAGCATGCTGTCCGAGACACTCTCCAGAGTGTCGGTGAACAGGGCTCCCCAGATCACGAACGCGAGGGTGAGCCCGGCGGATACGCCGAACACCACGCGGTCGGTCTGGGGAGCCGGAGTCGGGTCGGGACTGCCGGGAAGGTCTGCCGTGACCGGAGGGTCATTTCTCACGTCCCCCGTGTCCTTCTGTGTCTCCGTCACGCATGAACCTTTCACTTGGGTTTAATGAGACGAAGTTGCGGCTACCCAATAGACGGATACGTATGTCAGCGCAACGCCCCCCGTGTCAGCACGTGTTCACGGGCTGACCTGCGGTGAGGTGGTAGGCGGCGCGGTCGTCCAGCAGCAGCGGGACGAGGGCCCGCAGCGGCTGTCGCAGCGGTACGAGGACATCGTGTCCGGCGCCCCGGAGTGCCTTCGTGCGTATCCCGTGAAGGCCCAGCTCATCCCGTACGTCGGCGTACTGCGCGGCGTCCAGCCGGTAGCCGCAGGGCGGGTCCTGAAGGACGGCGCCGTCCTCGGCCGGGTCGTTGTCGGCGCCGCCGAGGTACACCGGCCCCCGGTCCGCGTAGCCGGACAGCCGGGCCGCCGTCGTCGCGGCCTCTATCCGGGCACGCCGGTCGCGCACGAAGTCGAAAGCACCGCCCAGGGCGGCGAGTTGGGAGCCGACCCGGCGCTTGTTGTTGACGGCGGGGTCGGCCTTCTCGGCGTCGGTGAGCGGATCGACGCGGGTCTCGACGAGCTGCCCGACGCTGTTCTTGACCCCGGCGGTGTTCCGCAGGATGCGCTCCTGGCCGTCGCCCGCGATCTGCTTGACCGGCTCGCCGGTCTCCGGGTCGGTCCAGATGCCGTAGACGCCGGTGGAGTAGCCCCCGGCCTCGGCGTGCGGGCGCGCGTACCTCTCCGAGAGGGTGCGCGACTCGCGGTGTACGGGGGCGGCGGTGTTGAGGTTGCGCGGCCACAGGGCCAGCAGGTCCTTCATGTAGTACGGGACGGTGGCGCCGTACTCGTGGAGGTCGTACACGGTGTCCGGCCGCCAGTCGCGGATGACGCGGGTCATGGCGCGGGCCTCGGCGGTGGTGAGCGCGATGTGGTCGCGGTTGATGTCGGTGCCCTGGGAGTTGCCGCGGGTGTCGGCGGCCCGGCCGTCGGGGTTGGCGGTGGGCACGACGAGGACGTTCGTACGCTCCAGGAAGCGGCGGGTCTTCGCGTCCTTGGCGTAGGCGAGGTCGCGGACGGTGGTCAGGCAGGCCTCGCGGCCTGACGGTTCGTCACCGTGCTGGGAGCAGATGAGCAGCAGGGAGTTGCCGCGGGCGGCCCGGGCGGCGTCGGCGGGCGCCGCGGGGGCGCCGATCCGCACCAGGTTGAGGGGGCGTCCCCGCAAGGTGGTGCCGATGGTGTCGACGGCGACGCGCGCACTGGCCCGGTCGACGGCCGCGAGGAAGTCCGCCTCCTCCTCCTGAGTCGTCCAGCGCGCGCCCTGGCTGGTCTCGAAGCCGGTGCGCGGCGGCGCTCCGGGCTCGGCCCGTGCGGGCTCGGCCAGCAGCGATCCGGTGAGCAGCGCGCCGAGCGCGCCGCAGGCGGCGGCGGTGCGGATGAGGGGCGCGGGTGAGAACACGGTGCGGACCTCCGGTGGGGTTACGGGAACGGTGCGGGTGAGGCGCCCGGGTGCGGGCGCCTCACCAGGTGCGTCAGGGACGGATCAACGCAGCGGCAGGGGCGACTCGACGCTCGGGGTGCGGACGCCGCGCAGCCGCTCCGGGGCCGCCCCGGGCGCGGCGCCGTCGGCCCGCAAGGAGCCGGTCAGCGGGAGGCGGGCCGCGGTGCTCTTAAGGTCGAGGGTCAACCGGGGTGTGGTGGTGGGCGGTTCGAGGAGTCCGGCGTCCGTACCGGCGATGATCAGGCCCAGCCGGTGGCCCGCCGGGACGACATGGTCGCTGGCGGCCAGGTCGAGGGTGAGGGTGTACGGCTTGCCGGGGGTCAGCGGGCGGCCCTTGCGGGGGTCGGCGTAGTGGCCGAGGTCGGCCCAGCCGCGGCTGAAGACGGTGTAGTCGACCGCCTTGGTGTCGGCCGCGGTCACCTTGAAGCAGGCGCTGTCGCCCGCCGTGCTGCTCCCCCAGCAGGTGCGGTTCTCCAGGGTGACGATGCCTTCGCCGTTCGCGCCGTAGTCGCGGATGGTGTCGGGGCCGAGGTCGACCAGGGCCGCGGTCAGATGGGCGCTGGTGGTGGAGGGGGTGGCGGTGACCGTGACGGTGCCGGAGCCGGACAGCCGCAGGTCCTTCGTCAGCGGCGGCGTGGTGAAGCCCGCCTTGGCCGGGGTCGGCCGGTCGATGTCGGCGGCCCAGTCGGTCTCGCTCAGCCGGGGGTCGTCGGTGAAGGCCGCGGTGGCGCCGGGCGCGGCGCGCTCGGTGCCGAGGACGCCCACCCCGGGGGTCGTACCGGGGGCAGGGCGCAGGGTGGTCTGGCGGGTGCCGGACGGGGGCCAGACGCGGTCGGTGGACCACTGGTCGGGGGCGCGTTCGACGTCGGCCATGGGCGTGCGCTCGATGCCGTTGTCGAGGCCGAGGAGGTAGTGGTCGAACCAGCGGTGCAGCGTGCTGACCCAAGGGCCGCGCCGGAAGTCGAACGGGTCGACGTGTCCGGTCTGCGACAGCCAGATCTTGCGCTCCACGCCCGCGTCGGCGAGCGCGTTCCACCACTGTCCGAGGTGCTTGGTGCGGACGTTGAGGTCCTGCATGCCGTGGACGGCGAAGACGCTGGCGCGCACCTTGCGGGCGTCGGGCACGTAGTCGCGGGCGCTCCACAGGCCGGTCCAGTCGCCGGTGCGCGGGGCGCCGTCGACGAGACGTTTCTGTACGGCGGCGCAGCGCCCGTGCGCGGCGTCGCTGCCGACGGTGTCGGCCAGCCCGTCGGGGCCGGAGTCGAAGAGGGCCGCGCCCTTGGCGAAGTAGTAGTCGTACCAGGAGGAGATGGCGCCGATGGGCACGATGGTCTTGAGGCCCTTGACGCCGGTGGCGGCGACGCCGTTGGCGATGGTGCCGTCGTAGCTCTTGCCGATCATGCCGGTGCGGCCGTTGCTCCAGGACGCCTTGACGGGCTTGCCGCCCGCCGCCGCGCTGTATCCGGTGGCGCGGCCGTTCAGCCAGTCGACGACGGCCTTGGCGGACTGGATGTCGGAGCGGCCGCCGATGTCGGCACAGCCGTCGGAGCGGTTGGTTCCGACGAGGTCGACGAGGACGGTGGCATAGCCGCGCGGGACGAAGTAGTTGTCGTAGAAGAGCGGGAACAGGACCGGTTTGCCGTCGGCGTCATAGGTCTTGGTCTGACTCTCGTTGCCGCGTCCGCAGCAGGAGTAGTACGGACTTGCGTCCATGATCACGGGGATCTTCCGGCCCTGCCGGGCGGGCTCGCGCGGCCGGACGATGTCGACGGCGACCCGGTCGGTCCTGCCGTCCGCGTCGCCGTCGAGCTTGGTGTCCACCCAGACGGATTCGCGTATGGCGTCGTCGTACGAGTAGACGGGTCTGCTCTCCCGGACCGGGGCCGCGTGGGCCGGTGAGGTGCCGAGGGGAGACAGCGGGAGGAGGGTGGCGGCCACCAGTGCGGTGACCGCCGGAACGAGGTGCCTTACCCAGTGGATGCGGGGTTTCCGCCTACGTAGCAGCACGGGCCGGACGTTAGCGCGAGTGAACTCCTGTGCAGAAGAGGGCGAACGGTGTGGCGCGGTGCGGGGCCCGTGTGGCGGCTGGATGTCGATTGCATGTCAGATAACGGATGGACGGGATGTACGCATGGGGAGTACATAGAGTCGCGAGTGATCGTTCGTGATCGTTCTCCCCTACGAGTTGGAGGACTCGTGCGTCACCACAGACTCATCGTCCCGAGCGCGGCCGCGGCCTGCCTGCTGCTGGCGATCCCGGCGTCGGCGGCCGAACCGGCGCCCGGCGCGCCCGGCATCGGGGACTCCTACTACCCCTCGTACGGCAACGGCGGATACGACGTCTCCCACTACGACCTGCGGCTGAAGTACCAGCCGAAGACGGACCGCCTGGACGGCACGGCGACGATCATCGCCGACGCCAAGCAGGATCTGTCCCGCTTCAACCTCGACTTCGCGCTCGATGTGCGCGAGGTGCTGGTGGGCGGGAAGAAGGCGGCGTTCACGAAGACCGGCGACCACGAGCTGGAGATCACCCCCGCCGCGGCGCTCGACTCCGGCCGCCCCTTCACCGTCGTGGTGCGCTACAGCGGTACCCCGTCGAAGGTGGAGGCGGGCGGCTTCACCAGCTGGCAGCGGACGCCGGACGGCGGGGTCGCGGCCAATGAGCCGGAGTCGGCGTGGTGGTGGTTCCCGAGCAACGACCATCCGCTGGACAAGGCCACCTACGATGTCTCGGTCGCGGTGCCGGACGGTACGCAGGCCATCAGCAACGGCGTCCTGGCGTCGAGCGGTTCGCAGCTGGGCTGGACCCGCTACAACTGGCGCTCGGCCAAGCCCCAGGCCACGTATCTGGCCACGCTCGCGGTCGGCAAGTTCGACATCACGACGGACACCACCGCGAGCGGGCTGCCCGTCGTCAACGCCTACAGCAAGGACCTGGGCGAGAACGCGGGCGCGGCCCGGGCGAGCGTCGAGCGGACGGGCGAGATCGCCGACTGGGAGTCCACGGTCTTCGGCCCGTACCCCTTCGAGGCGGTGGGCGGCTACGTGCCGAACGTGTCCGCCGGATTCGCCCTGGAGACCCAGACCCGGCCCTTCTACGGCCCGAAGAAGTTCGCCAAGGGCGCGAACGTGTCGGTGGTCGTGCACGAGCTGGCGCACCAGTGGTTCGGCGACAGCGTCTCGCTGAAGGACTGGCGCGACATCTGGATCAACGAGGGCTTCGCGAGCTACGCGCAGTGGCTGTGGTCGGAGAAGGAGGGCGAGGGCACGGCACAGGAGCTGGCGGACTACACGTACGGCTCCTACGCGGCCGACGACCCGTTCTGGAAGGTCGAGCCGGGCGACCCGGGTGCGGACAACCAGTTCCATGAGGCGGTCTACGACCGGGGCGCGCTGGCCCTCCAGGCCCTTCGGAACCGCATTGGCGACAAGGCGTTCTTCGCGATCCTGAAGGGGTGGACGACGGAGCACCGCTACGGCAACGCCTCGGTGAAGGACTTCGTGGCCTACGCCGAGAAGGTCTCGGGGAAGCCCCTCTCCGCGTTCTTCGACACCTGGCTGTTCACCCCGTCCAAGCCCGGGGCGGCACAGGCGCGGGCGGCGGAGCTGGCCGCGGCCAAGGCGTCGCCGGTGCGGCCGAAGTCCTGGCAGCGGATTCAGGCGGCGCACAGCGAGCGGTGATCTAGTCCCAAGCCGCCCGTTCCCGGCCCCGATGTGCGAGGGGCCGGGAACGGGCGGTCTGTTTTATGGGGTGCTGCTGACCGGACGCAGGGTGAGGGTGTAGTCGTACGCCTTGTCGGCCTTGACCCGGTACTGGTCGCGCACCGGGTTCGGGGTGTCGCCGACGCCGGTGACGTCGTGGTCGGCGTGCAGGGTGTTCCAGCCCACGTTGCGCTTGAGGAGATGCGGGTACGCGGCGCGGTCGAGGTCGTCGTACGCGGTGGCGCCCGCCTGGAGGTCACCGGAGACCAGCAGCCCGGGGCCGCCGCTCCCGTCGGTGAGGGACGCCCAGCGCACGTCGTCGTGGTTGCCGTGGTCCTGCGGCTTCAGATACTCCTCGTACTGGTCCTCGACCGTGGACGACCACACCCCCATGGGCGCGCCGTCCTTGCGGTCGTTGTAGTTCTCGACCGGGCCGCGGCCGTACCACCGGAACGTGTCGTACCGCTCCGGCACCTTCAGCTTCATGCCCACCCGCGGCAGGTACGACAGCTTGCGGAACTCGCCGCGCGCCTCCACCTTGTGCTGGACGCGCATCTTGCCCGAGCCATCGACGCGGTAGGTCATGGTCTGGTCGAAGGACGCGTTGGTCGCCTCGGGCGGCGCGACCGTGGTCGTGAAGCCGACGCTGACCGTGCCGTCGTCGCCCGGGGTCACGTCCGTGCCCGTGACGGTGGCGCGCAGCCGGTCGAGGCCGAGGGAGCGCCACTGCTTGCCCTCCGCCGTGCCCCAGTCGGAGCGCTCGTTGCTGATCGGGGCGCGCCAGGCGTCGAGTTCGGGGCCGGACGTGAGCAGCTCGCGGCCGCCCGCGCGCATCGAGGTGAGGGTGCCCTTCTTCTTGTCGAAGGTGTAGCGGAAGTCCGGTCCGGTGACCTCGACCGTGTCGTCCTTGTCGGCGACGGTGGCCTTGCCGTCGCTCGTACGCGCCTGCTCCGGCTCGGGGACCTTCGTCCCGCCGACCTCGAACTGGCCGAAGGAGACCACGTGTCCGGCCTTCGCCCAGTTGGCATCGTGGGCGGTCACCGCCTGGACAGTGAGGTAGCGCTCGTAGCCGCCGGGGTTCGGTGGCGGAGCGGGCAGCTGGACGTCTTCGCTCGCGTCGGGCCCGACGTCGAGCGCGCGGGTTCCGCTCGCGACGGTCTTGGCGCCCTCGGTCACCTTCCAGCGCAAGCGCAGGTCGGAGGTGCCGGTGAAGACGCGCTCGTTGGTGACCTTGACCCGGCCGGTACGGGCGTCGGCGTCGGTGATCCGGATCGGCGCCTGCACCCAGGCGAGCTGGGCGGTCTCCGGTTCCGGCTTGCGGTCGGCGGTGACCAGACCGTCCACCCCGGATTCGTAGAGGCCGTACGACAGATAGTCGCCCTTGCGCTGGAAGTCGTCGAAGTCCAGGGCGATCAGGGCGTCCCGCTTGGGGTCGGCACCGGCGGCGAGCCGGGCCGCGCCGAGCGCGGTGCCGTAGACGCGGACCTGGTCGATGGTGCCCTTGGCGGTGCGTCCGGGGTAGCCGTCCTCCATGGTGTCGGCGTTGCGGCCGACGCCGAGGTCGTAGCCGGTGTAGTCGATCCGGCCGCTCCACGCGGTCTCGGCGAGCTGCTTGCCGTCCACGTAGAGGCGCAGCGCGCCGCCGTCGTAGACGCCGGTGACGCGGTGCCAGCCGCCGGTCCAGCCCTCGGGGACGTCCGCGGTCACCGTGCGGGGCTTGGCCTCGCTGGTGATCGTGAACTCCAGGGTGTCGGCGTCCTTCATGCGCAGCACGTACTGGTCGCCCTTGCTGACCATGGTGAAGTCGCCGGTGAACGGCTCGGCCGGCTTGACCTGGGCGTCGAGGGTGACCGCCGTGCCGGTCAGGTCCAGCTTGGGGTCGCGGTAGGTCTCGACGAAGTCGTCCAGGCCGGACAGGTACAGGGCCTTGCCGCTGTGGCCGTCGACGACCTCCGGCTTGCCGGAGAGGCTGGCGGCGATGCGGTTGCCGGAGGAGTCGGGGGTGGTGATCAGAGGGCGCTTGATGTTCTGCTCGGCCCAGTCCCAGATGAAGCCGCCCTGCGCCCTGGGATATTTCCGCATGACCTCCCAGAACTCCCGGAAATTCCCGAGGCTGTTGCCCATCGCGTGGGCGTATTCGCCCATCACGATCGGCTTGGTGAAGGTCTTGGCCTTGGACTCGAGGGACGCGGGCGTGGGGTAGCGGGGGCCCGCGACGTCGGCGAAGGGGGCGTCGCCGTCGGGCCGGTTGGGCTGGTGGTACAGCGGCCGGGTCGGTTCGTTCTTCTTCGTCCACTCGGCCATCGTGTAGTGCGCCTTGCCGAGCCCGGCCTCGTTGCCGGTGTCCCACATGATGACGCTGGGGTGGTTCTTGTCGCGCTCGACCATGCCCTGGTGGCGCTCCAGGAACGCCTTCTGCCACTCGGGCTTCTCGGCCAGGCAGTTGTCCGGGCAGTCCTCGAAGCTGTGGGTCTCGACCTCCATCTCGTCGTCGATGAGGATGCCCTCACGGTCGGCGAGTTCGTAGAGGTACGGGTCCGAGGGGTAGTGGGAGGTGCGGATCGCGTTGACGTTCAGCCGCTTCATCAGCCGGACGTCCTGCTCCATGCGCTCCCGGGTGGCGTACCGGCCGGTGGTGGGGTCGGTCTCGGCGCGGTTGACGCCCCGGATGAGGACGCGCTTGCCGTTGAGCTTGAGCTGCTGGTCCTTGACCTCGACCTCGCGGAAGCCGACGCTCTGCCGGACGGTCTGGGTGGCTCTGCCGTCGGCGTCGCGCAGCTTCAGCACCAGCTGGTACAGGTTCGGCGTCTCGTCCGACCACTTGGCGGGGTTCTTCACCTCGGCCGTCAGCTCGGCCTTGCCGTCCGTCTCGTCGGCGGTCAGCCGCCGCACCTCGCGGCCGTGCGGGTCGTAGAGCACGCCCGTGACCCGCTGCCCGCCCTTCTCGCCGCCCTCGGCGCGCGCGATGTCGACCTGGGCGCGCAGTGTGGCGTCCCGGTAGTCGGCATCGAGGTCGGTGGTGACGTACGCGTCCTCCATCCGGGTCTTCGGGGTGGAGTACAGCGACACGGAGCGGAAGATGCCCGCGAAGCGCCACTGGTCGTAGTCCTCCAGGTACGAGCCCGCGCTCCAGCGGTGCACCTGGACGGCGACGCGGTTGTGGCCGGGCCGCAGATAGTCGGTCACGTCGAACTCGGCCGGGACGTAGCCGCCCTGGTCGTAGCCCACGTAGCGGCCATTGACCCAGACGAACGCGGCGGAGGTCATGCCGTCGAAGCGGAGCACCTGGCGCCGTCCGTCCCAGTTCCTCGGGACCTGGACGTCCTTGAGGTACGCCCCGGTGGGGTTGACGTCGCGCGGGACCTCCGGGGGCTTCTCCGGCACCATCTCGCCGTCGATGTTCCGGAAGATCGGGTGGTCGAGGTCGTCGGTCTGCCAGGTGTGCGGGACCTTCACGCGCTGGAATCCCTGGGAAGAGGACGCGTCGTAGTCCTCCTTCCAGAAGCCCTTGGGCGCGTCCTCGGGCTTGTCGGCGAGGGCGAACCGCCAGCTGCCGTCGAGGCTGCGCTGCCACTTCTCCGCGTCCGGCCCGGTGGGCTTCAGCCGGGTGTGCGGGGGCTCCTGGCCCTCCCCGGTCTTCTCCGGATCTTCGAGGTAACTGTGCACGTCGGCGGGGTACTTGCCCGCGTCCGGTGCTCTTCCGGCGGCGCTGTCCGCCGTGGTGAGGGCGGCTCCGAGGGCGGTGGCCATGGCGGCCGCCACCGCTATCAGTCGTGTGCCGTACCTGCCGCGTACCGTACCCAATCCGACCTCACCTCACATATTCGCAAGAAAACCAACACGCCTGAACAGCGAGGCACGTTATTGGCCGGGTAAAGAGAGCGTCAACGGTGCGGACCGATCTCTGTGCGATCGGATAAGGGCGGAAGGTTTCACAGCGATGATGAGACAGCAATACTGATGCACCCGATCGGGCAGCACACCGGAGAGCGAGGCGACGCGCCGATGACCACCCCTGACAGCGAGGGGCCGACCAGCGAGGAACCGACCCTCACCGTCGACGAACTGGCGGCCCGGGCCGGTGTGACCGTCCGTACGATCCGCTTCTACGGCACCCGCGGCCTCCTCCCGCCGCCCGCCATCGGCCCGCGCCGGGTGGGGCACTACGGGCCCGGGCATCTGTCGCGGCTCGCGCTGATCGAGGAGTTGCAGCACCACGGCATGACGCTCTCCGCCATCGAGCGCTATCTGCGGCAGCTCCCGGCGGACCTGAGCGCCGACGACCTCGCCATCCACCGCGCCCTCGTCGCCTCCTGGGCCCCCGAGGCGCCCGAGGAGGCGACCCGCGAGCAACTGGCCCGGCGCGCCGGGCGCGAGCTGTCGGACGAGGACGTCGACCGGCTGGCCGCCCTCCACGCGCTGGAGCGCACGGACAGACCGGACGTCTTCCGGGTCGACCCCGGCGTGCTGCACCTGGGGCTGCGGCTGCTGGACGTCCCGATCGACCTGGAGACGATACTCGCGGCCCATACGGTCGTCCTGGAGCACAGCCGCTCCGTGGCCCGCGAGCTGGGCAGGCTCTTCCGCGACGAGGTGTGGGGCCCGGAGCGGGAGCCGGAGTCCGGCGGCGGGGCGGAGCGGGTGGCGGCGAAGAAGTCGCTGTCGGCGGATATGCAGCCGCTGGTGGTGCAGGCGCTGGTGATCGCGTTCCAGCGGTCGATGAAGCAGGAGCTGCGGGCCTGGTACGGGACCGACTGACGCCTTGTGGGGTGTTTCCCGGGTGTTCGCTCAGGCCTGTACGAGGGCTGCGGCCAGCTCGGCGGGGCGAGTGGCGAACGGCGAATGGCTGCCCGGCAGCGTCCGTACGGTGAAGGGCTGGTCCGGCATCGCCGCGTCGGCCTCCGCGATCATCAGGTCCTGTACCGCGGGGGTGAGGGCCCAGTCCTCGGCACACCGCAGGTAGGTCCGCGGGATACGGCCCCACCGCTGAGCGGTGAGGGCGACCGGGGTGGTCGGTATCGCGAACGGCATATCGGGGCTCAGGGCGTGGCGCCAGCGGGCGAAGGCCCCGGCGGGGACGTCGTGGTAGTAGGCCCGCCGCAGCTCCTCCGCGTACGCGGGGTCGGCGGACACCGGATTGATGCGGAACGCGCCGAGGGCCTCCGGGTCGCCCACCATCAGCCTCTGGCCTCGGGTGGTCGCGGCCTGCTCCGGGGCGGCCATGTAGTCGGCGAAGCGGGGGCGTCCTGCGGGCACGACGGACGTCAGATAGACCAGCTCGTCGACGAGTTCGGGAGCCTGCTCCGCGGCCAGTGAGGCGGAGACGCCACCGGCGCTGTGCGAGACGAGGACGACCCTGCGGTGGCCGCGCACCGCGCGCAGCGCCGAGACGACGGACCCGGCGCACTCCTCCAGGGTCAGCCCGGCCAGCGCGGACTTCTCGGTCGCGAACCCCGGCTGACCGGGCTCGTGGTAGCCCGACGGCAGCGGCGCGTCGAAGCCGTGCCCGGGCAGGTCGACGGCGAGGCTCAGGGCGCCGTGCCCGGCCAGGGCGCGCTGGGTGGGCGCCCACTGCCAGGAGGAGTGCCAGGCTCCGTGGACCAGTACGTAGACGGTGTTGCTGATGTTGCCTGTGTTGCTCACATTGCTCACGTTGCTCGCGTTGCTCATGGGGACAGTCCACCCCGCTCAGGGCCTGTCATCCACCCCGATATCTCGCCAACGAGGCGCCGATATCCGCCAGATATCGGCGCCCCGGCCCGGCAACGCCCGTGCGGCCGTCAATCCGTGAAGCGTTCGCCGCGCTCCGCCTTCTCCAGCAGCAGGGGCGAGGGGGCGAACCGCTCCCCGTACGCCGCCTGGAGTTCCCGGGCGCGGGCCACGAAGCCCGCCACGCCGCCCTCGTAGCCGTTGATGTACTGGAGCACGCCGCCCGTCCAGCCGGGGAAGCCGATGCCCAGGATCGAGCCGATGTTGGCGTCGGCGACGGACGTCAGCACGCCCTCCTCCAGCAGCCGCACCGTGTCGAGGGCCTCGCAGAAGAGCATGCGCTCCCGCATGTCCTCGAAGGGGATGCTCTGGTCACTGGTGGTGCCGAAGTGTTCGCGCAGCCCCGGCCACAGCCGCAGGCGCTTGCCGGTGGCCGCGTCGTACTCGTAGAAGCCCGCTCCCCCGCTGCGGCCCGGGCGCTCGAACTCCTCGACCATGCGGTCGATGACGGCGTCGGCCGGGTGCGGCCGCCACTCGCCGCCCGCCTCCAGCGTCGCGCGCCGCGTCTCCTCACGAATCCTGCGCGGGAGGGTCAGGGTGAGTTCGTCCATCAGGGAGAGCACCTTGGCGGGGTAGCCCGCCTGGGCGGCGGCCTGTTCGACCGAGGCCGGGTCGATGCCCTCGCCGACCATCGCCACGCCCTCGTTGAGGAAGTGGCCGATGACGCGCGAGGTGAAGAAGCCGCGGGAGTCGCTCACGACGATCGGGGTCTTGTTGATCTGCCGCACCAGGTCGAACGCGCGGGCCAGCGCCTCTTCGCCGGTGCGCTCGCCCTTGATGATCTCGACCAGCGGCATCTTGTCGACGGGCGAGAAGAAGTGCAGCCCGATGAAGTCACCGGCGCGCTCCACCCCCTCCGCCAGCACCGTGATCGGCAGGGTGGAGGTGTTGGAGCAGAGCAGGGCGTCCGGCGCGACGATGGGCTCGATCTCCTGGAAGACCTTGTGCTTGAGCGCCGGGTCCTCGAAGACCGCCTCGATGACGGCGTCACAGCCCGCGAGGTCGCGCGGGTCGGCGGTCGGGGTGATGCGGGCCAGCAGCGCGTCGCGCCGGGCCTCGCTCGTACGGCCCTTGGCGACCGCCTTGGCCAGCAGCCCTTCCGCGTACGCCTTGCCCTTGGCCGCCGCCTCGTCGGAGACGTCCTTCAGCACGACGTCGATACCGGCCTTGGCGCAGGCGTACGCGATGCCCGCGCCCATCATCCCGGCGCCCAGCACCGCGACCTTGCGGACCGTGCGCGGCTCGATCCCCTGCGGGCGGTTGGCACCGGAGTTGACCGCCTGGAGATCGAAGAAGAACGCCTGGATCATGTTCTTGGCGGTCTGGCCGGTGACCAGCTCGGTGAAGTACCGGGCCTCGATGGTCTGTGCCGTCTCGAAGTCGACCTGTGCGCCCTCGACCGCGGCGGCGAGGATGTTGCGCGGCGCCGGGTAGGGGGCGCCGCTCAGCTGTTTGCGCAGATTGGCCGGGAAGGCGGGCAGGTTGACGGCGAACTTCGGGTCCGCCGGGGTGCCGCCGGGGATGCGGTAGCCCTTCTCGTCCCAGGGCTGCCGCGACTCAGGGTGGGCGTCGATGAAGGCGCGCGCCCGGGCCAGCATCTCCTCCGGCGTCTCCACGACCTCGTGCACAAGACCGGCCTCCAGCGCCCGGCGCGGCGCGTACCGCGTGCCCTGGAGCAGCACCTTGAGCAGCGCGTCGGCGACGCCGAGCAGCCGCACCGACCGGACGACGCCGCCACTGCCCGGCAGCAGGCCGAGGGTGACCTCGGGAAAGCCGATCCGGGAGGCGGGGGTGTCGAGCGCGACCCGGTGATGGCAGGCGAGCGCGATCTCGAACCCCCCGCCCAGCGCCGCCCCGTTGATCGCCGCGACGACGGGCTTGCCGAGCGTTTCGATCCGGCGCAGCCCGCGCTTGATGCGCAGGTTCGTCTCGAAGGCTTGCTGAGCCTGGTCGGGCCCGAGCGTGACCATGTCCTTGAGGTCGCCGCCCGCGAAGAAGGTCTTCTTGGCGGAGGTGACGATGACGCCGCGGATCGCCTCCTGTTCCGCCTCCAGCCGGTCGGCGATCGCGCCGAGCGATTCGATGAAGGCGGCGTTCATGGTGTTGGCGGACTGCCCCGGGTCGTCGAGGACAAGGGTGACGACGCCGTCGTCGCCCTGCTCCCAGCGGATGGTCGAGGCGGTGGCGGGGTTGCTCATGTCACGGTCTCCAGGGGGAGGAAAGGCGGTGGGCGGTGCCCAGGGGTGGGTTCCCCGGTGCGGGACGTCGCGGGTCGGGGCGGAAGGGTCAGAGCCGCTCGACCACCGTGGCGATGCCCATGCCGCCCCCCACGCACAGCGTCGCCAGCCCGTAGCGCTCGTCGCGGCGCTCCAGTTCGTCCACCAGGGTGCCGAGGATCATCGCTCCGGTGGCGCCCAGCGGGTGGCCCAGGGCGATCGCGCCGCCGTTGACGTTGATCTTGTCCAGGCCCAGGCCCATGTCGTCGGCGAAGCGCAGTACGACCGCCGCGAACGCCTCGTTGATCTCGACCAGGTCGATGTCGTCGATGGTCAGCCCGGCCTTGGCCAGGGCCTTGCGGGAGGCGGGGGCCGGGCCGGTGAGCATGATGGTCGGGTCGGCGCCGGAGACGGCGGCGGAGACGATGCGGGCGCGGGGGGTGAGCCCGTAGCGTTCGCCGGTCTCGCGGTTGCCGATGGCGACGAGGGCCGCGCCGTCCACGATGCCGGAGGAGTTGCCCGCGTGGTGGACGTGGTCGATGGCCTCCACCCAGTGGTACTTCTGCAGCGCCACCGCGTCGAAGCCGCCCGCCTCGCCGATCGCCGCGAACGACGGCTTGAGCCCGGCCAGGGACTCGGGCGTGGTGCCGGGGCGGAGGTGCTCGTCGCGGTCGAGGACGGTCAGCCCGGCGCGGTCGCGGACCGGGACCACGGAGCGGTCGAAGCGGCCCTCCTTCCAGGCCTGTGCCGCCCGGTCCTGCGACAGCGCGGCGAAGGTGTCCACGTCGTGGCGGGTGAAGCCGCCGAGGGTGGCGATGAGGTCGGCGCCGATGCCCTGGGGGACGAAGCCGGTCTCGTAGTTGGTCATCGGGTCGGCGAACCACGCGCCGCCGTCGGAACCCATCTTCACGCGCGACATCGACTCGACGCCGCCCGCCAGCACCAGGTCCTCCCACCCCGAACGGACCTTGGCGGCGGCCAGGTTGACGGCCTCCAGGCCCGAGGCGCAGAAGCGGTTCTCCTGGACGCCCGCCACGGTGACCGGGAGCCCGGCCGCGATGGCCGCGACCTTGGCGATGTCGGAGCCCTGGTCGCCGAGCGGGCTGACGACGCCGAGCACCACATCGTCGATCGCCGCCGGGTCCAGCCCGGGAAACCGCCGCCGGATCTCGTGGATGAGGCCCACGACGAGGTCGACGGGCTTGGTGCCGTGCAGGGCGCCGTCGGCCTTGCCGCGCCCGCGCGGGGTGCGGATGGCGTCGTACACGTACGCTTCGGTGCTCACGTCTGCTGCCTTTCGGAGGTGGGCGGTTGGCGCGTCACGAGGGGGATTCGTCGCCGGGCGTCGTCGTCGGCAGGACGTCGGGGACGCCCCAGTCGCGGGCCACCTCGGCGGCGTCCGCGCCGGGCCGGGCGGGGCCGCCGCGCACCCGGCCGGGGGTCGCGGAGAAGCGCGGCGCGGGCGCGGGCTGGGTGATGCCCGCCTCGTCGACGAAGGTGCCGCGGGCGGCGAGTTGCGGATGGCGGGGGGCCTCGCGCAGCGACAGGACGGGCGCGACACAGGCGTCCGACCCGGCGAAGACGGCCGTCCACTCCTCGCGGGTGCGCTCCTTGAAGCGGGCGGCGATGACGGCCCGCAGCTGGTCCCAGCTGTCGATGTCACCGCGGGCGGGCGCCTCGTCGGCGATCCCGAGCAGGTCGGTGAACTCGGCGTAGAACGCGGGCTCCAGCGCGCCCACCGCCATATGGCCGCCGTCGGCGGTCTCGTACGTGCCGTAGAAGGGGCAGCCGCCGTCGAGGAGGTTGCTGGCGCGCCGGTCCTGCCAGCCGCCGGCGGCCATCATGCCGTGCAGGACGGCGGTCAGATGCGCGGTGCCGTCCACGATCGCCGCGTCCACCACCTGGCCGGTGCCGCCGGAGCGGGCGTGCTGGAGGGCGGCGAGGACGCCGACGACGAGGTAGAGCGAGCCGCCCGCGTAGTCCCCGAGCAGGTTCGCGGGCGCCACCGGCGGGCCGTCGGCGGCGCCGGTCATGCCCAGCGCACCGGTGACGGCGATGTAGCCGATGTCGTGCCCGGCCGTGCCGGAGAGCGGGCCCTCCTGCCCCCAGCCGGTCATCCGGCCGTAGACGAGCCGGGGGTTGAGGTCCAGGCACGCGTCCGGGCCGAGGCCCAGCCGCTCGGCGACGCCGGGGCGGTAGCCCTCGATGAGGATGTCGGCCCGCTCGACGAGGCCGAGCGCGGCGTCCCGGCCGCGCTCCGACTTCAGGTCGAGCAGGACGGAGCGCTTGTTGCGGTTGGCGAGGTCGTACGCCGGGTCGACCTTCAGGCCCCCGGGGCGGCCGGGGCGGTCGACGCGTACGACATCGGCGCCCAGATCGCCGAGGAGCATGGCCGCGAACGGCCCCGGCCCGATCCCGGCCAGCTCCACCACCCGCACCCCGGCCAGTGGCCCATGCCCCGTCGCTCCGCCCACCTGCGCTGCCGCCGTCATCCGGGACCGTCCTCAAGCCTCTGTGACACCATTGCTGTAACACCGCCGATGCTAGGAACGCACCCCCCATTCCACAAGCCCCCACCCGGAGCGGGTCGTTCAGCCCGGTGTATCCGCCCGGTCGGCCGTACCCGGACGCTCCCGCAGCAGGTGGTCGCCGGGGAGCGCGGGGTCCACCAGACGGCCCAGCCGTCGCGGCACATCCGCCCCCACCAGCACGATCACCACCAGCGTCAGACCGGACGTCAGCACCGCCAGGGCCTGCCCGAGCGGCATGCCCTCCGCCAGGCGCGCGCCCAGCACCGGGGCCACAGCGCCGCCGAGGGCTCCGGTGTTGTAGACGAAGCCGAGCGACGCGGCGCGGCTCTCCGTGGGGAAGTGTCCGGCGATGTACTTCGGCAGGATGCCGGAGATCCCCTGGCTCAGGGCGAGCAGGCAGAACAGCAGCACCCCCAGCCCCACCAGCGTGTCCCGCACCGCGAACACCGGGAAGACGAAGCACAGCGAGGCGAGCAGGGTGTACGCGTAGGCGCGCCGGGTCCCGAGCCGGTCACCGGCGAAACCGGCCAGCCAGCAGCCGGACATCGTGCCGAAGCCCGCGTAGAACATCGCGTCGGCGACCTGGGAGGGCGCGTACCCCAGCTCGGTCTTGAGATAGGTGGGCAGCAGCGCCTGGATGGGCCAGCTGTAGAGGAAGGCGCAGAAGACGGTCGACATCAGCGCCACGTACAGCAGCCAGCCGCGCCGTCCCCCGAGCTGCGCGGCGAAGGCGAACAGGGCGCCCGCCGCCAGCAGCGACAGCGGCCACCGCCAGCCCGCCCCCAGCGGGGTGAAGACGCAGAACAGCGCGGCGCTCGCGGCCACCGCCAAGGCGGCGTTGAGGTACCCGCGGCCGCCGGTGAACAGGGGCCGGAACGGGTTCGGCCGGGCGGCCCCGGACGCGGCCACCTGCTCGTGCCAGTCCCCCGCCTCCGGGAGCGCGCGCCGCACCCACAGCGCGACGAAGACGGGCAGGACGCCGAGGTAGAACATCCAGCGCCAGCCCCAGGCGGGTACGACCCACTTGTAAAGCTCGGCGGCGAGGATCGTGCCGCCCGCGTAACCGGAGATCAGAAAGCCGGAGGCGCGGTTCCGTAACTGCGCGGGCCAGCTCTCCAGGGCGTAGGTCGCGCTCGCGCTGTACTCACCGGCCATGCCCATGCCAATCAATAGCCGGGCGGTGAACAGGCTGAAGTAGTTCCAGGCGAAGCCGCACGCGAACGTGCCCAGCGAGTAGAGCACAATGCTGGCGATCATCGCGGGTTTGCGCCCGTACCGGTCCCCCATCGCCCCGAGCAGCGCCCCGCCGAGCCAGCGGGTGATGAAGGCCCCCGAGACCAGGCTCGCCGCCGCTGCCGCGCTCAGGTCGAACTCGTCGGCTATCTCGGTCAGCACGAGGGTGATGAGCACGAAGTCGAAACCGTCGAGCAGATAGCCGATCCAGGCGGCGAACAGCGACTTCCACTGGCGCCGGGAGACCTGGCGGCACCAGGGCGGTGTGACAGCCGTCACGACAACAGCCCTCCCTCCAGCAGCAGTTGACGCACCGTCTCCACCGCGTCGTCCCCCAGCGGCACCTGCGGCGCGGCCGTCGCCGGGCAGGCGATGACGCCCAGCAGACGCAGCGCCACCTTGAAGGCGCCGAGCGCCGAGGAACTGCCGCCCATCACGGCCGGGTCACCGGCGTCGGTGAGCGCGAACAGCGCCGCCAGCCGGTCCTGTTCGGCCGAGGCCCGGTCCCAGCGCCCCGCGCGGGCGTGCTCGTAGAGCCGTACGAAGCCCTTCGGATCGACGTTGCCCAGCCCGGGGACGACGCCATGGGCACCGGCCAGCAGGGCTCCGTCCACGGCGAGTTCGGAGCCGGTGAGCACGGTGAAGGAGTCCAGGAGGCCACGGCGGCGGGCCTCCACGAGCAGCCGCCGCAGCCCACCGTCGTCGCCGCTGCTGTCCTTGAGCCCGGCGAGTGTGCCGTCGGCGGCCAGCGGCAGCACGATCCGGGGCGTCAGCTTGGAGTGGACGGAGGCCGGGATGTCGTACGCGAACAGCGGCAGGCCCGCGCCCTCGCGCACCCGCCGGAAGTGGTCGGCGATCTCCACGGGATGGGTCCGGGTGTAGAAGGGCGCGGTGGCCACGATCGCGTCCGCGCCGAGCGAGGCGGCGGTACGGGCGTGGTCCATGACCCGCTCGGTCGCCATGTCGATCGCCCCGGCGAGCACCGGCACCCGCCCGGCCGCCGCCCCGACCACCGTCTCCAGAACGGTACGGCGCCTGCCGTCGCCCAGGTACGCGGCCTCACCGCTCGACCCGAGCGCGAACAGACCGCTCACCCCCGCGTCGATCAGCCGCTCGACGAGGGCGGCGAGGGAGACCGTGTCGACCTCCCCGGCGGGGGTGAGGGGGGTGCACAGGGGCGGGACGACACCGGTGAGCGGAGCCGGAAGACTCATCTGGACCCTGCTTTCTGGACTGCGCACGATCAGGGCAATATGGACGTCGGACGTCCTATGTTTTGGGGGCGAATCTGACTGAGCACCAGCTCGCTGTCAAGTACGCGTGCCTCCAGCGCCCCGTCCGAATACCGCCAGCGATCGCTGCGCCCGCGGACCACGATGAGACCCATGAGCGACAACACGACCTATGAGATCCGGGCCATCGCACCCGAGGTGGCGAAGCGACTGCGCGTCCAGGACGACGCGGGCAACCCCCCGCGCCTGGTGGTGGACGACGAGGAGGGCAACAGCCCGCTGCGCTGCTGCCTCGGCCGGAGCCTGCCGGGCGAGACCATCGTCCTCGTCTCCTACGCCCCGCTGCGCCGCTGGGCCGAGGAGACGGGCGCCGAGCCCGGCCCGTACGACGAGCAGGGGCCGGTCTTCCTCCACGCCGAGGAGTGTGATGGCTGGACCGGCCCCGGCTTCCCGTCCGGCATGTGGGGCGACCACCGGCTGCTGCGCGCCTACTCCGCCCGGGGCAACATCCTCGGCGGCCGGCTGATGGTCGGCGGCGGGCAGGAGTCCTGCGAGGAGACCCTCGCCGAGCTGTACGCGGACCCGGAGGTGGCCGCGGTGCACGTACGCGCCGTCGAGTTCGGCTGCTTCCTCGCGGAGACGCGGCGCGCCTGACCAGCCTCGCGCCTGACTAGACGGCGTCCGCCAGGGCGCGGCGGCACAGGGCGTCGGCGCGGCGGGTGGTTTCGGGCTGGCGGTAGGCGCGGGCCAGGTGGAGGGTGTACGCGCAGGTCTCGTCGAGGGTCACCCGGTGGCCGACGGACACGAACACCGGCTTCACCCCGTCCCGGGTGCGCAGCGCGCGGCCGACCCCCTCGTCCCCGTCGAGCAGCGGCGTCCAGTCGCCGCGGCGCGGGCCGGGCGGGTCGTGGCGGAAGGTGAAGGGATTCTTGGCGACGCCGATCGTCGGCAGCCCGGTGAGCACCCCCAGATGGCTGGCCAGCCCGAAGCGGCGGGGGTGGGCGAGGCCGTAGCCGTCGCAGACCACGACGTCGGGGCGGTGGCCGCGCCGGTCGAGGGCGGCGAGGGCGTCCAGGACGGCCGGGATCTCGCGGAACGCCAGCAGGCCGGGCACATACGGGAAGGTGATCCGGCCGACCGCCGTCGCCTCGCCGACGACGTCGAGGGTGCGGGCGTCCAGCGCGACGGCGGCCGCCGCGACGACGCCCCGCTCGTCGTCGTACGCCACGTCCACCCCGACGAGCGCCCCGGCTCCCGCGCCAGGGGCGGGCACGGTGCCGCTCTCCGCGCGGACCGATCCCCGCAGTCGCTCCTGTACGGCGGTCGCCTCGGCCTCGGTCGTGGGCCAGTCACGGGGGAGTTCATAGCGGGGATCGATGGCGCTCGTCATGACCGGTCACGCTACCGCCCCGCACCTCCCCGGCCCTCCCGGCCCTCCCGGCCGTCCCGGCCGTCCCGGGTGGGCTCGAGGCGGGCGATGCGGCCCTTCTCGCCCGACGCCCAGCAGCCGCCGTCCGGGGCGCAGTCCACCGTGTCGTACGAACCGGAGTCGACGGCGCGCCAGCTGCGGCCGCCGTCCGCCGTCACGTCGGTGCCCGTCGGGCCGACCGCGAGGGCGGTGTGGCGGGCGTACGGAAGCCAGGCCACGCCGGAACGGTAGGCGGGCGGAGGCCGGTCGGCCGGGGTCCAGGCGGCGCCGCCGTCCGCGGTGACCGCGGCCGCGCGCGGGGACGGCTGGTCGGGGCGGTAGTCGCCGCCGACGGCGAGGCCGTGGCGGGCGTCGCGGAAGGCGAGGGCGAAGACGCCCCGGGCCGGGTCACCGGCGGGGACCGGCGCGTCGGCGACGGTCCAGGTGCGGCCGCGGTCGGCGGTGTGGAAGACCCGGGCGGTGGCGGCGCCGCCGGTGGCGAACCACGCGTTCCGGCGCCCGGCGCTCACCAGGCACTGCCCGCTCGCGGCGAACGCGGCCTCGCCCGGCTGCGCGGCGGGCATCCCGCCGGAGGGCTGGACGCGCCAGCTGCGACCGCCGTCGCCGGTGGCGAGGACGCGGTACTTGCCGTCGACGGGGTCGCCGAGCGCGAGCCCGTGGCGGGCGTCGAAGAAGGTGAGGCAGTCGTAGAAGGCGCGCGGGTCGGGGTTGCGGAAGGTCTCGCTCCAGGTGGCGCCCCCGTCGTCCGTACGGAACACCCGCGACGCCTCGCCCTCGCCGATGGCCAGCACCACCGCACGCCGCGCCCCGAACGCCTCGATGTCGCGGAACTCCAGCCCCTCCGCACCGGGCGGGGACACGTTCCGCCAGCTGCGGCCCCCGTCGCGGGTGCGCAGCACCGTGCCCTTCGTCCCCGCGACCCAGGCGGCCCGGCGGTCCACGGCGGCGAGCCCCCGGAAGCGGGCGTCGGTGCCGCTGTCCTTCAGCCGCCATCCGGCGCGTAGGCCTTCCGCCCCACCGGCGTGCGCGGGCGCGGCGAGGGCGGCGGCGAGCGCCGCCCCGCAGAGCCCGGCGGCCGCCACGCGTCTCATCATGCCCATGATCCCCATGCCCGTCATGGGGCTGGAAGCTAGCCCATGGGCGGTACGCCGTCCACAGCGCCCTGGTGCGTGAGGAAAAGCACTCGGCGGCACCCGCGGGGGTCCGCGGGCGCCGCCGAAGGGCTGTCGGCCGTGCCGGGTAACTTGCCGCCGGTCACTTGTTCACGCAGAGCCGGACCAGCAGGGACACGCAGTTCTGCGAGTCGTCGCTGGGTGCCGAGGTCGGGGCGTTGGACTGGCCCGGCTTCCCCTGCGGGTCCGCCGTGCCGGAGCCGTCACCGGAGCCGCCGCCGTCCGTCGGGTCCTGCGAGGGCGACGAGGGCTCGGAGGTGGGCTTGGATGTCGGAGTCGACCCGGTTTCCGATGGGTTGGGCGACTTGGTGGGCTTCGACGGAGTCGTCGGCTTCCCCGAGGGCTCCGACGCCGGGGACGAGGGAGCGGACGACGGTGTCGTGGACCGCGACGGGGACACCGCGCTCGACGGGACGTCCGAGGGCCCGGTACCCGTGGACGGACGGCTGCGGGACGCCTCGCGCTTGCCGTCCGCGTGCGACGCGTCCGGCGTCCGCGACGCGGCGTTGGTCGCGTCCGTACCGGAGGAACCGGAGGAATCAGAAGAACCGGAAGAATCAGAAGAGCCGGACGAGTCGGGGGATTTCTGGCTAGGCGCCGACGCCACCGCCGCGGGCTGCCCCGCCTCCGCCGCGCCGCCGTTGGTGAGGGCCAGCCCCGTCATGATCGCCGCGCCCGCGACGAACAGCACCCCGGCCCCGGCCACCGCGACCGCGACCGGTCCCGCCTCGCGCACCTGCCCGTGCATCAGGTGGCGCACCGACCGGCGGCCGGAGACGAGCGGGCCGTTCGCCGGAGCCGCGTGCGCGGCGCCGATCGGCACGGTCGCGGGACCGCCCACCCCAGCGGCCCCGGCGCCCGCCACCGCCGCACCCGCCCCGGCCGGGCCGACCGCGAGGGCCAGCGGCCGCAGGTACGGCGCGGTACCCCGGTCGTACAGCGCCAGCAGCGCCGGGCCGGTCAGCGCGGCCAGTCGGCCATCGGCCGCCACCAGCCGCTCCATCCGGGCCCGGCAGTCCAGGCAGCCGTCGATGTGCACCGCGATCCGCTCGGCCTCGTGCGGGTCGTCGGTGCCCCGCACATGGCCGGGCAGCCCGTCCCAGTGGCCGCCGCAGGCGGCGCTCGCCGGGGTGCCGGGCTGTGCGCGCAGGAACTCGTGGCGCAGGCTCTCCCGGGCCCGCTCCACGAGCGTGGCCGCGGCCTCGGCGGTCGTCCGCGTACGACGGGCCGCCTCCTCCGGCGGCAGGTCGTCCGCCTCGGCGAGCCAGAGCGCCTTGACCCAGCGCTGCGGCAGCTCGCCGAGGACACGTATCAGCGGTTCGAGGAGCGAGGCCTGCTGGGGCGGGCCCCAGTTCACGGAGGCCACGGCGAGCCCGCGGACGGCGGCCGTCAGTTCGCCCGGTAGGGCGTCGGCGTCGATGGACTCCCCCGAGCGCAGCCGCCGCCAGAGGCGGAAGTGCGCCTCGGCGACGAGATCCCCCGCCGTCCAGGGGTTGCCGGTGAGGGTGCGGGCGTACCCGACAAGTCGTGGATATTCGGATTCGTAAAGCCGGGTGTACGCGGCCGCGTCCAGCGCCGCGGGACGTTCGGTCATGGTGGAACAACCCCTGGGGTGGGTGCCTCGGGAGAGCGGAGTGCGGCGGAAGTTTTGTAACAGCTCCGCACGGCACCCGAGACCGAGCATGGATTTGGCAAGCCTAAATGGCGTATGTCCCCCCGAAAAACCAGTCGTGACGCACGTCACGCCCACTACGGGTGCACTGGCCAGTTCGCCCGTACGTCTTATGGAGGTAGAGACGGCGAGGACCCGCACCGATCGCAAGGGAGCAGGCGTTGTGACCACTGTCATCGACCAAGCAGTCCAGGCCCACCTCATCGCGTCGACCCCGGAAGCACGCGCCATCCCGGCATGCCTGCGCTACGAACGCGACGACCCGTTCGCCGTCCGCGTCTCCTTCCCGCCCACCGCGTCCCTCGACGGTTCCGCCGTGGAGTGGACATTTGGGCGCGAACTGCTCGCGGCCGGGCTGCGCGGACCCGCGGGCAGCGGGGATGTGCAGATGTGGCCGTGCGGAACGCAGCGCACCGTGCTGGAGTTCCACGCGCCCGAGGGCATGGCGATGGTGCAGTTCGACACCGAGGACCTGCGGCGGTTCCTGGGCCGCTCGTACGCGGTGGTGCCCGAGGGAGCGGAGGGCGGTGAGCTGGACCTGGACGACGGGCTGGCGTCGCTGCTGAGAGACACGGCCTGAGCAGCCTTTCCAGCCTCCAGCCCCCAGCCCCGGGCCCCAGCCCCGGATCACTTCCCGCCTCGGCCCCGGACCAGTGGGTGGTCGTGATCGTGACGGCGCGCGCCTCCAGCTCCGCGATCCGCGACGGCGACACGCACCCCCCTGCGTGTGCGCGTCGCCGCCTCTCGGTGGTGACTGTGGCGGCTACGGGTGGTACAGCTTCACGACCGCCGTGCTGGTCGTCCGCCGGAACGCGTCGACGGGGGCGTGCTCATAACTCCCCATCTCGCCCCACTCGACGACGGTGACGGTCCGCCCGTCGCGCCCCACCCCGTAGAGGTGGATGCCCGGCTCCGAGTCCGGGTACGAGGTGTGGACGCCGTAGACATGGGCGCCGTCCTCGGCCGGGAGCGTGCCGTAGTCCCGCCAGGACGCCGTGCCCTCGGGGTAGTCGCGCTCCCAGTCGGCGGCGCAGTTCCGTACCTTCTTCTCGGCGGCCGCGGCAAGCCTGCGGGCGGCGTCCACGGTGGCCGCCTTGACCACGACCTGGCTCGCGCTCGTGTCGTACTCGGTCCAGAAGGTCCGATGGGTGGCCCCGGCCGAGGGCAGCGCCCCCTCGACGCAGAAGGGGACGGGATCGGGCAGCCCCGGGGTGACGTCGCTCGCATACCAGTCCGAGGAGGGGTGCGGGGGCAGCTCCCTCGGGACGAGGTGGCCGGGCGTGCCGGGCGTGCCGGGGGCCGCCGTCGCGGTGGCGGTGGCGGTCGCAGTGGCGGACCCCGCCAGGAAGGCGGCCGCGGTCAGCGCGCCGAGGGCGGAGTTGCGGAGTGACATACGCATGGAAAGGATTCCTCGCTTCGCAAATGGTGGGAGAACCGCCAGACTCGCGGCGGCAGCCCAAGACTGCGCGGCGCCGCGCCGCGACCGCTACGGCAGGCGTGGCATCCGGGACGCGGGAATGCCTGCACGTACGCTGACTTGGGGGAATGACGACACCCTGGAACGCGCCCGCGGAACGTTCCGGCGGGCGTCGAGGCGGGGTCGAGGCGGGAGAGGGACATGGGGGACATGGGGGACGGGCCGGTGGGCAGAGCCGATGATGCCGATGACGAGGTCGAGAGGTTCGCGGGGACCCTGCGCGCGTTGAAGGAGCGCTCGGGCCGCAGCTACGGGGCCCTGGCCACCCGTCTGCATGTCAGTACGTCCACGGTGCACCGCTACTGCAACGGCGACGCGGTCCCCACGGACTACGCCCCGGTGGAACGCTTCGCCCGTCTGTGCGGGGCGACCCCGGACGAGCTGATAGCCCTCCACCGCCACTGGCTCCTCGCCGACGCCCGCCGATCGGCGGGGCGCCCGCCCGCGCCGCCTTCGGCCGACGCCGCGTCGGCCGCGCCCACCGCCGATGGGGGCGGGGTGGGGCGGGGGCGGTTACGGAGTGTTCCGGTCGACGCTCCGTCAGGCGGGGCGGCTCGCGGCGCCCGGCGTACTCGGCCGTGGGCCCTGGTGGCGGGCGCGGCCGCCGTCGTCGTCCTCGCCGTCACGGCCGTCGAGGTCCGCTCGTCGTCCGGCGGCGCGGACGGACCGGAGAACAACACCGCCGCCCCGCCCCGGACCACCGCCACCGCGACCGCGACGCCGAAGGCCCCCGCCACGCGACCGCCCACCGCCCGTGGCCGGTTGGACCGGCAGAAGAACGGCGACCAGCCGCCGTCGGGCGCGCTGCGCAGCGGGGAGCCGGGGTGGCGGGAGGGCAGCGGAGCGCCCACGTCCGGCGCCTCCCGGCCGCCCACGGACGGGTCCGTCCGCCTTCCCCTGACCCTCAGCACCCGCTCCCACGTCTGGGAGAACGGCTGCGACCACCGCTACCTCATCGACCGGCCACCCGCCGACGTCGCCCCGCCGCCCACCGAGCAGGACGCCCCGGCCTGGGCCGCCGCCCATGACGCGGTGCACGGCGGCACCACCAACGTCGAGGTGACGGTCCAGGGCCGGGCGAAGTCGGTGGTCGTGCTGCGGGCCCTGCACGTACGGGTCGTGGGGCGCCGTACGCCGCTGGCCTGGTCGTCGTTCGCCATGGAGAACGGCTGCGGCGGCTCCCTCACCCCGCGCGCCTTCTCCGTCGACCTGGACGCCGCCCGCCCCCGGGCCCGCCCCACCGACGGCAACGACGGGGGCGAGCCGGTCCCCGCCGTCCGCTTCCCGTACCGCGTCTCGGCGTCGGACCCGGAGGTGCTGCTGGTCAACGCCCGTACGGCGGGCTGCGACTGCAGCTGGTACCTGGAGCTGGAATGGACGAGCGGGGACCGTTCCGGGACGGTGCGGATCGACGACCGGGGCGCGCCGTTCCGCACCAGCGGCGTCGAGGGCCGCCCCGCGTACGGGTACGACTACGGCGACGGGGCCTGGCGCGAAAGCGGCTGAGGCCCGCGCGGCCCCTACTCTCCCGCCGTCGTCAGCCGCAGCGCCGCGTCCCGCACGTCCGGGTGCGGATGCTGCCGCAAGCCCCGCACCCGTTCCCGCCAGGGCTCCGCCCATTCCGTACGGGGGCCGCCGACACCGGTGAGCACCGCGGCGAAGAGCCCGGCGGCGTGTCCGCCGTCCTCCTCCAGCTCCCCCGCGGCGCGCAGCAGCGCTTCCCGTCCGCCCGGCCGGGACGCGGTGGTGAGCCGGTCCCGCAGGACGTCGGCGGTGCGGGCGGCGAGCGCGGGGCGGGAGGTGTGCAGCCGGGCGAGGCGGGCGAGCGCGGCGGTCAGCGCGCTCGGCCGGGCGTCCAGGTCGAGGGCCTGGACGAGGACCTGGGCGGCCTCGGGGACGAACGTCTCGTATCCGGCGAGGAGTTCGGCGGCGCCGAGCGCGTGGCGGCGCGTCTCCTTCGGCCGCATCCGCCCGTCCTGGGCGAGTCGCGTGGCCAGGTGGCGGATGCGCTGGCGGGCGGGCCGGTCCCGGTCCGGTTCGGCGTCGGGCATGCCGGTGCGGGCGTCGGCGGTGACGAGGGCGGCGAGCACCCAGGCGAGCGGGTTGTCCTCGGAGGTGCCGTCGGGCGCGGCGGCCATGAGGGCGAGCAGGGCGTCGGCGGCGGACCGCCAGCTCGCCCGGTTGCCCAGGTCGGTGATGGCCGCGACCAGCAGCGCGGCCGCGTCCGGCGCCCAGGGCGACCAGCGGGCGAGCGCCGCGTGGCCCGCGGCGGCCACTTCGGGGTCCTCGGTGTCGCAGACGACGCGGATGAGCTGGGCGTAGCGCTCGCGGTGGAGTTCGGGCAGGTCGAGCGGCAGGGTGCGCAGAACGGCGTGGCGCAGTTCGCGGCGCCCGCCGGCGGCGGCGATCAGCAGTTCCCAGGCGCGTTTGGTGCCGAGCAGCCGGGCCGCGAAGCGGACGCAGACGGCCTGGACGTCCGCGTGCTGGCCGGGGAGGCCGTGGGCGTCGGCGAGGAGGGTGGCCGCGTCGGGGGCGGGGAGGTGGGTGGCGGCGAGCCGGACGGCCTCCTTACGGCTGGTGACCTTGGCCGGGACGGACGGTACGGCGGTGGCCACACCGTCGGGCACGAGGACGCCGCGGATGAGCGCGTCCAGCCGGGACGGCGCGACGTACCGGGCGGCCCTGGCCGCCGCGTACACCGCCACCCGCGCGCGGTCGCCGCCCGCGTGGGCGAGCAGCAGGGGCAGGGCGTCCCCGGGGCGGCGGGTCCGGGACAGGGCGGCGAGGGCGGCCTCGGCGAGCACCACGTCGTCGGCGGCGGCCCACGTCCTGACCAGCGGCGTGGACTCGTCGAGCGGCGCGGCGCGGGCGATCGCGGAGGCGCGCTCGGGCGGCGGCAGGCTGGTGTCGGCGGCGGCCCTGGCCAGGAGCCGGGCGGCGGCGGCCTGTTGGCGGGGCAGCCAGCGGACGGCGTCGCGGCCGGTGGGCGGCGTCCAGTGGGTGCCGTGGGTGAGGAAACGGCCGTACGGCGGGGTGTCATCGAGTACGAGGTCGAGCAGGTCGGTGCGGCGCCGGGTGAGCACCGCCAGGACCGGCGGCAGGACGGCGGCCGAGGCCTCCTGGGCGAGGAGTTCGGCCACCCGGGCGTCCCGTTCGCGGGGCGGCTCCAGCCACAGGGCGATCGCGGTGCGGGCGGTGTCGCCCCGGCCGAACGCGATCGCCTGCCACAGCAGTTCCTGCAGCTCGGGCAGGGTGTGGGCGCGCCGTCCGAGGGAGCGGGCGAGGGCGAAGGTCAGCTCGTGGTCGACGCGTTCGGCGCCCGCCTCCAGCCAGGGGCGCAGCGCCTCGAAGACGGTGTGTTCCTGGCCGCTCCGCAGCTGGTGGTCGAGGCGTCCGAGGTCGGCGGCGCCGACGCTGCCCGCGAGCCGGGTGACGGTGCGCAGCGCCCAGCCGAGGAGTTCGCGCCGCCCGGTGACGGCGTGTTCGCGCAGCAGGGCGACGGCGAGGCGGCGCAGCGCGCGGCGGGTGTCCGGGGAGGAGTCGCGGGCCTGGATGGCGTCGGTGGCGACCCGGTCCAGCGGGTCGGCGGCGTCGTCGGTGAACAGGGCGGGCGGGGTGGCGGCGAGGGCGTCGAGCGCGGCGTGGCGCACCGGGTCCTGCTCGTTGCGCAGCCGTTCCAGCTGCCGCAGCAGCGTGGTGACGGCGTCCGGGTCGCCGGAGCGGGCGGCGTTGCGGATCAGCTGCGGGTAGGCGGTGGCGCGGTCGTCCGCGGAGGGGCGGCGGATGGCCGCGAGCAGCTCGTCGCTGGCCTCCTCGACCGGCAGATACGCGACCGCTTCGAGGACCGTGGTCCAGTGCGCGCCGCGCTCGCGCGCCTGCGCGGCCATGCGGCGCGCCTCCGCCTGGCGGCGCGGGCGCGGCAGCGCGTCGAGGACGGCGGGTGCCAGGGCGGCTTGGGCGGGGTCGCGTTCGGCGGTGGCGGCGTCGAAGAAGGCGGCGCGGCGGGCGGGCGGCAGGGTGGCCAGCAGCCGCGCCAGGGCGGTGGCGTCGTGCGCCAGGGCCCGGCCCAGGGCGTCGAGTTCGGGCGGATCGGCCGTCACGAGACGGCGCAGCACGGACCGCTCAAGACCCCGGCCGCGCAGCAGGGAGACGTGCTCGGGGGTGAGCAGCAGATCGAGCGTACGGCCGGGGTCGGCGGCCACCAGCGTGCCCAGCCGGTGCCGCAGCGGCGGCGGCAACGGGCTGTGACACCGCCGCTCCAGCAGGTCCAGGACGCGGTGCGGCTCGGCGCGGGCGGCGAGCGCCACGCCGGGCGCGTACCGCAGCCACCATCCGGCGCGCAGCGCGACGGGCAGCGCGGTCAGCTGCCGCTCGGCCTCGTCGAGGACCGCGGCGGGGTGGCGGGCGGTGAGCGGCCGCCAGCTGCCGACCGCGTGGAACAGCGCGGGCAGCAGCCGTACGACGGTGTCCGCCCCGCACCCCGGCAGCAGCCGCGCCGCCTCGGCGTCCCCCCAGCGCTCCCGCAGCGGGTCGACGAGCCGGTCGGCGAGCGCGGTGCGCCGCTGGGCGACGACGGCCCGGATCAGCTGCCGCCGTACGGCCGCGGGCGCGTCCTCGAACGCCGCCTCCAGCGCCTCGTCCCGGACCCGGGCCCGCAGCGCGTGGCCGCGCACCAGCGGGTCGGGGTCGGTGAGCAGCGTCTCCAGATGGCCGGTCCGCCCGCCGATCCCGGCCGCCGCGGCGGCCAGCCGCCGCTCGAACCCCCCACGCCCGCCCAACTCCTCGACCAGCTCGGCCAGTTGCCCCCGCGCACTGGCCTCCCGCACCCGCGCGGCCAGCTCCCGCATACGCCGCGGATACGGCAAGGGGTCGAGGGCGGCCATCAGTTCGTCGGCGAGGACGCGGGACGCGTCGGGGTCGTACACCATGCCGAGGATTCTCCCCGCCACCTGCGGCGCGCCCCCACCGGGTGGTCTCCCCCACCCCGCCCCTCCCCGAACCAGGGGCTCCGCCCCTGCCCCCGCCCAGAGCGTCGGCGGCGCGCCGGACGACCGGAGTCGGCGGCCACGCGCCGAGCGATACGGCACGCCCGGCGGCGGCGGGCAGCGAGTCGGGCGCCGGGCCATGTAGCGCGCCCCGGGGCGTCGGGGGCACGGCGCTCCGCGCCTCGCCCTCTGGGCCGCCGGTGGCGGCGCCCGGTAGCCGGGCCGCCAAGCAAGGCGGCGGCCGGGCACCGGGAGTCCGGCGCGCCCCGGAAGCGTCGCTGAACACAGGGGGGCGTGCCGCCCCACGCCCCTCCGCCCGGAGGGGCGTGGGGCGCCCCTCCGCCCGGAGGGCCGGGCCGGGTACGGGCCCCGGCCCGCACTGGCGGCGAGCGTCAGCGGCGCGGGCGCCGGGGCAGGTGGGCGTCGGCGGCCGCGCTTCGGGGCGGGGCCCCGGGCCAGGGCAGCCAAGGGGCGGCCGCGGGGCAGGCTGCCGTGCGAGAGCTACGCGTGCGGCCCTGGCGCCGACCGGCGTTCGTACGCCGTGCGGGGGCGACCGGAGGCGCTTACGCTCGGTGTGTGGACTGGCCGGGGGACCCCAGACAGAGGGGGCACTATGCCGGAGCTGTTCATCGGCGGACAGTGGACCGCCGCCCTCGACGGACAGACGCGGGAGATCCGCTGCCCGGCGGACGGGACCCTGGTGGCCACGGTGGACGAGGCCGGGGCGAAGGACGTGGCCGCGGCGGTCGCGGCGGCCCGGGACGCGTTCGACCGCGGGCCGTGGCCGGGCACCCCGGCCACGGAGCGGGGGCGGCTCCTGCTGCGGGTGGCCGATCTGCTGGAGCGCGACAAGGCGGATCTGGCCCGTGCCGAGTCCCTGGACACGGGGAAGCGGCTGGTGGAGAGCGAGTACGACCTCGACGACATCGCCGGGTGCTTCCGCTACTTCGGCCATCTGGTCGCCGCCGGTGGCGCGGACCGGGTGCTGGATGCGGGCAGTCCGGAGATCGACAGCAGGGTGGTGCACGAACCGGTCGGGGTGTGTGCCCTGATCACACCGTGGAACTATCCGCTGCTGCAGACGGCCTGGAAGGTGGCGCCCGCGCTGGCCGCCGGGAACACGTTCGTCCTCAAGCCCAGTGAGCTGACCCCGCACACCGCGATCGGACTGCTGCGGCTGCTGCACGAGGCGGGGGTGCCGCCGGGCGCGGCCAATCTCGTCCTCGGGTCCGGTTCGGCGGCCGGGGCGCCGCTGGTCACGGATGAGCGGGTGGACATGGTGTCGTTCACCGGCGGAGTGGTGACCGGCCGGTGGATCATGGCGGCGGCCGCGCCCACGGTCAAGAAGATCGCCCTGGAGCTGGGCGGCAAGAACCCGAACATCGTCTTCACCGACTCCGATTTCGACACGGCCGTGGACTACGCGCTGACGGCCGTGTTCCTGCACTCCGGCCAGGTGTGCTCGGCAGGCGCGCGGCTGCTGGTCCAGGAGCAGTTGCACGACGCGTTCGTGGACGAGGTGGTGGCGCGCGCCCGGGCGATCCGGCTCGGTGGCCCGTTCGACGAGAACGCCCGCGCCGGTCCGCTGATCTCGGCCGCGCACCGCGACAAGGTGGCCGGTTACGTGGCGGCGGGGATCGACGAGGGCGCGGTGCTGCGCTGCGGCGGGGCGCCGCCCGACGAGCCGTCGCTCGCGGACGGCCACTACTACCTGCCGACCGTCCTGGACGACTGCACCCCGGACATGATGGTGGTGCGGGAGGAGTCGTTCGGCCCGGTGCTCACCGTGGAGCGGTTCCGGGACGAGGACGAGGCGCTGGCGCTCGCCAACGACACGGTCTACGGCCTGGCGGGCGCGGTGTGGACGCAGGACGCGGAGAAGGCGCAGCGGGTGGCGTCGGGGCTGCGCGCCGGAACCGTCTGGATCAACGATTTCCATCCGTACGTCCCGCAGGCCGAATGGGGCGGGATGAAGCAGTCGGGCATCGGGCGTGAGCTGGGCCCGGCGGGGCTGCGCGAGTACCAGGAGGCCAAGCACATCTGGCGCAACACCGCGCCCCGCCCCCAGCGGTGGTTCGTGTGACGGCGGCCGATCCCACCGAGCCACCCCGCCCCGGCCCCCGCAGGCCCGCCGCACACGACGACGATTCGCTCACCGAGCTCGGCTACCGGCCGGAACTCAAGCGCACGCTCGGCAACTTCCACACCTTCGCCGCCGGGATCAGCTACATCTCCATCCTCACCGGCACCTTCCAGCTGTTCTA
This sequence comes from Streptomyces sp. NPDC005962, assembly GCF_040629205.1. Classification (NCBI taxonomy): domain Bacteria; kingdom Bacillati; phylum Actinomycetota; class Actinomycetes; order Kitasatosporales; family Streptomycetaceae; genus Streptomyces; species Streptomyces sp. NPDC005962. The sequence goes on along the minus strand of NZ_JBEXVE010000022.1, from coordinate 106,210 downwards.
CTTCGGGGTGACCCACGGCGGCCCGGCGTACTGGTGGTCGTGGCCGATGGTGTTCCTCGGCCAGCTGATGGTGGCGCTGTCCTTCTGCGAGCTGGCGGGGCGCTACCCGGTGGCGGGGTCGGTCTACAACTGGTCCAAGCTGCTGGGCGGCCCGCACGTCGGCTGGCTGGGCGGCTGGATGATGATGACCGCCTCGATGGTGTCGCTGGCGGCGGTGGCGCTCGCGTACCAGATCACGCTGCCGCAGATCTCCGCGTGGTTCCAGTTCATCGGCGACGGCGGCACCGGCACCGAGCGGGCGGCCAACGCGGTCGTGCTCGGCTCGATCCTCGTCCTGTTCACGACCCTGGTGAACGGCTTCGGGGTGAAGCTGATGGCCCGTATCAACTCGGCCGGTGTGGCCATCGAACTGGTCGCGGCGATCGTGCTGATCCTGCTGCTGGCCGCGCATCTCACCCGCGGCCCGTCCGTCGTGCTGGACACCCTCGGCCGCAGCGGGGGCCAGTCGCTGGGCTACTTCGGCGCGTTCCTGACCGCCTCGCTCGCGTCCGCGTATGTGATGTACGGCTTCGACACGGCCTCGTCGCTCGGCGAGGAGTCCGTGGACCCGGGCCGCAACGCGCCGCGCGCGATTCTGCGGGCGCTGATCGCGTCGTTCCTCATCGGCGGGTTCATCCTGCTGTTCGCCCTGATGGCGGTGGAGAACCTGCACGCGAAAGCGCTGGCGCGGGACGGTCTGCAGTACGTGGTGCTGTCCACCCTCGGGCACACCATGGGCGAGATCATGCTGTGGTGCGTGGTCATCGCGATCACGGTGTGTGCGCTGGCCGTGCACACCGCCAGCATCCGGCTGATGTTCGCCATGGCGCGGGACAACAACCTGCCCGGCGGCTCCCGGCTCGCCCATGTCCATCCGCGCTTCCAGACGCCGGTGCTCCCGGCGATCCTGATCGGTCTGGTGGCGGTCGGCATCCTGGTCATCAACATCAACCAGCCGCAGATCTTCTCGGTCGTCACCAGCATCGCCATCATCATGATCTACCTGGCGTATCTGCTGGTCACCACGCCCATGCTGGTGCGGCGGCTGCGGGGGCAGTGGCACCCCGCCACCGGCCGCTTCTCGCTGGGCCGGTTCGGCCTGCCGGTCAATGTGCTGGCCGTGCTGTGGGGTACGGCGATGTCCGTCAACCTCGCCTGGCCGCGCGCCGAGGTCTACAACGCGACCGGGCCGCAGCACTGGTATCTGCGCTGGGGCGCGGTCCTGTTCATCGGCGTGGTCGCGCTCGGCGGTTTCTCCTACTACTGGTTCGTGCAGCGCAGACACACCGGCGTACTCGCCGAGCACGCCGCCGCGCAGACCCCATAAGGCAGACCCCATAAGGCAGACCCCCTGAGGGAGGGCTCGTGGACGAGTTCGACTACGTGGTGGTCGGCGGCGGCACGGCCGGGTCGGTCGTCGCGGCACGGCTGAGCGAGGACCCGACGGTGTCGGTGTGCCTGCTGGAGGCGGGCCCGTCCGACATCGGTGACGACAACGTCCTGCGGCTGGACCGGTGGATGGCCCTGCTGGAGTCCGGCTACGACTGGGACTACCCCGTCGAGCCGCAGAAGAAGGGCAACAGCTTCCTGCGCCACGCCCGCGCCCGGGTGCTCGGCGGCTGCTCCTCCCACAACTCCTGCATCGCCTTCTGGGCGCCCGCCGAGGACCTGGACGAATGGGCCGAGGGCGGGTGTGCGGGGTGGAGCGCGGAGGAGACGTATCCGCTGTTCCGGCGGCTGGAGACCAACGACGCGCCCGGCGACCACCACGGCCGCGGCGGCCCGGTCACCCTGCGCACCGTACCGCCCCACGACCCGTGCGGCCGGGCGCTGCTGGCGGCGTGCGAGGAGGCGGGCATCCCGGTCACCCCGTTCAACACCGGCACGACCGTGGTCCGCGGTGCGAACTGGTTCCAGATCAACGCCCGCGAGGACGGCACCCGCTGCTCCGCCTCCGTCGCCTACCTCCACCCGGTCATGGCGGCCCGGCCCAATCTGTCCGTACGCACCGGGCTCCAGGCCAAGCGGCTGCTGCTGGACCCGGACCGGCGCTGCATCGGCGTCGACTACCTCGCCCCCGACCTGATCCACACCCACACCGTGCACGCCCGGCGCGAGGTCGTCGTCTCCTGCGGCGCCATCGACACCCCGAAGCTGCTGATGCTGTCGGGCATCGGGCCCGCGGACCATCTGCGCGAGACGGGGGTGGAGGTGATCGTGGACGCCCCCGGCGTCGGCGAGAACCTCCAGGACCACCCCGAGGGCGTCATCATGTGGCACGCCGAACAGCCCATGGTCCGCAGCTCCACCCAGTGGTGGGAGATCGGCATCTTCTCCGCCACCGAACCGGATCTCGACCGGCCCGACCTGATGTTCCACTACGGCTCGGTGCCGTTCGACATGAACACCTACCGCCACGGCTATCCGACGTCCGAGAACGCCTTCTGCCTCACCCCCAACGTCACCCGCGCCCGCTCCACCGGCACCGTCCGGCTGTGCACCCGCGACTTCCGCGACAAGCCGAGGGTCGACCCGCGCTACTTCACCCACGACCACGACATCCGCGTGATGATCCACGGCCTGCGGCTGGCCCGCGACATCGTCGCCCGCCCCGCGCTGGCCCTGTGGGCGGGCGCCGAACTCGCCCCCGGGCCGGACGTGGACACCGACGACGAGCTGTTCGCGTACATCCGCGACACCCACAACACCGTCTACCACCCGTCCTGCACGGTGAAGATGGGCGCCCCCGACGACCCGGCCGCGCCGCTGGACCCACAGCTTCGGGTCAAGGGCGTGACGGGGCTGCGGGTGGCCGACGGCTCGGTGATGCCGCATCTGGTGGCCGTCAACCCGTGCGTCACCACGATGATGATCGGCGAGAAGTGCGCCGACATGCTGAAGCGGCGCCCGGCGTAACTCCGGTGGCCAATCGGGGCGTTGGCACCGCCCGGCCACAGCGACCCCTTGAGCCCGCGCATCCCCGGCGACCACTCTGATCGCACCTTCCGACAGGAGAGTCGGATGCGATGAGGGAGGAAGCCAGCCGATGCGAAGATCGCGTCGCCTCGTAGCTGTGGTGGGCGCCGCCGGTGTGGTGGCCGTCATGGCCGCCCCGGTGGCCGGTGCCCGGCCGTCCCAGTCCGCCGCGAAGGCCTCACCGACCGCCCAGGCGGTCCGCACGCAACAGCACACGGTCACCCTGATCACCGGTGACACGGTCACCGTCACCACCGGCCCCGACGGCAAGTACGCCGTGGAGGTGGAGCGGGCGCCGGGCCGCGAGTCGGCGGAGTTCGTGACCACCCAGCAGAACAAGGAGATCAGCGTCGTCCCCGTCGACGCGCTCCGGCTGATGTCCAAGGGCCGGATCGACGCAGGTCTGTTCAACATCACCCAGCTCGTCAAGCAGGGCTACGACGACCGGAAAACCGGCTCGATCCCGGTCATCGCCACCTACCGCACCGACGGCGCGCACCCGGCCCCCGAGGGCGCGCGCAAGACCTTCGCCCTGAGCAGCGTGGACGGTGCGGCGCTCAGCGCCAAGAAGGCCGACGCGGCGGACTTCTGGGCCGACGTCAGCCGCGACAAGGGGTTACGGAAGCTCTGGCTGGACCGGAAGGTCAAGGCGTCGCTCGACGTCAGCGTCCCGCAGATCGGCGCCCCGGAGATGTGGAAGGCCGGACACGACGGCAAGGGCGTCAAGGTCGCCGTGCTGGACACCGGTATCGACGCCACGCATCCGGACGTCAAGGACGCCGTGGCCGACTCCAAGAGCTTCGTCCCGGACCAGACCGTCAAGGACGGCCACGGCCACGGCACCCATGTGGCCGACACCATCGCGGGCGGCGGCGCCGGGTCGGACGGGAAGTACAAAGGCGTGGCGCCGGGCGCGAAACTGCTGGTCGGCAAGGTGATGAACGACGCGGGCGAGGGCTACTCGTCCTGGATCATCGAGGGCATGGAGTGGGCCGCGGCCTCCGACGCCAAGGTCATCTCCATGTCGCTCGGCGGCCCGGCGGCCGGCACCTCGGACCCGCTGAGCGAGGCGGTCGACCAGCTGTCGGCGTCCTCCGGGGCGCTGTTCGTGATCGCGGCGGGCAACTCCGGCCCGTTCGAGGGGACCGTGGAGACCCCCGGCATCGCGAACGCGGCCCTCACCGTCGGCGCCGTCGACAAGTCCGACAAGTGGGCGACCTTCTCCAGCCGCGGACCGCGCACCGGCGACTACGCCATCAAGCCCGAGATCACCGCGCCCGGCGTGAACATCACGGCCGCCCGCGCGGCCGGTACGACCATGGGCACCCCCGTCAACGACCTGTACACCACGTCGAGCGGCACCTCCATGGCCACACCGCATGTCGCGGGCGCGGCGGCGATCGTCGCGGAGGTCCATCCCGACTGGACCGGGCAGCAGATCAAGGACGCGCTGGCCAGTACCGCCAAGACCCGTGCGTCGGACGGCCCGTTCACCCAGGGCGACGGCCGGGTCGACGTCCCGCACGCGGCCACCCAGAACGTCTTCGGGACCCCGGTCCTCAACTACGGCCAGTACGCGTACGACGCCGACCAAGCCGACCCCAAGACCATCAAGTACACCAACGCCACCGACAAGCCGGTGACGCTGAAGCTGGCGTCCTCGGTCGACGGCGGCTCCCTCTCGCTCGGCTCCGACACCGTGACCGTGCCCGCGCACGACGAGACGAAGGTCCTGGTCACCGTCGACCCGGCCAAGGCGGCGGCAGGCCGCCACACCGGATACATCACCGCCACCGGCGACGGCACGGTGAAGGTGACCACCGCCGTCGCCTACGAGAAGGCCGAGAAGCTCTACGACCTCAACGTCACGCTGCTGGACCGCGAGGGCAAGCAGTTGCCCGGGTCGGCGCTCTACACCCTCCAGCGGCTCAGTGACGCGAGCCAGAACCAGTTCGGCTACGTGAGCGGCTCCGACACCTTCCAGCTGCCGCCCGGCACGTACTCCCTCGCCACCTGGATCCCGGTCTACGACAGCGGGAAGCACGAGGTCGCGACGAGCATCGTGGGCGATCCGCAGATCGAGCTGACGGGCGACACCTCCCTCACCCTCGACGCCCGCAAGGCCGTCGAGATCAAGCCACAGACCAAGGAGAAGGACGCCGAATCCCAGGGCCCGATCACCTCCTGGCACCGGGAGCTGAAGGGCGGCAGCTCCTTCGGCCTGACCTACTCCATGGGCAAGTGGAAGAAGCACATCTACGCGGCGCCGACCGAGAAGGTCACCGAGGGATTCTTCGAGTTCTACAGCCGCTGGCGGCTGGAGAAGACCAAGCTGACCGCGAGCGTCACCAGCCCCGAACGGGTCACGCTCACCCCGGAGTACGTGCAGACGTACACCGGCTGGCCCGTCAAGATCGACGGTAAGCGGAAGGTGCGGCTGGTGTCCGCCGGGGCCGGTACGGCCGAGGACTTCGAGGGCCTGGACGTCAAGGGCAAGGCCGTCCTGGTGGGCCTGGCGCCCGACGGATGGCCCGACGAGGCCGTTGCCAACGCCACCAAGGCGGGCGCCGCCTACGTCCTCGTCTACCGCAAGACCACGCTCGGCCTGTGGGTCACCGCGGTCGACAGCGCGACCATCCCCGCCATGTCCGTACCCGGCGAGGAGGGCGACAAGCTGCTCTCCCTGCTGACCTCGAACGACCAGGCCAAGGTGACCGTCGAGCTGGGCGGCACGGCCAACAGCCCGTACCTGTACGACGTGGTGCTGCCCGAACGGGACGCCATCGGCGAGAACCTCACGTACCCCATCAACAGCCGCACCACCCACAAGGTCACCGCCCGCTACCACGCCCCCGGGAAGGATCAGCTCGGCGCCGAGGCCACCCACACCTTCCGCCCCTACCAGCTCTTCTCCGTGGAGCAGAAGTCCGAAGTGGCGCTCGGCACCCAGCGCACCGAGTACTACAGCGCCGACCCCGACACCCGCGTCTGGCGCACCGCGATGCAGGACTACGACGGCGCCGGACGGCAGTGGTCGCCGCTGCGGACCTATGCGCCCGGGACGAAGGAGACCGTGGACTGGCTGTCGCCCGTCATCCGTCCCACCACCACCGCCGCCGAGTTCGGTGTCTCGCAGCGCGAGGGTGACCAGCTCACCCTCGCCATCCCCGAGTTCTCCGACTCGGGCACCGGACACTACGGCTCCGCGGGCGCGGCCAAGGACGGCGTGGACGCGGTGAAGACCAGCCTGTACGCGGACGGCGAGCTGGTCGGCGAGGCGCCGTACGGCTCGGGCACCTTCGCCGTACCGGCCGCGAAGGCCGCCTACCGGCTGACGGTCGACGCGCGGCGGACCGCCGACTGGTCCGCGTACTCCACCAGGACCACCACCCAGTGGGACTTCGCCTCCGCCCACACCGCCGAGGCCACCGCCCTCCCCCTGCTCTCCCTCGACTACGACCTCGGCCTCGACCTGCTCGGCCGCGCCAAGGCCGGACACCGCCTCACCTTCGGCCTCACCCCACGCCACCAGGACGGCACCACGGCCACGGGGCTGCGCACCGTCAAGGCCTGGGCCACCTACGATGACGGCGCCACCTGGAAGGCGGTGGAACTCCACCGCTCCGGCACCACCTACCGGGCCACCGTCCACCACCCCCGGCTCGGCGCCACCAACGGCTTCACCGGCCTGCGTGTCCAGGCCACCGACGCCGACGGCAACCGAATCGATCAAACGGTCATTCGTGCATATGGCCTGAAGTAGGCCGAAAGCCGTCCTTCGGCGGTAACGAACACCGTCTAGCGTGCCGTTGAATCGTTGCATCGACACGCTGGAGCCGCCGGAAGTGGACAGCAGAGCAGCATCCTCAGCCGCCGAGACCCCTGCCGTGCCCCAGAGCCCCTGGGCCGCGGCAGGGGTTTCCGACTTCGACGAGACGCTGTATCAGGCGATCCTCCACCAGCCCGACGCGGGCGTCACCGGCTGGTCGGAACTGCTCCGCACCTCCCCCTCCCGCATCCGCCGCGGCTGCGCCCGCCTCCTGCGCCTCGGCCTCCTCCAGGCCCCCGACTCCACGGGCGGACTCCGCCCCGTCGACCCCCGCATCGCCGTACGGGCCCTCATCCGCAAACGCGAAACCGAATCCGAACTCCTCGCCGCCACCGCCGACGACCTGGCCAAGGTCTACGCGGCCGGGGCGCTGCGGGCCGAACCGTCCGGCCTGATCGAAGTGGTCCACGGCGAAAGCGCCAACGCGGCACGGCTGGAAGAGCTGTACGCCCGGGCCGAACACGACATCTGCCTCTTCGACTCCCCGCCCTACCTCGCCCCGCTCACCCCGCAAGTCGACCTCCAGAGCGAGGTGCTGCGCCGCGGCGTCGCCTACCGCACGATCTACTCCGTCTCCTCCCTGGAGACGCCCCAACTCCTCAGCTACGCCGAGGGCATGGTCGCCCTCGGCGAACAGGCCCGGGTCCTCCCCACCGTCCCCATGAAGCTGCTACTCATCGACGGCCGCTCCGCGATGCTGCCCCTGACCAGCACCGACGCGGGCCCCGGCTACTGCGCCGTCATCGTCCGCCACTCCGCCCTCACGGACGCCCTGCGGACCCTCTTCGAAACCCTGTGGCAGCAGGCCACCCCCCTGAGCGGCGTACGCGACGAGAGCCCCGAAGGCCTCACCGAGGCGGACCGCAACCTGGTGGGCCTGCTGGCGGTGGGCATGAAGGACGAGGCGATAGCCCGCCACCTGGGCATAAGCCTGCGCACCCTGCGCCGCCGCATCAGCACCCTCCAACACCGCCTGGGCGCGAGAGGCCGCTTCCAAGCCGGAGCCCGAGCCGCCCACCGAGGCTGGACCTGACCCCGACACGAGGCTTCCCCCTACCCCGCCCCTCCCCGAAACCGGGGAACACCCCCGGCCCCCCGCAAAACCCGGCCCGGTTCCGCCGCGCCCCGACATAGAGACGACGCCGAGCACTGGCCCCCTGGCGCGCGGCCCGACCCCAACCAGGCCCGAAAGCCCACCCGAGCCCCCAGACCCCGGGGGCAGCCCCCAGCCCACCACCGGACGCCAACCACCACCCCACCCCGCCGCCAGGACACGGACCGAGGGCCGGGACCGCCACGCACCCCGAACCCGGAGCTGGGACGCGTACACACAGGCCCAGCACGCGGGCACGCGGCCCGAGACGCAGACCCGGAGCCGAAACGCAGGCAAGGAGCCAGGGCGCGGGCCCAGAGCCGAAACGCAAGCCCGGAGCCAGAGCGCGGGCCCAGAGCCAGAGCGCGGGCGCGGCGCTCATCCCCCGCGCCCTGTGGGGGTCCGGGGGCTTGCCCCCGGTTTCGGGAAGGGGCGGGGTGGGGGAGAGGCACCCCTACCGCCACTGCGTCGTCGCCCCGCCCACCCGCGGCACCACCGCCTCCACCTTCTCCCGGATCTCCCGCATCACCGCCACGATCCGCTCCTCCCGCCCCTCCCCCACAAGCCGAGCCGTCGGCACCGAGCAGCTGATCGCGTCCACCGCCGGCACCTCGTACCGCAGGGCGAAGCCGAAGCCCACGATGCCGGTGACACCCTCCTCGCGGTCCACCGCGTAGCCGCGTTCCCGGGTGCGGGCCAGGTCGGCGACCAGGGAGGCCCGGTCCCGGTGGGTTCTCGGGGTCAGCGGCTCCAAGGGCCCGTCCGGCAACGGGAGTTCACCGTCGGGGCGCTCGGCGAGCAGCGCCTTGCCGAGGGCCCCGGCGTACGAGGGAAGGCGGCGGCCCACCCGGCTGAAGGGCCGCAGGTACTCGTGCGACTCTCGGGTGGCGAGGTAGACGACGTCGCCACCGTCCAGCCGGGCGAAGTGGATGGTCTCACCGAGGGCGTCGGACGCCTCGTCCAGGTAGGGCCGGGCCGCCCGCACCCGCGGATCGCTGTCGAGGTAGCTCGTCCCCGTCAGCAGGGCCCGGATGCCGATGCCGTACAGCGAGCCGGTGACATCCGTACGTACCCAGCCGCGGTCGATCAGGGTCTGGAGCAGCGCGTACATGCTGCTGCGCGGCACGTCCAGCTCCTCGGCCAGCTCCCGGAGCCGCGCGGGGTGGTCGCCACGGGCCGCGAGCACTTCGAGGAGCTGCACCGTGCGGCCCGCAGACTTCACTTCGCGTACGCCACCGGTTTCCGCCATGGGTCGCATCGTAATCCGCGGAAGACCACCGGCCCGCACCCACCTATTGACGCCCCCGCCTGCACATTCCTAACCTCTATCCTCATACGTAGACGCCATCTACATAGGGAGACGAGACATGACGGCCCTCACGGCCGATGCGGCCACGACGGCGGCCCGGCTGCGCGACGGGATGGCGAGCGGCGTGCTCTCGTTCCCGCTGACAAGCTTCACCGGCGACAAAGACGGCAAAGGCAACAACAACAGCGGCGCGGCCACGCTCGACCTGCCCGCCTTCCGCGACTACCTCGCGGCGCAGATCGAGACCGCCCCGGGCGCGATCTTCCCGGCGTGCGGCACCGGAGAGTTCTTCTCCCTGGACGAGGACGAGTACCGCGAGGTCATCACCGCGGCCGTCCGCGAGGCCGACGGCCGGCTCCCGGTCGTCGCGGGCATCGGCTACGGCTGGGCGCAGGCGGCACGGTTCGCCAGGATCGCGGAGGAGGCGGGCGCGGACGCCGCGCTCGTGCTACCGCACTACCTGGTCAAGGGCCCGCAGTCGGGGCTGGTCGAGCAGGTCCGGCAGATCGCCGCCCGCACAAGGCTGCCGCTGATCGCCTACCAGCGCGACCAGGTCGCCTTCACCATCGACAGCCTGCGCGAGCTGACCCAGATCCCCGGCGTCATCGGCCTGAAGGACGGGCACAGCGACCTCGACCGGCTGCAGCGCCTGAAGCTGGCCGCGCCGGACGACTTCCTGTTCTTCAACGGCGCCGCGACCGCCGAGGTCCAGGCCCGCCCGTACGCCAGCATCGGCATCACCGCGTACTCCTCGGCCGTCCACGCCTTCGCCCCCGAGATCGCGAACGCCTTCTTCACCGCCCAGCGCGACGGCGACGACGCGACGGTGGAGCGGCTGCTGCGCGACTTCTACGTACCCCTGGTCGAGCTGCGCGACCGCGTCCCCGGCTACGCCGTTTCGCTGGTCAAGGCCGCGGCGCGGCTGCGCGGGCGGCCGGTCGGCCCGGTCCGCGCACCGCTCGCCGACCCCGGCCCGGACGATCTGGCCGACCTCGATGCCCTTCTGACCACCGGACTCGACCTCGTGGGAGCCGCACGATGACGCAGACGACCGACCGGAACGACCGGAACAACACCACCGGTACGACCATCACCGAGGTACGGCTGACGCCCATCCTCGTCGCCGACCCGCCACTGCTGAACACCCAGGGCGTCCACCAGCCCTACACCCCCCGGCTGATCATCGAGGTGGTCACCGAGAACGGGACGACCGGCATCGGCGAGACGTACGGCGACACCAAGTACCTCGACCTGGCCCGCCCGCTGGCCGAGAAGCTGCCCGGGCACAGCGTCACCGACCTGAACGGGCTCTTCATCCTCGCCGACGAGGTCGCGGTGGACGCGGCACGGGTCGAGAACTCGGTCGACGTCGGGGGCCTGCGCGGCGTCCAGACGGCGGACAAGCTGCGGCTGTCGATCGTCTCCGGCTTCGAGGTGGCCTGTCTGGACGCCTGGGGCAAGGCGACGGGCCTGCCGGTGCACGCACTGCTCGGCGGCAAGATCCGCGACCGCGTCGAGTACAGCGCGTACCTCTTCTACCGCTGGGCCGACCACCCGGACGGCGTCGCCTGTGAGCCCGACGACTGGGACGCGGCCGTCGACCCGGCCGGGGTCGTCGCGCAGGCCGAGCGCTTCTCCCGCGACTACGGCTTCACGTCCTTCAAGCTCAAGGGCGGCGTCTTCGAACCGGACCAGGAGATCGCCGCGATCCGCGCCCTGGCCGAGCGCTTCCCCGGCCAGCCGATGCGTCTGGACCCCAACGGCGCCTGGTCCGTGCCCACGTCGCTGCACGTGGCCGAGGAGCTGCGGGACGTCCTGGAGTACCTGGAGGACCCGACCAGCGGTACGCCCGGGATGGCCGAGGTCGCCGGGGCCGCGGGTGTCCCGCTGGCCACCAACATGTGTGTGACGACCTTCGGCGAGATCCGCGAGGCGTTCACCAAGGGCGCGGTGCAGGTCGTCCTCTCCGACCACCACTACTGGGGCGGGCTGCGCAACACCCGCGAACTGGCCGCCATCTGCCGCACCTTCGGCGTCGGCCTGTCCATGCACTCCAACACCCACCTGGGCATCAGCCTGGCCGCCATGACGCATGTCGCGGCCACCGTGCCCAACCTGGACTACGCCTGCGACAGCCACTACCCGTGGCAGACCGAGGACGTGATCACCGAGCGCCTCACCTTCCGCGATGGCCGTCTCGACGTGTCCGACGCCCCCGGGCTCGGCGTCGAGCTCGACCGTGACCGGCTCGCCGTACTGCACCAGCGCTGGCTGGACGACGACGGCACGATGCGCGACCGCGACGACGCCGCCGCGATGCGCGTCGCCGACCCGGAGTGGCAGACCCCGCCCATCCCCCGCTGGTAGCCCCCTTCTCCTCAGTCCGGTCCGGGCCGCCGAGAGGGCGACCCGGACCGGGCTCTTGACGTTGAACCGATTCATCGCTTCCATCGTGACCGCACCCCACGCCTGGGAGCGCTCCCAGGCGCACACCCCCACACCCTCCGCGAGAGGACCCCCTCCCATGCACAGACCGCTGGGCAGACTGTTAGCGCTTGTCATGGCCACGTCCTTATGCATCCTGGGCCTGAGCCTGGCCACCACCTCGGCCCACGCCGCCGCCCCCGCCGCTCCCGCGAAAATCCTCGGCAACGGCTCGGTGACCGACCCGAACATCGTCTACACCGGCCGCTGGGACCTCAGCTCCGCCACCGCCGCCGTCCCCAACTGGACCGGTGGCTACCTCCAGACCGCCTTCACCGGGACGACGGTGAAGGTCAAGGCCCGCAACGCGGTGAACTTCTACGCCAGCGTCGACGGCGGCGCCGACGTCTTCTACGCGGGCGTCAAGGGCACCGTCAACCTCACCGCGACGCCACTCCCCCAGGGCACGCACACCCTCCGCGTCTCCTACCGCTCCGGCGACACCGTCTTCCAGGGCCTGGTCCTCGACGCGGGCGCGGGCACCACGGCGCCCCGCGTACCGTCCAAGCTCATCGAGTTCGTCGGCGACTCCATCACCGCCGGTGCCCTCACCGACCGGCTCGCGCTCGACTCGTACGGCTGGAAGACCGGCGAACAACTCGGCATGCGCCACACCCAGATCGCCCGCGCGGGCTACTGCCTGGTCGGCAAGGACGGCTGCGTGGGCCTGGCCACCCAGTTCTTCAAGACGGCCTCCACCGGCGACCAGAGCTGGGACTTCTCCCGCTACCAGGCGAACGCCGTCGTCATCAACCTGGGCACCAACGACGTGGGGCACAGCGTCACCGGACCCGAGTTCCAGTCGGCGTACACCGCCCTCCTCCGCGACATCCGGGCGAAGTACCCGAACGCCGCCCTCTTCGCCGTCCAGACCCTCAAGAAGCGCTACCTGACGGAGACCAAGGCAGCCGTGAGCGCGCGCAACGCGGCGGGCGACGCCAAGGTGACGTACGTCGACACCAGCGGCTGGCTGACCGACGGCACGGACTACGAGGACGGCAACGGCCACCCGAACGAGGCGGGCCACACCAAGTTCGCGAACCGCCTGGCCCCGATCATCAGCGCCAAGCTGGGCACAGCCGGCGTGAAGGCCGCCGCCCCCGGCCAGCCGGGCGACCCCAACATCAAGTTCAGCGGCCGCTGGGACACCACGACCTCCGCCACCGCCTACACCCCCTACTGGGCGGGCGCCTACTTCCGCACCGGCTTCACCGGCCGCACCGTCAAGCTCAAGCAGCGGAACGCGATCGACCTATGGGCCAGCATCGACGGCGGCCCCGCCACCTTCTACGACGAGGCCAAGGGCACGGTGAACCTCACCCCCACCCCGCTGGCCGCCGGAAACCACACCCTCCAGATCAACTACCAGGTCATCGCGGGCAGTTATCACGGCGACGCGGTCTTCCAGGGCCTGACCCTCGACAGCGGCGCCACCACCTTCGCCCCGACCGCCCCGAAGAAGCTGATCGAGTTCGTCGGCGACTCCATCACCGTCGGCACCACCACCTCCCAGAACGCCCGCACCGCCTACGGCTGGCTCATCGGCGAACGCCTCGGCGCCGACCACACCCAGATCGCCCAGGGCGGCGCCGCACTCGTCGACACAGCCGACGACCGGATGAGCCTGGAGCAGCAGTTCACCAAGCTCAACCCCAACGCCACCACACCCACCTGGGACTTCTCCCGCTACCAGGCCAACGCCGTCGTCATCAACCTGGGCACCAACGACGTGGGACGCGGCGTGAGTTCGGCCCAGTTCCAGGCGTCGTACACCAGCCTCCTCCGCAAGGTCCGCACCGCCTACCCGAACGCCTGGATCTTCGCCCTGCGCACCTTCAGCGGCCGCTTCGGCACCGAGACCCAGACCGCCGTCACCGCCTTCGCCGACGCCAGGACCTCCTACGTCGACACCACCGGCTGGCTGACCACCGGCGACCTCTCCGACTCCGTCCACCCCAACGACCAGGGCCACCGCACCATCACCACCCACCTGGCCCCGATCATCTCCGCCAAGCTCGGCTAGGCCCTGTCCGCCGACGGCGTCGCGCGTGGAAACCTGTCGAGTGGAGCGCGGGCCCAAAAACCTGCGGCCATGGGGTGTGAGCCCCTGCTATGGTGCGCCGATGGCATCGGTCAAGCAGGTCCAAGTCACCTTTGACTGCGCGGAACCTGAGCGCGTCGCGCGCTTTTGGTGCGAGGTGTTGGGGTACGTCGTACCAACGCCACCGGAGGGGTTCGCCACGTGGGACGACTTCGATCGCTCTCTGCCGCCTGAGCGGCAGGGTGCGGCGTTCGCGTGCGGTGATCCCGCAGGCGTGGGCCCGCGACTGTTCTTCCAGCGCGTCCCCGAAGGCAAGGTCGTCAAGAATCGGGTGCATCTTTGCGTGCGCGTCGGCACCGGGCTCGTTGGCGACGAGCGCCTCGCCACGCTCGAAGCCGAGTGCGCACGACTGGTCGCGCTCGGCGCGGTACACGAGCGAACGATGTATGCCGATGGCCACGATGAGTCGTGCATCGTGATGCAGGACATCGAGGGCAACGAGTTCTGTCTCGACTGATCGCCCACAGCTCGTCGCCTACGGTTCGCCCATGACTCCTGAGACGCTGGACCGGTTACGTCCCTTCCGTGAGCGGGCGATCGCCCAGGGCATCCCCGCCGACGACGTGGAGCGGTGGATGACCACCGCCCGCCCCTGCGCTGCGCTGACGCAGGACAGGAACGCGGATGGCGCCGGGCCGGTCGTCGGCCGATTCGGCGGTCCGCTCCTGCTTCCCGCCGATACCCCGGACCCCTTCGCCCCCTTCGTCGCCTCCATCGACCTCGCGGCCCTGCCCGCCGACGCGACGGACCTCCCCCTGCCTCCCAACGGCCAACTCCTGCTGTTCGCCCTCCCCGAGCGCAGCGACGACTACTCACCCATGGGCAGCGTGGTGTACGTCCCCGCCGGTACGGCCGTGGAGGAGCGGGACAGGCATTCCTGGAACGAGGACGAGGACGACGAATATCGCGAGATGTTCGAGGACTTCCCTCAGGGCCGCCTGCGGGCGACGCCCGATGTGTCCCTGCCCTACCACGGGGCGGCCACGTCCTCCGAGGCCCCGGGGTGCGCACCGCTCCCCAGGCATCCCCGCTCCGTGGAACTGGCCAAGATATGGGAACGCCTCCAGGCTGATGCCCACCACCCCACCGGGAGGGATTTCCAGATCGGCGGATACGCCGATGAGGAGGCCGTCTACACCGACCCGGTCGCGACTGCCGTGCACAGGGCACTGAAGGCGGTGGAAGCGGGTCTCTGGGAGGGACCGGTCTCGGATAACGTCGAGGACTGGGTACTCCTCGCCGACTGGTACTGCGGCGTAGGCGGCTGGGAAAGCTCCACCGTCCACTGGGTGATCCAACGCGAGGACCTGTCCGCCCAGCGCTTCGACCGCGCGTACACCGACGTCTTCTGGAACCCCTGACCTGGGCCCTGCTAGTCGTCTCCTGCCTCGCGTTCCACCTCTGTCCGCAGGGCATCCCGCACGGGATCGGTCAGGGCCCATGAATGACTGCCAGGGTGGTTCTGGTGGAAGTAGCACACGCACTCGTCGTCGTCAGGCGACAGCACCTCACACGACGGCATGCGGACGAAGTTGTGCTCGCCGCTGTCCCACATGAGCCAGATGGCCGTGTCGTCGTCCCAGATGTGGTGCGCATGCAGGGTGTCGCTGTGCTCTCCCAGCTCGCACAGGGCGTACGGGCCGTCGGCCAGCAGGGTGCACGTTAATTCTTTGGGCGGGCAGCTCGATGTCAGTAGTTCCACTGCTGCTTCTCCGATCGGTAGAGGCAACAGCGCAGTGCATTGCAGCACGTCAGGTCTTCCTCACGAAAAGGGCCCCGCCCCACGCTGCGGGGGTCAGCGGAGGACGGGGCGGATCTGGGTTAGAGCTTGCCGGTAGCAGCAAGCGTGATGATCAAAGCGCAGACGACATAAACGCCGACATGAACAGATGCCTCGGCGAACCAGCGAAGGAGGCGCATCACGCCACTCCCTCCCACAGCTCCATCGGCGAGATCACGTTCTCAGGGCGGGTAACCCACTCCTTGCCGCCGTTCAGCGGCCTCAGGAATGCGAGCCGAACCGCCACCTTCGGAAGATGCCCCGGCTGGCTGCCGTCGATGTAGTCCAGCACGTCCATCAGCGTCCCTATGCGGCCAGTCGCGCGGTCCCGCACCGTGTGTCCGATGGCGTGCTGCACACGTCCCACCGAGGACTTCGTGACGGTGCGACTCATCCTGATGTCTCAGTGGCCGGTGTTGGCCTTACCGAGTCATCCTCGCTGTCAGGCACCGGCAGCCGCAGTCCGCGTGATTCAGCGACTCTGAGAGCATCCCTGAGACATTCAGCGAGACGGGCCCCGGCGTACCTCAGCTCTCTGTCCGCTGCCTTCGGGTCGTTCAGCACTTCGCGGGCATGCTTGAGGACTTCCGCCCCCATTCTAAGCTGCACGGATTCCATCTGGTCAGCGAGTCGAGACACGTACCCGCCCTCATCGTCCGTACTCAGCAAGCATGGCTTACCGTCGTCCGTCGTCCAGGGGAGTAATCGGGGCACGTGTCCCGTCGAAACGTCGGCAAGATTCTGCCGTCGCTGTCGGTCGCCTTCCGTCCTCTGCATGGATTCGGCCCCTTTGCCGTCAGTTGGTAAGGGGACCGTACGAGCAAACAGTACATCAATCCACATGCGCAGAGTGATAGTTCAGCAAGATGGTGCGCAGAACTACCACTCTCCGCAGTAGCTAGCCAGCAATGTCGAGATGAGCTGCCATGCTCCGCATCTCTTCCGTCAGCATCCGCTTACGGGCCTTGAGAATGTCTTCCATCACGCGCCGCGCCATGGGTTGGTGCGTAATCCACACGTCACCAGTTTCGCGGAGGCTGACAAGCTCATCCATGGCGTCTTGATGGGACCCAAGTAGAACGTGAGCCCGAGCAACGTCCAGCCGATGACGGCCCCAGTTGTTCGTACTCAAGCGACCGAAGTTCTTCACGGCTTTGGGGCTGAGCGGGCCTTCGTCAGCCCGGCGCAGAACACCGCGCGCATCACCGACAAGCGCTAGGTCCTCAACAGCCTTCGCCTCAGCGGTCACAGGGCCGAATCCACCCCAATGCGACGGGAATTCGGCATGTTCGCGTTCCAGCGCGCCCCCAGCGGTAGCCGCCATGCGTCGGGCATGCGTCGCCTCGTCCTGTCGGTTGTTCCTCAGGGCGGCAGCGGCCACCCTGAGCCACAGCTCCCCCCAGACGGCAAGCTGCGCGGGTGTCGCCCGAGACATACGCGGCTCGATTTCCGCTGCCGTCTGCGCTGCAAGGTGTTCGCTCTCGTCAAAGCGGTCTTGCCGGAGGAGCAACCAACACAGCCCAACAACCCCCGTTGAGGCCACCTGAGTTTGCCTCGTTTCACAAGCAAGCCGGATCGCCTCAGCGAGTGCGTAATAGGCCATGTCGTATTGCCGTACCTGCGTCAGGTACTTCCCCGTGAGCAACAGCGCATGAGACCGCGCGATCATCGCGTGTTGCTGCTCTTCACCCTCAAGGGTGGACACGGCGGCCTCAGAGGAACGCAGCAAGTCGGGGAGCTTCCGCGCAACGGACGTGTACCGGTCGGCCTGGTAGAGCGCGTGACCATCCTGTACGCGCTGCCGGATGCTGGACGGGTCCTCAGCCTCACCAGGCTCCGTCAAGGGCGCAGCGAGCCCAATAGGGGGCATGAGGGCACGCCTCAGCTCAGCCAGGTAGCGCCGGTTCGCCTCATCCTGCGGGCCGACAACCGGCTCAGGCGCCTCGCTGGCGAACAGGGAAGAAGTGGAGACCCCCAGCGCGGCGGCAAGGGCAGCAAGGGTGTCCATGGACACGTGCCCACCCTGCTCGACCTTACGGACTGTGCTGAGTGAGAGATCAGCCTCTTCGGCCAGCCCCTCTTGTGTCAGTCCTGCGGTGCGCCGGAGCCTCTTGATGTTGTCTGCCAAACCTGCGGACATCAGCACTCACCTCACGTCAACGGTACCCCCGTGTCAGCTGCACAACGCGACTTCGACGATCCAGTCACACAGACTGACCGCACATCAGGACTCACAGAGGCCCCGCACCAGCCACCAGGAAGGCAGCAGGTACGGGACTTCAAGATCGCTGGCGTTACCAGCTAAGACGGAGTGGACCATTCCGGATACACTGCGATTGCGGTATACCGGCGTCCGCCCACCGCCCTCAGAGCCCTGCCGCAGGTCATCAGTCGGTCAATGGCCGGGCGCATCCGAAAGGACCTCAATGCCCTCCCGTGGGATTTCCGCTGGCTCGCCGGCCCCAGCATCCGTCAAAGCTGCCGCAAGACCTTCAGACAAACCACTCAGAGATTTCCGTAAGCCATGCCAGCCTCCTCGTCGAGCATTTCGACGTTGACGATTCACGTAAGCGGACATGTAAACCCCGGTTCCGCTGGACACTGCCGTGGAGCGCAGACCGGATATGTCGTCCGAACCCATCCGCAAGGCCATCAGTTCCTTCGCCCCACTCTCGCCGTGTATCAGCGACGCAGGGTTCCCGGAGCCGCAGATCTCGCCCGCCGTGCTCAGGAGGCCCTGCTCTAGCATGCGAAGCAACCCTGCCGACGAAGGGGACCGTCGTGGCCGAACACCGCGCCAGTGACAAGCCGCGAGCGCCCAAGCCCGCCACCGAATCGATGACGCTCCTGGTAGCCGGTGTGATCGTTCACGACAAGGAGCGGGACAGAGTGGTCCTTCTCCAGCGTGGCCCCAATGCCAAGTTCGCGCAGGGCATGTGGGACCTCCCGGTCGGCAAGAGCGAACCCGGCGAGCCCATCACGGAAACCGCCGTCCGGGAACTCCGCGAGGAAACCGGCCTCGTCGTGGACCCCAAGTCCCTCCGTGTCGCCCACGTCATTCACTGTGCCTGGGGTGTCGAAGCCCCAGGGGGCTTCCTCACGGTCGTGTTCGCCACCCACGAATGGACCGGTGAACCGATCAACGCGGAGCCCGGAAAGCATGCCCAGGTCCGTTGGGTGGACACCGGCGCCATTCCGGACGCGTTCGTATCGACAACCGGCAGTGCCCTCGCCCAGTACCTCAGCGGTGGCGCGCAGGTGTCCCTCGACGGCTGGGGCTGAGCGCCTGCGGCAGCGTGCCGCGGTCCGGCAACCTGCTGGGGCGTGGCACGCTCAGTTGTCGGGGGCCGTCTCGCGGAGGAACCGGGTCAGCAGGTCGGTGACCGCGCCGGGCCGTTCCAGGCCGGGCAGGTGGCCTGCCCAGGGCAGTTCCAGGTGGCGGGCGCCGGGGATCCGGTCCGCCAGGTGGGCGGCGATCTCGCGGAAGTCCGGCAGGTCATGCGCGCCCGATACGGCCGGGCAGGGCGCCTCGATCCGCGAGAGGTCGACCCGCGCCTCAGCGGGGGCGAATTCGGTCGTCAGCTGCATCTCGAAGGCGTGCCGCTGCATCCGGCGGACGCGCTCCCTGACCTCGTCACCGGCCTCCGGTCCCAGCCATGTCGACACGTTCAGCTCGACGGCTGCCGCGAGGTCCCCGGCCTCGAACAGCGCCTCCTCCCGTTCGGCGAAGGACCGCAGCGCGGAGCCGGGCGCGTGTCCGGGCAGCGCGGAGCAGAGCAGCACCAGGGCCGTGACGGCGTCCGGGCGGATTGCCGCGATTTCCAGGGCAACCTGGCCGCCGTACGAGGCGCCGACCAGTGCGGCCCGCTCGATGCCCAGGTGGTCCAGGAGGTCCATGACGTCCCCGGCGTCACCGTACGGGCGGTCCGCCACCGGGGAGTCGCCGAACCGTTCCTAGTGACTGAGCGGGAGTGAGTCCTGGTGCCAGGACTCGTGCTCAGCCGGGTGCTCCGAACGGTTGTGGGCACCCTGGTCGCCCGTTCGCTCCGCGTCCGGTGCCGGCGGATCGTGTCCGTGGTCCGGGAATTGGACACGTCCAGGGCGCCGACCGTGGAGTGGCGCAGCCGCATGGTGCCGGTGGTGCAGTCGGCGACGACGCCGGCGGCTCCGGGCAGTTGATCAGCCAGTACCGGCCTCTCTGATCGGCGTCCTGGTGTCTGGTTCGACGGTGGTGGACGTGCGGTGGCGCAGGCAGGCGCGTACGAAGTCGCCGATGACGGCATCGTTGTCGCCTGCGGGTGCCCATGCGACCCCGACCTGGCTGGGACTGACGCCGGTGACGGGACGGTAGGTCACGCCGGGGCGCTGGTAGAAGCGGGTGGTGGCCTCGGGGGTGAGGCTGACGCCGTAGCCATTGGCGATCGCGGTCAGCCATTCGTCCGGGTTGTTGGCGATGGCACCGATCTTGACGGGGCAGCCGTCACGTTCGTCGGTGGCCAGCCAGTAGTCGCGCCACCAGCCCGACTCGGTCGGGGTGGCCACGAACGGCTCGTCCCAGAGCTGACGGAAAGGAATCTCGGCAAGCTCCGCGAGCGGATGGGTAGCGGGGATGCCGACCCAGCGTGGCTCGGTGATCAGCACCTCTACCCGGAGCGCGTCCTGGCCGGGGAACGGCAACCGCAGCAGTGCCGCGTCCACCTGCCCGTCGGCCAGTCCCGCGGTGGGGTCGGACCAGTCGGTCTGCCGCATTTCCACCCGCCAGCCGGGGCGGCGCCGGGCGAACGAGCCGATGATCTCCTGGGTGCTCTCGTTGGCGGCGCTGGCCACGAATCCGACTCGCAGGACGTGGGAGGCGCGGCTGGAGGCGCCGCGCGTCTCGCGCAGTGCGATGTCCCAGTCCTCCAAGACGACCGGGACCCGCTCGGCCAGCACCCGCCCGGCTTCGGTGAGGGACATGCCCGTCCGGGAGCGGGTGAACAGCTCGACCCCCAGTTGCGTCTCCAGCTGCTTGACCTGCTTGGTCAGGGCCGGTTGGGAGATGAACAGCCGCTCTGCGGCCCGAGTCAGGTGCCCTTCCTCGGCGACGGCCACGAAGTAGCGCAGCAACCGGGTATCGATATCCATGCTGTCAGGTTATGAATGCAGGTATTAGACGTCCATGTCGTGGTTCAGCAGGATTGATCACGCAAGCAGGAACCAACCAGACGACCGAAAGAGTGGACATCATGAGCGACAAGACCTCGAAGATCGACGCCATCAACAAGTTCTTCGCGGCCTACGCCACCTACGACCTCGATGGCATGCGAGCGGTGCTGACGGACGATGTTGAGTGGACCATCCCGGGGCACCACGCGCTGTCGGGGACCAAGCACGGTGTGGAGGAGGTCGCGGCCTTCTTCACTCAGCTCGGCAAGGCCGGTTTCCAGGCCGAGCCGCTGTTCCTGGAGGCCAATGAGGAGTACGTCGTCGACATCCACCGCGGCTGGACCACCGAAGGGACGGGCAAGGTCGACACCACCTGGGCCCTGGTGTGGCACTTCAACCACGAGGGCAAGGTCGACCGGGTCATCAACCTCTCCGGCGACCAGCACCAGATGGACGCGTACGTCTGGAACAACTACACGCTGGCCCCGATCCCCGACCGGCTGGCCTGAACTAACCGTCCAAGACTCAACCCCGAACCTCGGTGTATGAAGACGGAGTTGGATTCCCTCGGCGGCCGGGGCCCGGCATGGTCGGTGTCAGAGCTGTGTCAGTCATACGTCAGGTCCGTCGGCGATGGTGGCCGCAGCAATCACCACGAAGGGACATCCGATGGATCAGACGGTGCCCATCCCGCACGGCCTCCCCATGGATCGCGATGCGGGCCCCTTCGACCCGCCCCGCGACATCACCCGGCTGCGCGAGGCCCGCCCCGTCAGCCCCATGGTCTTCCCCGACGGTCACCAGGGCTGGCTCGTCACCGGCTACGACGCGGTCCGCCGGGTCATGGGCGACGCCCGGTTCAGCTCCCGCCAGGACATCGGCATCCTCCACATGCCGTACGAAACCCCCGGCATACCCGGCGCTGCCGAACCGTCCCCGCAGGAGCCGGGCCTGTTCATCGCCATGGACCCGCCGGACCACACCCGGCTGCGGCGCATGCTCACCGGCGCCTTCACCGTCAAACGCATGAAGCAGCTCGAAGAGCACATCATCGACATCGCCGAGCGGCAACTGGACGAGCTGGCGCGCCTGACCCCGCCGGTCGACCTGGTCAAGGAGTTCACGCTGCCGGTGCCGTCGCTGGTGATCTGCGAAATGCTCGGCGTCCCCTACGCGGACCGGGAGACTTTCCAGGTCCACTCCGCCAAGGTCCTCGAAAAGGACGTGGCGCTCGACGAGAAGACGGCCGCGTACAACGGACTGACCACGTACCTGGCCGAACTGATCACGCGCAAACGCGCCACCCCCGGCGAAGACATGCTGTCCGACCTGGCCCGCCATGACGACCTCACCACCGAGGAGCTGGCCGGCATCGCCTTCCTGCTGCTGCTCGCGGGCCACGAGACCACCGCCAACATGCTGGCACTGGGCACCTTCGCGCTCCTGGAGCATCCCGAGCAGCTGGCCGAACTGCGCGCCGACCCGGATCTGCTCCCCGATGCCGTCGAGGAACTCCTGCGCTACCTGTCCATTGCCGACATCTTCTATCGCTACGCCACGGAGGACATCGAACTCGGCGGTGAGACGATCGGCAAGGGATCGACCGTCATCGTCTCGCTGCTGGCCGCCAACCGCGACCCCGAGCGCTTCGACAACCCCGACACCCTGGACATCCGCCGCAAGGCCCGCGGCCATCTGTCCTTCGGCCACGGCGTCCACCAATGCCTCGGCCAGCAACTGGCCCGCATCGAGATGCGCGCCGGTTTCGCCGGGCTGCTGCGTCGCTTCCCGACTCTCGAACTCGCCCTCCCTGCCGACGAGGTGAGACTCAGGACCGACATGAATGTCTACGGCGTCCACGAACTGCCGGTCACCTGGACGGACAGTCCGCCGTCCACCTGAGCCGTCCACCTGAGAGGATGACGCGACCACAACAGAAAGAGAGGGATGAGCATGATCATGCTCCTCTTGATCGCCGTCCTCGTGCTCGCCGTCGGGGGATGCGTCTGCGTCGTGTGGGCGGCGCGGGGTGGGCCGCGTTGGGTGCGTGGAGTGTCCAGGGCGACCCTGGCGTTGAGCGACGTGGCGAGCGCCGCGTCGAAGAGGAGCAACCGGAGTTCGAGCCGGAGCTCGGGGGACGACGGGGGCAGCTGAGCGCGGCGCGCGCGTCACTCTGACGACGCGGCTCGCAGCAGGCGGAGTTGGCCGATCTCGGTGACGTTCTTCATGAGTTCGGCGTTCACCCATCCGACCATATGGGCAACGGTGTACTGCGGGTCGCCCTCCCAGGGGAACGGGGCGGTGGCGTCCAGTTCGGCGTCGGTGAGCCCGTCGAGCACCGTCAGCCAGTCGTCGCGCAGGCCGCGCAGCCACGCGACAGAAGCCGCCCCCGGCCCCGGCCATAGGATGTCGGTCCGCTTCCGGGGCGCCCGCCCGTGCGCGTGGTCGAGGGTGACGCTCCACCACCAGCCGATGTGCCAGCTCACCCAGCCGATCGTGGGCACCGGAACGGGGTCGGGTTCGGTATCGGCCCAGTCCGGCGCCCAGGTGCCGTCGGAGGTCCGGCGCATCGTCCAGCAGAGGGGCACGGGCTCCCAGAGGAAGTCCTCGGGTTCGAGCCTCTCCAGGTGATACTCGAAAAGCGACCAGGTCAGGTCGGACTGCCAGCGCAGCAGGTCACGTCGGGAAGCTGAGGGAACACTCATCGTCCGACCCTGACACGCCGTCACGCACTTCGGGAATCGATTAACACTCCTTGACACCTCCGATGTATGGGCCTACTTTCCTGGCGCCACGTCAGGTCTGGACCTTTACAGGAGGGGACATGCGCAGACGGACACTGCTCGGCGGCGCGGCCGCGACCGGGTTGGGGGTGACAGGCCTCGGCCTGTCAGCGGCGCCCGCACAGGCCTCGCCCATCGGGTCGGGGTGGACGGAGATCGACCCCGGGTACACCGTCCATCAGCCACCGGACACGACCCGCCACACGTACGACAGCTCCACCGGGGAGCACCACTTCTGGGTCTACGACACCGATCCGAGCACCTTCCCGGGGCAGGACTCCGGGCCCCGCAGCGAGCTACGGTTCAAGAACGACTACACCTCCGGTCAGGCGCAGTTCGAGTGCGACATGACGGTGAAGTCGTCCGCCCACCAGGTCTGCGTCATGCAGATCTTCGGCGCCGCGACACAGGCGACGGCGTTCATGGCCCTGGCCATGAACAACAACAGCCTCGCGTACTACGGCAAGACCGACCAGGTCATCTACCGTCCGATCTACGACACCGCCCTGCGGCTGAACGTCGTGCACGACACCGCCGCGGGCGCGGTGCACGTCTTCGTCAACCGGGAATTCCAGGTCACCTTCAAGGACCACGGCGCGGGGACGCACTACTTCAAGTGCGGTCTGTACGGGCGGGAGGGGATGTCCGCGCGCTCCGACTGCTATGTGCGGAACGTTCACATTTACCGCAAGTAGCACCGCCGCCCTCAGGGAGCTGTAGCCCGGGCGTCCCGCAGGAAGAGGCGGTGGAGGTCGCGGACGGCGCGCGGGACGGAGGCGGCGCGGCGGCGCTGGAGGACCAGCAGGACATCGGTGTCCGCGCCCACGAGCGGGCGGTGGGTGATGAGCCCGCCGCGCTCCAGCGGATCGTCGATGACGCTGAAGTCGGGCAGCACGGTGGCGCCGAGCCCCTCGGCGACCATCAGCTTGCCCATCTCGGCGCCGTCGGTGGAGTACGAGAAGGAGGGGGCGCGGCCGTCGAGGAGGCGGTGGATATAGCGGTGCATGACGTAACCGGCCCGCATGACGATCAGCGGTTCGTCCTCGCCCAGCAGGTCCGCCGGGCTGACCGCCGGGCGGGCCGCGAGCGGGCTGTCGGGACGTACGCAGACGACGGGGCGGCCGCGCAGCAGCTCGGTGGTCTGGAAGTCCGGCGGCAGGTCGTCGCCCTGGAGGTAGTTGACCAGGCCCAGGTCGAGGCTGCCCTCCAGCAGCGCCCGGTGGATGTCGGTCTGCTGGGCGCCGACCACCTCCACCTGGGTCACCGGATGTGTCTCGCGGAAGGCACGGATGACCGGGATGAGCAGCGGGACCGTCGCGGTGTTGACCGTGCCGAGCCGGATCATGCGGCTCACCCGGTGCTGGTCACCGGCCGCGTCGCGCAGCCGGTCCACCGCCTCGATGACGCCGGTGATGTGCGGCAGCAGCTCCCGTCCCTCGTCGCTGATCTTCGCCCCGGAACGCTTGCGCTCCAGGAGTTCCACACCGAGTTCACGTTCGAGGTTGCGGACGGTCTCGCTGAGCGCGGGCTGGGACAGGTGCAGCTCCTCGGCGGCCCGGCGCAGGGAGCCGAGCCGGGTGACCGCGGCGAGGTATTCGAGCTGTTCGATCCGCACAGCAGCAGAATGACCGCACCCGGGAGCCGGGTGCAAGGGATTCCCTATGACGACCTCATGAATACCGACTCACTCTCCGGCCGGGACCCCGGGTAGGCTCGAACCCAGGTGCTCGGCATTTCCGCAGCACAGCCCGTGTCCGGGATATGAAATCCGGACCCGGTCTTCTTGACCGGGTGGACACCCCACTGGTTGGATCGGTGACATGAAGCGACAGGACCTCACGCGGCGACGCCACGTCGACCTTGCGCGTGTCTCCAGCGCGTCCTGTCGCTGTCGGGCCTGAGCGACCGCGACGGAACTTTTCCGCGTCGCCCTCCTCTCTCCATTCTGATCGGCCGCAGGTCCTCGTCCTGCCGCCATTTCTGTGTCACCCGCTCCTCGCGCATGACGGCCTGACCATCTGACCGTCGGCCGATTTCCGCGTGCGCCTGAATTCCCCGCCAGGCGCTGATTCGCCATGCCCGTATGCACATTCCGGGAGTTCCCCATGCCCGCAGAACCCCTCGCCGAATTCCGCAACGACCCGCTCCAGTTCGCCTATTGGGTGCCCAATGTCAGCGGCGGTCTGGTCACCAGCACCATCGAGCAGCGCACCGACTGGGGCTACGACTACAACCGCGAGCTGGCCGTGCTCGCCGAGAACAGCGGCTTCGACTACGCCCTCAGCCAGGTGCGGTACATGGCCAGCTACGGCGCCGAGTACCAGCACGAGTCGACCAGCTTCAGCCTCGCGCTGCTGCTCGCCACCGAGCGGCTGAAGGTCATCGCCGCCGTCCACCCCGGGCTGTGGCATCCGGGCGTCCTGGCCAAGCTGGGCGCCACCGCCGACCAGCTGTCCAGCGGGCGGTTCGCGGTGAACGTCGTCAGCGGCTGGTTCAAGGGCGAGTTCACCGCGCTCGGCGAACCGTGGCTGGAGCACGACGAGCGCTACCGCCGCTCCGAGGAGTTCATCAGCGCGCTGCGCTCGATCTGGACCGAGGACCACGCCGAGCTGGCCGGGGACTTCTACCGCATCCGTGACTTCTCGCTCAAGCCCAAGCCCCTGAACAGCGCGGAGCGCCCGCATCCGGAGATCTTCCAGGGCGGCAACTCCAGCGCGGCCCGCGCCATGGCCGGCCGGGTCTCCGACTGGTACTTCAGCAACGGCAAGGACTTCGACGGCGTCACCGAGCAGATCCGGGACGTACGCGCCTCCGCCGCCACCGTCGGCCGCCCGGCACCCCGCTTCGGGCTCAACGCGTTCCTCATCGCCCGCGACACCGAGGCGGAGGCCCGCGACACGCTGCGCGAGATCGTCGCCAAGGCCAACGGCGACGCCGTGGACGGCTTCCGCGACGCGGTGCGGCAGGCGGGGCAGTCCACCGCCGACGGCAAGGGCATGTGGCAGGACTCCTCGTTCGAGGACCTGGTGCAGTACAACGACGGTTTCCGTACGGGGCTGATCGGCACCCCCGAGCAGATCGCCGAGCGCATCGTCGCCTACAAGCGGCTCGGCGTCGATCTGTTCCTCCTCGGCTTCCTGCACTACCTGGAGGAGGTCGAGTACTTCGGCAAGCGCGTGCTGCCGCTGGTGCGCGAGCTGGAGGCGCAGCAGCCGGACGCCGAGCCCGCGCCCGCCCGCGCCTGATCCCCGTACGTACGTCCGGAAGGGAACGCATATGAGCACCGCCACCCGCACCGACTGGCAGACCCTCCCCCGCCCCACCGACCCGGCCGGATGGATCGGGCGCGCCGCCGAGGTGGCCGGGGTGCTGGCCACCGACGCGGCCGCCCGCGACAAGGCGGGCGCCACCCCGTACGCCGAGGTGCGGCTGCTGAAGGACGCGGGCCTGGTCACCCTCCTCGGCCCCGCCGAGCACGGGGGCGGCGGCCAGGACTGGAGCACCGCGTACCGCGTGGTCCGGGAGGTCGCCAAGGCCGACGGCTCCCTCGGCCAGCTGCTCGGCTACCACTATCTGTGGAACTGGGCCGCCCGGCTGGTCGGCACCCGTGAGCAGTGGGAGCAGGTCGAGGCCGACGCGGCCCGGAACCAGTGGTTCTTCGGTGGCGCCGTCAACCCGCGCGACTCCGACGTGGTCGTCCGGGACGAGGGCGACACCATCACCTTCACCGGCCACAAGTCCTTCTCCACCGGCAGCAGGGTCTCCGACGTCACCGTCCTGGAGGGTGTCTTCGAGGGCACCGACCGCCATGTCTTCGCCATCGTCCCCTCCGACAGCCAGGGGCTGACCTTCCACGACGACTGGGACAACATCGGCCAGCGGCTCACCGAGAGCGGCAGCGTCACGCTCGACGGTGTCCGCGTCCCCTGGGCGTCCGCCGCGGGATACGTGGACAAGGAGTTCCGGCCCCGCGTCTACAACACGCTCAACGTGCCGACGATCCAGCTGGTCTTCGTCAGCTTCTACCTGGGCATCGCGGCCGGTGCGCTGGACACCGCAGCCGTCTACACCCGCGCCAAGTCCCGGTCCTGGCTGCACGGCGGTTTCGACACGGCGGTCGACGAGCCGCATGTGATCGACACCTACGGCGATCTCACGGCCAAGCTGTGGGCGGCCGAGGCGCTCGCGGACGCCGTGGCGGCCGAGGGGCAGCGGCTGCACGAGGACCCGGACGCGGTCACCGAGCAGGACCGCGGCGAGTTCGAGGTCCGGGTGGCCGCGGTGAAGGCGCGGGCGACCGATGTCGCCCTGGAGGTCACCAGCCGCATCTTCGAGGTCACCGGGGCCCGTTCGACCGCCGCCGCCGAGGGCCTGGACCGCTTCTGGCGCAACGTCCGCACCCACACCCTGCACGATCCGGTGGCCTACAAGCGCCGCGAGGTGGGCCGCCATGTGCTGACCGCCGAACTCCCGGAGCCCACCTGGTACTCCTGACCGCCCGCCGCACCGCCCGCCACGTAACCGAAAGGGGCCACCATGGCCACCATCCTGTCGCTCTCCGGCTCCCCGTCCGCCACCTCCCGCACCGGTCGGCTGCTGCGCCACCTCGACGCCCGGCTCGCCGAGCAGGGCCATGAGGTGATCCCGCTCGACGTGCGCACCCTTTCGGCCACCGCGCTGCTCGGCGCCGACTTCGGACATCCGGACATCGTCCGGGCCAAGGCGCTCGTCGAGCAGGCGGACGGGGTCGTCGTCGGCACCCCCGTCTACAAGGCCGCCTACTCCGGGCTGCTGAAGTCGCTGCTGGATCTGCTGCCGCAGTACGCGCTGGCGGGCAAGACCGTGCTGCCGCTGGCCACCGGCGGCACCACGGCCCACGTGCTGGCCATCGACTACGCGCTGCGGCCGGTGCTGTCCTCGATGGGCGCCGCGCACATCGTGCAGGGCTGGTTCACGCTCGACAAGGACATCACCGCCACCCCGGACGGCGGGGTGACCGTGGCGCCGGGCGCGGCCGAGGCGCTGGAGCAGGTCGTCGACCAGTTCTCGGTGGCGCTGGGTCATCGGCCCGTGCTCGCGGCGGCGAGCTGACGGCCGCCATGCCTTCCCCTACCGAGGCCCGTCCCGAAGCCGCGCACCGCGTCGCCGACGACGCGGAGGCGCTGGATTTGGCCGCGAAGCTCGCCGAGGAGTTCCGTACGGGCGCGGCCGGGCGCGACGCGGACCGCACCCTGCCGCGCGCCGAGCTGGACCGGCTGTCCGCGTCCGGGCTGCTGGCGATCACCGTGCCGGGCGAGCACGGTGGCGCGGATGTCTCGGCGCTCACCCTCGCCGAGGTGTTCCGGCTGCTGGCCGCGGCCGACGCCAGCCTCGCCCAGATCCCGCAGAGCCACTTCGTGTACGTCCAAGTGCTGCGCCGTCAGGGGACCCCGGACCAGCAGGCGTTCTTCTTCGCGGAGGTGGTGGCAGGACGGCGGTTCGGCAACGCCCAGTCGGAGGCGGGCACGAAGCACATCCAGGACATCCGCACCCGCCTGGAGCCCCGCGCCGACGGCTCGTACACCCTGACCGGCGTCAAGCACTACTCCACGGGCGCGCTGTTCGCCGACTGGATTCCGGTGCTGGCGCGCGGCAACAACGAGGAGCTGTACGTGGCGTACGTGCCACGGGAGGCGCCGGGCGTGACGGTGGTGGACGACTGGGACGGCATGGGGCAGCGTACGACCGCCAGTGGCACCGTACGGCTGGAGGGCGTGGACGTGCCCGCCGACCGCGTGGTGCCGCACCACCTCACCTTCCGTGGCCCCCAACTCCACGGCGCGGTGGCCCAGTTGCTGCACGCCGCCATCGACGTGGGGATCGCGTCGGGCGCGCTCGCGGAGGCGGTGGCGTTCGTCCGTACCAAGAGCCGTCCGTGGTTCGAGAGCGGCTTCGAGACGGCCGCCGAGGACCCGCTGCTCATCCAGCGCTTCGGTGAACTGGCCATCCAGGTGCGGGCAGCCGAGGCGCTGCTGTCCGCCGCCGCGCGGGCGGTGGACGCCGCCCGCGCGGATCTCACCGACGACACCGCGGCCGAGGCGTCGATCGCCGTGGCCACCGCGAAGGTGTCGGCGGCCGCCGCGGCGGTGGAGGCGGGCAGCGCGCTCTTCGAGGTGTCCGGCACCCGCTCGGCGCTGGACTCCCTCAACCTCCACCGCCACTGGCGGGACGCCCGCACCCACACCCTGCACGACCCGCCCCGCTGGAAGGTCCAGCACATCGGCCGCTACGTGCTGAACGGCACCGCCCCGCCCCGGCACGGCCTGCTGTAACACCCGCAAGACCCCCCTCAAGAAACACCCCTGATCGGAGCCGCAACCATGTCTCTCACCTTCCACTGGTTCCTGCCCACCAACGGCGACAGCCGTCATGTCGTCGGCGGCGGCCACGGGACGCCCGTCACCGCGGCCGGTGGCGACCGTCCGCCGTCCGTCGGCTACCTCAGCCAGATCGCCCGCGCCGCCGAGGACCTGGGCTTCGTCGGGGCGCTGACGCCGACCGGGGCATGGTGCGAGGACGCGTGGCTGACGACCGCGATGGTCAGCCAGCACACCGAGCGGCTGAAGTTCCTGGTGGCGTTCCGGCCGGGGTTCGTCTCCCCCACGCTCGCCGCGCAGATGGCCTCGACGTACCAGCGGCAGACCGGCGGACGGCTGCTGCTGAACGTGGTCACCGGTGGCGAGAGCCATGAGCAGCGGGCCTACGGGGACTTCCTCGACAAGGAGGCGCGCTACCGGCGCACCGGTGAGTTCCTGGAGGTCGTGCGCGGGCTGTGGGACGGCAAGACGGTGGATCTGGCGGGCGAACACCTCCAGGTGGCGGACGCCTCCCTGGCCCGGCTGCCCGACCCGGTGCCGGAGGTGTACTTCGGCGGCTCCTCCCCCATCGCCGGTGAGGTGGCGGCCCGCCACGCGGATGTGTACCTCACCTGGGGCGAGCCGCCCGCCCAGGTCGCGGAGAAGATCGCCTGGGTCCGGGGTCTCGCGGCCAAGGAGGGCCGCAAGGTCCGCTTCGGCATCCGGCTGCACGTCATCACCCGCGACACCAGCGAGCAGGCGTGGGCGGAGGCGCGGCGGCTGCTGGACGGCTTCGACCCGGAGACGGTGAAGTCCGTACAGCAGGGGCTCGCGCGCAGCGAGTCCGAGGGGCAGCGGCGCATGCTCTCGCTGCACGGCGGTGGCCGGGACGGGCTGGAGATCCACCCCAACCTGTGGGCGGGCATCGGCCTGGTGCGCGGCGGGGCCGGTACGGCGCTGGTCGGCAGCCACGCGGAGGTGGCGGAGCGGATCGCCGAGTACCAGCGGATCGGGATCGACGAGTTCGTGCTGTCCGGCTACCCGCACCTGGAGGAGGCGTACTGGTTCGGCGAGGGCGTGCTGCCGCGTCTGCGGCAGCAGGGGCTGTGGTCCCACCCGGCGGGCGCCACCGCCACCCCGCAGCCCGCCGCCCAGGTGCCCTTCGCGGCATCCGGGAGCCGATGACGGCCCAGGTGATCGCCACCGGGGCCGAGGCGCCCCGGGTGGCGGCGAAGCCGGCCGAGGGGTGGCGGCGGCGCGGGGTGCGGCGCGCGGCTAGCCGATGTCGCCCAACGGGCGGGCGGATGCCAGGAGTTGGCGGGTGCGTTGCTGGACCGCCCGGGGGTAGTTCTCGGCGAAGGAGGCGATGTTGAGCTTGTCCTCGCGGAGGCAGTCGAAGAGGACGGTCGGGCCTCGGCCGGTTTCCCGTTCCTCGTCGGTGTAGCACACCATCAGGTGCATGATGGCGGTGTCGGGGAGGACGTGGATGCCGGTGGTGGGGTGGGAGCGGGTGGCGAAGCCCCAGAGGACGTCGCGCAGGTCGGTGGGGTCGATGTCGTGGTCGAGGACCATGATGCGGGTGACCCACCACCCGCCATGCGGGAAGGCGTCGCAGGCCTCGCCGATGGCCCGGCACAGCTGCTCGGAGGAGGTGAAGCCGGTGCGCTCGCGCCAGTCGGCGTCCACGGTGACGGCCAGGACGTGGACCGCGGTCTCCGGGATCATCCAGGACGCGGCGACCGGCAGCCCGGCCTCGCGCAGATAGTGGGTCCAGCGGGCGGAGTGGGTCAGCCCGATGAGGGTGTGGTCCTCGTCGACCGGCTTGCCCGCGCACACCACCGGCATGATCGGGTCGTCACGGTGGGTGATGGCGGTGACGGTGTACGCGGGCAGCTCCACCTCCCAGTCGGGGATGTAGCCCGCGAACTCGCCCATCGGGCCTTCCGGTATCTGCTCGTCGTGGTTGATGTACCCCTCGATGACGATCTCGGCGGTGGCGGGCACCTCCAGGTCGACGGTCCGGCAGCGGACCAGCTCCACCGGCCGGCCGTAGTAGGCGCCGAGGTAGGCGGCCTCGTCCACCTCCTCCGGCAGCGACATGGTGGACACGAACGGGACGGCGGGCTCGGCGCCGAGGACCAGCGCGAAGGGGGTGCGCTCGCCGCGTTCGCGCCACATGTCGTCGATGAGGCCGATGTGCTGCGGCGAGCCGGTGAAGGTGGCCATGCGGTGGGAGTCGTGCAGCATGGCCCGCGCGATACCCCAGTTGGTCCAGCGGCGGTCGGGACTGCGCAGCACGAAGGTGCCGATGGTGTTCACGTACCGTCCGCCGTCGCCGTGGTGCAGCAGCGGGAACGGGAAGCGGGTCAGGTCGGCGTCCGCGCCGAGCAGGACGTTCTCCTGGCAGGGCCCCGACGCCACCGTGACGGGCGGGACGGGGGCGGCCGACTGGGCGGCGACCAGCCCGTTCAGCAGCTCCAGCGGCCGGGTGTCCGGGTCGAGCCCGAGGGAGAGCGCGACCCGGGCGTACGGGCTGTCGGGCACGCTGCTGTACGCGGCGGGCGCCGTGAGGACCCGGAAGCCGGGCGTGAAGCCCCGGATGCGGGAGAGCAGATGGGCCGGGGCCCGGTGCTCGGTGGCGTAGCGGGCGATCGCGCCGATCTCCAGCTCGGCGTCCACCTCGTCGTCGATGACCCGCAGATCGTCGAGCTTGGCCAGGGCGTCCAGGTAGTCACGCAGACTGGACAGGTGATTCATGCGGTTTCGTCCTCGCCTCGGGGTCGGGGTCGGGCGTGTTGCCGGGCGTCGCGCATCCCGTTCCAGCGGACGGCCTTGGGGGTGTCGATACCGAACTGGTCGAGCACCCGGGTGACGGTGTGGTCGACGATGTCGTCGGCCGTTTCCGGGTGCTGGTAGAAGGCGGGCATCGGGGGCAGGATCACCGAGCCCATGCGGGACAGCGCGAGCATGTTCTCCAGGTGGATGTCGCTCAGCGGGGTTTCCCTGGGCACCAGCACCAGCTTGCGGCGCTCCTTCAGGGTGACGTCGGCGGCGCGGGCCACCAGGCCGTCGGCGAAGCCCATGCGGATGGCCGCGAGGGTCTTCATGCTGCACGGCACGATCACCATGCCGTCGGTGCGGAAGGAGCCCGAGGAGATGGCCGCGCCCTGGTCCTCGGGGTTGTGGGTGACGTCGGCGAGGGCCGCGACCTCGCGGACGCTCATCGAGGTCTCGTACTCGATGGTGGAGCGCGCCCAGCGGCTGATCACCAGATGGGTTTCCACCCCGCCGTGCTCGCGCAGCCGCTCCAGCAGCCGCAACGCCAGCACGGCCCCGGTGGCGCCGGTGATGCCCACCACGATCCGGGCGGGTGCGGGGTCGTCCAGCGGCAGCGCCATCACGCCTCCTGGCCACGGCGGAGCACGAGGGCGTCCACGCGGTCGCGGTAGGTGTCGAGGAAGTGGGCGGACAGCTCGTCGACGGATTCGGCGTCGAAGAGGAGGGTGGGCGAGACGTCGTCGAAGTCCTCGCGCAGCGCGTTGGCGAGTTGCAGGACGAGGATCGAGTCCATGCCGTAGTGGATGAGCGACACCGACGGGTCGATCTTCTCCGCCGGGATCTTGAGCGTGGCCGCGGCCTTCTCCTTCAGGTAGGCCACCATCGTCGCGGCGCGGGTCTCGTCGGAGGGACCGGCCACGGCGGGCTCGTCGGGCGTGGGCTCGACGGCCACGGGCTGATTGGCCACGGGAACGGGGGCGGGAGCGGCGCCCGCCCCCGGCACCGGCCTGCGGGCGATGCCGTCGCTCTCGGCCGCGATGATCTGCTGCCCGAGCGCCCGGGCCTGCGGCAGCACCAGGACGACGGACGGGAAGCCCTCGCTGTGGAGGACGTCGCGCCAGCTCTCGGGCGACAGCGCGGGCGAGCCGGGGATGCGCAGCGACGCGTCCTCGAACAGCCACCAGCCCTCCAGCAGCCCGAAGGTGAGGTGGCTGAACACATCGAACGAGCACAGCTCGTTGAGCAGCAGCCAACCGCCGTCGCGCAGCGCCGACTTGGCGTTGCGCAGGGTGGTGCGGGTGTCCCGGGTTGCGTGCAGGACGTTGGCCGCGACGACGAGGTCGTAGCCGCCGACCTCGATGCCCTGCCCGGCGAGCGGCTGTTCGGCGTCGAGGCGCGTGGTGTCCAGGTACGGCACCTCGGGCCCGTACTCGCTCTGCGCGTGGTTGAGGAACGCCTTCGACAGGTCGGTGTACGTGTACGTCTCGATGTGGTCCTGGTAGGGGCGCAGCGCCGCGAACAGCCCCACGCTCGTGCCGCCGGTTCCGGCGCCGATCTCCAGGACGCGCAGCCGGGCGTCCGGGTCCAGGCGCAGCCGCTCGGACACGACGCCGACGGCGGCGTCGGCCATGGCGCGGTTGAAGGTGTCCGCCACGCGGTTGTTCTTGTAGCAGCCCTCGACGAGTTCGAGGGAGCCGCGCGGGAACATGATGTCGGTCGGCCGGGTGCGACCGGTCAGGATGTCGGGCAGGGCGCCGAGGGTCGCGTCGACGAGCCGCAGCTCGGCCCGCTTGTCGGGGTCGGCGGACCACTCGGCGCAGCGCTCCTTCCACTCCTGGTTCAGCGCGTCGAGCGGCGGGGCGGTGCCGGGCATCGTCCGCAGCGCGTGCTCCAGCCAGATGGTGTAGCGCTCCAGGATGCCGCCGCGGGCGCGGAGCGCGGCCAGGTCGGAAGTGGCCCCTGTGGTGTCGTCGTACGTCTCGCCGTCCCGTACGACGCCCATGGCCTCCAGGTGGCCGCGGGTCATACGGCCGAGGAGGGTGTCGCGCTCGGCGCGCCAGTCGGCCACCGTACGCAGGATCTCCTGGCTGTCGGCGAGGCCCGAGCGGGCCCTCAGGGCGTCGGCGGGGATGCGGGCGGCCGTGTCGCGCTCGTAGACGGTGAGGCGGGTGGCCGGGTCGATCGGCCCGAGCGCGGCCGGTTCGGTGAGCTTGACGAAGCTGAGCTGCCGCTGCGGGCCGCCGAGCAGGGTGGCGAGCGCGGCCATGCCCTCCGGCGGTTCGATGGAGAGCAGCCCCCAGCGGGCCATGCGCTCGCGGTGGAAGTCGGAGGCGACGCTGCCGATGCTGCCCCACCAGCCCCAGTTCATCACCTTCACCGGGCCCCGCCACTGCCCGGACAGGGCGTGGGCGTACGCGTCGGCGAAGGTGCAGCCCGAGGCGTAGTTGCTCTGCCCGGCCGCCGTCGTGAACGACTGGATCGAGGAGAAGAAGACGGCGAAGTCGAGGTCGTCGGTGGCGAACACCTCCGCCATGGCCGCGCTCACGTCGACCTTGGCCGCCAGGCTCGCGCGGAACGTGTCCTCGTCCATGTTGGCCAGGCTCTGGTCACGCAGCACCAGGGCCGCCTGCACGACGCCGTTGATGTGCCCGTACCGGTCGATGATCTCGGCGTGGGCGCGGGCCAGGGCCGCCGGGTCCGTGGCATCGGCGGCGAGGTAACGGACCTCGCCCCGGCCCCGGATGCCGCGCAGCCTGGCGTCGATCTCCGCGTCGCGCTCACGGCGTCCGATCCACACGACCCGGGCGCCGTAACGCTCGACCACCTGCTCGGTCCAGGCCGCTCCCAGGCCGCCCGCGCCGCCGATCACGACGTAGACGCCGCCCTCGCGGTAGCGGCGCTCGGTGCCGGTGGCTTCCGTGTCGCACGGGGCCAGCCTGCGGCCCAGCCACTGGCCCGCGCGGCGCACCCAGGTGTCGCCGTGCGAATGCGCGGGCAGCGCCGCGAGATCCGCGGGCCACTCGGTGTCGCCGTCCAGGTCGAGCCGCCGGACGGTCCAGTTCGGGTACTCCTGCCCCAGCGATCCGAAGAGGCCGTGCAGCCCGGCGTGGGCGGGCCGGATCTCATCGGTGGCATGGGCCGGGACGGCGCGCCGGGTGACCAGCGTCAGACCGAGCGGCCGCGCGTCGTGCCGCGTCCGCAGCAGCGCCTTGACCATGCGGAAGGCCGCGAGGACACCGTCCCGCTGGGCGGTGACGAGACCGGCCGCGTCGTCGAGCGGCAACGCGGTGTCGGGCGCGATCCACACGAGGTGGCCGAGCGGACCGGCTGTGTCCAGCGCGCCCGCGACCTCGTCGATCGACGCGTCCGGCGCGAGGCTCCACACGGTGGTGTGCGGGCACCGCGCGGTGATCGCCGCCCGCTGCCCGGCGGTGCCGCCGACGACCAGGACGCGGTCCGCGGCGGACGGTACGGGCGCGCCGAACGCGACGGCCGCGAGCGGCTCCCAGACGGGCGCGTACAGCGACGGCACCGGCTCGGGCACCCGGCGCGAGGTGTAGCCGGTCATGGCCACGCACACCGCGCCGGTGTCGTCCACGAGGTCGATGTCGAGCCTGCTCAGCGCGGTCACGGGCTCCGCGCCGTCCGCGACGCGGACGACGGCCCACATCGCCGGGGTGCACGGGGCGAAGAGTTCGAGCCGGTCGAGCGCGAAGGGGATCGCGGTGTCCCGGGGCCCTTCGGCGCCCTCGGCCAGATGCAGCGCCATCGACGCCTGGATGGCCGAGTCCATCATGGCCGGGTGCAGCACGTAGGACCCGTCGGGGTGATCGGCCGCTTCGGGGAGGGCGAGCCGGGCGACGACGAGCCCGGGGCCGGTGTACGCCTCGTCGATCGCGCGCAGGGACGCGCCGTGCACGATGCCCATGGACCGCAGCGCTCCGGCGACACGTGCCGGGGACACCGTGTTCGGGCAGTCCGCGCGCAGCGCCGCGAGGTCGAGGGGCGCCGGGCGCGGGGTGTCCGACCGTGCGATACGGCCTTCGCTGTGGACGGACGGCTCGGCGGCCCCGGAGGCGATTTCGAAGGAGACACCGCCGCCGTCCCGGACCGGCTTCACTCGTACGTCGACGTCCACGGGCGCGCCCTCGACGGCGAGCGCCCGCACCCAGGTGACGTTGCGCATCCGCAGCGGGGTGGTGGCGTCGGCGCCGAGCGCGTGGGCCGCGGCCGCCCGCGCCATTTCAAGGTGGGCCACCCCGGGCAGAATCCGGCGGCCGTGGACGGTGTGGTCGCGCAGATAGGACTCGTCACCGGTCAGCGTGGCCGTGGCGCGGTGGCCGCCGTCCGCGTCGGGCGCCGGTGGGGCGACCATCGGGTGGCGCACGGCGGGCACTTCGGGGGCGGGGGCTGCGGGGGCGGGGGCTGCGGGGCTGACGTCCGCTGCTGCCTCCGTCGGCCAGTGGCGCTCGCGGGCGAACGGGTACGTCGGCAGCGGCACCCGGCGCCGCGCGGTCTCGGGGAACACCGTGGCGTAGTCGAGCGCCGCGCCCTGGACGAACAGCTCGGCGAGCAGTTCGAGATCCGTGCGGTAGGCGAGCGGCGCATCGGTGTGCGCGGTGCCGCCGGAGCAGCGGCGCAGCGCCTCCTCGCCGAGCCGGGTGCTGTCCGCCTGGCCGCCCGCCGCCACCGTTTCCCCGGTGAACGCGCGCGGCCCGCCGAGCCCTTCGTCCAGGGCCCGGACCAGCTCCTCGCGGTCGCGGACGACGCAGGCGAAGCGGTGTGCGAAGTGTTCGCGCCCGGCCATGAGCGTGTGCGCGACGTCGCCGCAGTCGAGCCCGGGTTCGCGGCGCAGGTGGGCGGCCAGCCGGGTCAGCTGCTGGGCGAGCTGGTCGCGCGAGTGTGCCGAGAGGGCGACGAGATACGCGGGGCGCGGCGCCGGGGCGTGCGCGGCGGCGGGCCCTTCGTCGATGACGAGGTGCGCGTTGGTGCCGCTCGCGCCGAACGAGCTGACGACGGCGCGCCTCGGCACCCCGGGGGCCGTCTCCCAGCCGTGGGTGCGCGTGCTCACGTAGAACGGGCTGCCGTCGAGCGC
This sequence comes from Streptomyces sp. NPDC005962, assembly GCF_040629205.1. Classification (NCBI taxonomy): domain Bacteria; kingdom Bacillati; phylum Actinomycetota; class Actinomycetes; order Kitasatosporales; family Streptomycetaceae; genus Streptomyces; species Streptomyces sp. NPDC005962. Next base: position 68,463 of record NZ_JBEXVE010000022.1, on the reverse strand, counting down.
CACCGCCTCGTTGGCCGTCTCGAAGTGCAGCGACGCGGGGATCTGCCGGTGCTTGAGCGCCAGCAGCACCTTGAGGACACCCGCGACACCGGCCGCGTGCTGGGTGTGGCCGAGGTTCGTCTTCACCGAACCCAGGGCGCAGTAGCCCGACTTGTCGGTGCCCTCGCGGAACGCCCGGGTGAGCGCCCGGAACTCGATCGGATCGCCCAGCTTGGTGCCCGTGCCGTGCGCCTCGACGAGCCCGATGTGCTCCACATCGATGCCGTACGCGCCGTACACCTCGCGCAGCAGGCTCTCCTGGGACGCGGAGCTGGGCGCGGTGATGCCGTTGGTCGCGCCGTCGTGGTTGACCCCCGACGCGCGGATCACGCCGTACACGTGGTCCCCGTCGGCGAGGGCGTCGTCGAGCCGCTTGAGCACCAGCGCGCCGACCGCCTCGCCGGGGACGAAACCGTCGGCGCGGTGGTCGAAGGTGTGGCAGCGGCCGGTCGGCGAGAGCATCCCGGCGCGCCCGGCCAGGTCGTACAGCCGCGGTGTCGACTGGATGTACACACCGCCCGCGAGCGCCATCGAGGTCTCGCCCGCCGCCAGGTCCTTGCAGGCCAGGTCGATGGCGACGAGGGAGCTGGAGCAGGAGGTGTCCACCGCGATGGCGGGACCCTTGAGGTTGAGGAAGTAGGAGATCCGGCTGGGGATGAACGACGCCGTGTTGCCCCAGAAGGCCTGGGCGGGCGCTTCCTCGCCCAGCAGCTCCTGGTAGTCGCCGTCCCAGCAGCCGACGTAGACGCCGCAGCGCACGCCGCTCATCCGGTGGCCCGCGTATCCGGCGTCCTCCAGGGCCTTCCAGGACTCTTCGAGCAGCAGCCGCTGCTGCGGGTCCATGATGGCGGCCTCGACGCCGGAGATGTTGAAGAACAGCGGGTCGAACTCGTCGATGTGGTCGAGGAAGCCGCCACGTGTGCAGCGCTTCGCGGCGCCCGTGTTCTTCACGTCCCAGCGGGTGGCCTCGCCGACCAGGTCATGGCCCGCCGCGAGGTGTTCCCACAGCTCCTCCGGCGAGTCGGAACCGGCGAACCGCCCGCTGATGCCGACGATGGCGACCGGCGGCCGTGGCGTGGCGGGCCCTGTGCCGGACGGTGTCGTGGCCGGTGCCGTGGCCGGTGTCGTGGCCGGGCCCGGCCGGGGCTCGGGGCGGGCGACGACGGGCCGGTGGGCGCCCAGGATGTGGGCGGTGAGGCGGTCCGCCGTGCTGTGGTCGTAGATGACGCTCGTCGGGAGGTCGAGCGCCAGGGTCTCGTTGAGGTCATGGACGAGACGGACGCCGAGGATGGAGTCGATTCCGTAGTCGGCGAACGCGTGGCCGCCCTCGACCTCGCTCTCCCGCATCGCGAGCGCCTTGGCGAGCTTGCCGCGCACCACGCGGGCCACCTGGGCGTCGAGCGGCTCCTGCGGGGCGGGGTCGGCGGGTTGCTCGACCACTGCGGCTCGTTGGATCGGGCGTGCGGCCACGGGTGCCGTGGCCGCCGTGTCCACCGTGTCCGTCACCGGGTCGAGGTCCCCGATCCAGTAACGGTCCTTGGCGAACGGATACGTGGGCAGCGCGATCCGCCGGGGCGTCGCCGGGGCGTGCAGCGCATGCCAGTCGGGCTCCACGCCCTCGACCCACAGGGCCGCGAGCTTGGCCGTCTTCCCGGCCCGGGCCCAGCGCTGGACCAGGAGGTCCCGGAGGTCGTCATCGGCGGCGATCTCGGCCAGGGCGCCCTGCGCACGGCCCGCGGTGGCCCGGTACACGCCCGGCACCCCGTGGCCGTCCTCACCGTCGCCACTGTCCGCGAACGCCCGCAGTGCGAGGCGCAGTTCGGCCACCGACGACGCCACCACCGCGAGCCGTTCCTTCATGGCCTCGCGCCCGACCTGGAGGGTGAACGCGAGATCGGCCAGCCGGACGTCCTCGGTGTCGAGGAACGTGGCGAGGCGCGCGGCCGAGATGTGCAGCTGCTCCGGCGTACGGGCCGAGAGGACGACGATGTGCTCGGCGCCGTCGGCCCCGCCGCCCGTGGCGGGCGGCTGCTCGGTGACGTACTCCTCAAGGATCACATGCGCGTTGGAGCCGCCCGCGCCGAACGACGAGACGGACGCGATGCGGGGGCCGTCCGACTCCCACGCGCTCAGCTCGCGCTGGACGAAGAACGGGGTCCCCTCGAAGGCGATATTCGGGTTCGGCTCCTCGGCGTGGAGGCTCGGCACGAGCTGTCCGTGGCGGAGCTGGAGAACGGCCTTCGTCAGCCCGGCGACGCCCGCCGCCGCCTCCAGGTGGCCGATGCCCGACTTCACCGAGCCCAGGGCGCAGTACTGCCTGTCCGGCGTGTCCTGTTCGAAGGCGAGCGTCAGGCCCTTGACCTCGATCGGGTCGCCCAGCTCCGTCCCGGTGCCATGCGCCTCGACGTAGCTCACCTCGCGGGCGGAAACGCCCGCGCGGGTCATCGCGTCCCGGATCAGCTCGGCCTGGGCACCGGGGTTCGGCACCGTGTAGCCGTTGGAGCGGCCACCGTGGTTGATGCTCGTCCCGCGAACCACGGCGAGCACGCGGTCGCCGTCGGCGAGGGCCCGCGACAGCGGCTTCAGCAGGACGCAGCCGACGCCCTCACCGGGTACGAAGCCGTCGCCGCCGCTGCCGAAGCTCCGGCACCGCGCGTCGGCCGACAGCATGGTGGAGCCGCACAGTTCGATGTAGTCCAGCGGGTGCAGATAGAGGTTGACGCCACCCGCGATGGCCAGCTCGCACGCGCCCTGGTGCAGATGTTCACACGCCTCGTGGATGGCGGTGAGCGACGCGGAACACATCGTGTCGAGCGTCAGACTCGGCCCGTGCAGATCGAGAGCGTACGAGGTGCGGGCACTGAGGGAGGCGAAGGAGACCACCGGGACCGCCGTCTCCCCCGACGGCAGCCGCCGCACACCGTGGCGCGCGTGGCCCGTCTTGGTGACACCCGCGAACACACCGACCCGGCGCCGGTGGCGGCGCGCCAGCTCCTCGCGTGCGTAACCGGCGTCCTCCAGCACTTCCCACGACGCCTGGAGGAACAGACGCTCCTGCGGGTCCATGGCGTACGCGTCGCGCGGCGCGATCTGGAAGTGGAGCGGGTCGAACGCCGCGAAGTCGTCCAGGAAACCGCCCCACTTGCTGTAGCTGCGGCCGGTGGCAAGCGCGGTCGCGCGGTCCGGCTCGTAGAAGCCGTCCAGCGACCAGCGGTCGGCCGGAACCTCGCCGACGCAGTCGCGGCCCGCCTTCAGGTTCTCCCAGAAGGCGGTCAGGTTCTCGGCCTGCGGGTAGCGGCCGCTCATGCCGATGATGGCGATGGGCTCACGCGCCCCGGGCGAGGGGGCGGCCTGCGGTTCGGGTCGCTGTGCGGGGTCGGGCGTCACGGTGGTCTCCACGGGGGCTGTGTCCACGGGGGCGATGTCCTCGGGGGCCGGTGACGCATGCTCCGTCGCGAGGTGTCCGGCGACCGCGCGCAGCGTCGGGTGTTCGTAGAAGAGGGTCTTCGAGACGTCGCCGTACCTGGTGGACAGCTCCTTGTTCAGCTGCACGACCATGATCGAGTCGAGTCCCATCGCACCGATCGGCTCATCGGCGTCCACGGCCTCGCGCGGGGCCTTCGTGACGCGCGCGAAGAGGTCAAGGAGGTGGTGCAGCGCCTGGCGCCCGGCACGCTCGGAGGCGGCGTGCTTCGGCCGTGGGCGGGGGGCGGGGACGGTGTGCGGTGTGCCGGGCGTGCTGGTGGCATGGTCCAGGGGGCTGTACTGCGCCGTTTGCAGCGCCTTGTCCGGGTCGCCGTGGTGCACCCACACCCGGTCCGCGCCGAGCCGCCAGGCGCGGACGAGGGCGGCGAGCCCGTCGACCGACTGCATGGGGGCGAGGCCGCGGCTGTGCCAGAGGTACGCGCGCGTCGCCTCGTCCACCGCCATCCCGCCGTCGTTCCACAGCGGCCACGCGATCGACAGGGTCCGCCCGGAGCGCTCCCCGGCGGCGACGCGGGCGGTGCGGAGCGTGGCGAAGGCGTCCAGGAAGGCGTTGGCGGTGGCGTAGTCCGCCTGGCCGGGGTTTCCGGTGAGGGCTGCGCCGGAGGAGAAGGTGAGGACGAAGTCGAGCGGTGCGTTCGCGGTGGCCCGGTCGAGGTGGACGAGGCCGTCGACCTTGGGCGCGAGGACGCCGTCCCACTCCTGAACCGTCTTCGTCGCGAGCGTGGCGTCACGGATGATCCCGGCGGAGTGCACGATGCCGTGCGGCTCACCGAACACCTCGCGCACGTGGGCGACCAGGTGGCGGACCTCTTCCCAGCGCGAAATGTCGGCGCGCTCGTAGCGGGCCACGGCACCGGCGGCGCGCAGTTCGCCGAGCAGGGCGTCGATGTGGTTGTCCTTGGCCCGCCTGCCGACCAGGACGAGGGTCGGGCGTTCCACACCGTGGGCGATGTGGCGGGCGACGATGGCGCCGATGCCGCTCGCACCACCCGTGATGAGGTACGTGCCGCCCGCGCGCCACGGGATGCCCGCCGCCGCGTTCGGGACCGGGACGTCCCAGGTCTGGACGGTGCGCAGGCCGTCGTCGTAGCGGATGACATCGCCGTCCGCGGTGCGTGCGTTGTCCGCGACGGCGGTGGCCACGGTGTCGTCCGTGGCGTGGGTGGCGTCCGTGGCGTGGGTGCTAGCCGTGGCGTCCGTGGCGGCGCCGTCCAGGCCGATGACCTGGCCGGTGAACCGGGGGCTTTCGAGCGCCGCGGTGCGCAGCAGGCCCGCGAGGGCCAGCAGCGTCGCGTCGTCGCCGTCCGTCGGGACCACCACCTGCACCAGCGTGGCGCCGCCACCCGCGGCGGGCTCGGCGGCCACCTCGCGGACGGTCTCGAAGACCTGCCGCGAGATGTCCGTGAAGCGGCTTTCGAGGCGCTGCTTGGCCGTGGTGACGGTGTGGCAGCGGACGCCGGGGACACGTCGCTCGACGGCGTCCCGCGCGGTGGCCGTCGCCCCGCAAAGGATCACCAGGTGGCGGGCGTAGATGTGCTCGCCCGATGGCGTCGCGGGCTGGCGGGCCCACCGGGGGACGAGCAGGGTCGTCCCGATGACGGGCAGGAGACTCCGCGCCGACGCGTCGGCCTCGGTGCCGGTGTCGGCGGGGGTTTCGGTGCCGGGAATCCAGTAGCGCTCGCGGGCGAAGGGGTACGTGGGCAGGTGGGCACGGAGCGGGGTGTCCGTCCCGTGGAGGGTGCGCCACTCGACGGTGCCGCCTTCGGTCCAGCGGGTGAGCAGCGCCCCGAGGTCCCCGTCCGGCGCGCTGCCGCGTTCGCCACGTTCCACGAACGCCCGCAGCCTGTCGGCGAGTTCCTCACGCGAGGCCACCACCCATCCGGCGCGCCGCTCCATCGCCTCGCGCCCGGTCTGCAGCGTCCAGGCGATCGAGGGCAGCGTGTCCGACCGGCCGGGGTCGCCGAGGTGCGCGAGGAGTCGGCGCGCGATGTGCTGGAGCTGTTCGTCGGTGCGGGCCGAGATCGGGACGATGACGCTCGCGCCCTCCGACGGCCCGTCGGAGCCGCGTTCGATGGCCTTGGGCACGTACTCCTCGACCACCACATGGCAGTTGGAGCCGCCGAAGCCGAAGCTGCTGACGCCCGCCCGGCGCGGCGTAACCCTCCCGCCACCGCGCGGGCGCGGCCACGGCTCGTTCTCGCGCACGATGTGGAAGGGGCCCTCGTCCAGCTGGATGAACGGGTTGATCTCCGCGCAGTGGCGGGTTGCCGGGAGCACCCCGTGGCGCATCGCGAGGATCACCTTCAGCAGTCCGGCGATGCCCGCGGCGGCCTCCAGGTGGCCGATGTTGGACTTCACCGATCCGAGGCCGCAGGTGGCCGAATCGCCGCCGCCCAGCCGCCGGAAGGCGCCTTGCAGCGCCCGCACCTCGACGGGATCGCCGAGCGCGGTCCCGGTGCCGTGTGTCTCGATGTAGCCGATGGTGTCCGGGTCGAGGTCGCCCAGCGCGGCCGTCACCAGCTCGGTCTGGGCGTCGGCGTTGGGCGCGGTGAGCGAGTTGGCCCGGCCGCCGTGGTTCTCGGCGCTGCCGCGCAGCACCGCGAGGATCGCGTCACCGTCCCGTTCCGCGTCGGCCAGCGGCTTGAGGACGATGGCGCCGACGCCCTCGCCGCGTACGTAGCCGTCCGCGTCCCGGGCGAACGTCTTGCACCGGCCGTCCGGGCTGAGCATGCCCGCGCGCTGCGCGCTCACGAACGTGTCGACGCTGAGCAGCAGGTTCACCCCGCCCGCGATCGCCACGTCGCACGCGCCGGAGCGCACGGCGTCGAGGGCGCGGTGGACGGCGATGAGCGAACTGGAGCAGGCGGTGTCGACGGGCTGGCTGGGGCCCCGGACGTCGAGCACGTACGACACGCGGTTGACGAGCATCGAGTGCGCGTTGCCGGTGGAGGTGAACGCGTCCGGCTCGATGCCGTACGTGGTGAGCAGCGTGGCGTAGTCCGTCCCCGACACGCCCAGGAAGAGCCCGGTGTTCCGGGGCAGGTCCGCGCGGGTGTACGCGCTGTCCTCCAGCGCGCCCCACACCGCCTCCAGGGCCAGCCGGTGCTGCGGGTCCATCAGCTCGGCCTCGCGCGGATAGATCCGGAAGAAGCCCGCGTCGAACGCGTCCACGTCGTCGAGGACACCCGCGTGGCGCGGGAAGTCGGCCTCGTCGACGACGCGTGCGTAGGTGTCGTCGTAGCGGTGGCGCGGGAACTCCGTGACCGAGTCCTTGCCCCCGATCAGGTTCGCCCAGTACGTGTCGAGGTCGGGCGCGCCGGGGAAGCGCCCCGCCGCGCCGATGACGGCGATGGGCATCGGCGTGTCGTCCCCGCTGTCCGGGACCGGGCTCGCCACGGGCGCGGCGGCGGGCTCCGCCACCTCGCGGACCGGTACCGGTGCCATACGCGGGCCTTGCGCTTCGTGCGCCGCGCGGACCGGCTCCTCGTACTCCGTGGCGAGGTGGTGGCCCAGCGCGTCGAAGGTGCGTACGTCGAAGAAGACGGCCGGGCTCACGTCGATGCCGAACCGCTCGTGGATGCGCTTCGAGAGGGTGACCAGCGAGATCGAGTCGAAGCCGAAGGCGTCGAAGCCCGTGTGGACGTCCAGCTCGTCCGCGTCGAACTTGAGGATGTCCGAGGCCATGCCGCGCAGTTCGTCCACGACGAAGGAGACGACGCCGCCGTCGCGCGGTGTGTCGCGCGGTACGTCACGCGGTGTGTCGCGCCGGGGCACGTCCTGCTGGGGCACGTCCCGCGCGGGCGTGTCGTGGTCCCCGTAGCGCACGCCCGTCAGCTCCACCGCGACCTCGCCGCCGGGCCCCAGCAGCGTGACGCTCCCGGTCAGGGCTCCGGCTTCGGCTTCGGCTTCGGCGGCCAGGTCGAGCACGGCGTACGCCACGTCGGGGGCGCCGGTGTGGAGGCGGACGTCGGCGGTGTGGAGCCAGGTCTGCCGCTCCCAGTGCGGCATCCCCGCGCACTTCGCCACGAGGTGCGCGCCCTGGTCGAGGGCCGCGAGAACATGCGGGGCCAGCGTGACGCCCGGCTTGGTGTGATCCCGCTGGAGTTCGGGGGCGGTGACCACGAGCACCAGCCGTCCGTCCCGCAGCCAGGCCGCGCTGTCGATCCCGCACAGCATGGGCTCGTAGTCGAGCCCGCCCTCGGCGAGTTCGGCCAGCGCCTCCGGCCGGTCGAGGGTGCGTACGGCGTCGAAGCGGAGGGATTCCCGGGGCCGCGCCGGGCCGGGCGCACCGTCCGGGGCGAGGTCGAACTCCACGACACGCGTACGCGTCCCCGACGCGTCCTCGGCGAACACCGCGCCGTGGGCCGCCTCGGGGCGGGCCGTGTCCAGCGTGATGGTCAGCCGCTCGGTGGCGGTCCAGTCGAGGGGTCCGAGGACGCGGAGGTCGCGTACCCGCGCGGTGGCCGGATCGGCGGCGATTCCGGAGATCCGGGCGACGGCGAGCGCCACGTCCAGGGCGAACGCCGGGGTGATGTCCCGTTCCCTGCCCCGCTGGTATCCGTAGTCGAGCAGGTCGTCGAGGCGGACGTCCAGGGTGTAGCGCAGCCCGTCGACATCGGATTCGTTGCGGCCCAGGAACGGGTGGAGCTTGTCCCGGAGGGCGAGCGGCGCGAGCACGCTCGGCGCGCCGGGCTCCGGCGTCACCCAGCACGACAGGCGGTCGAAGGGGTAGGCGGGGAGCGGGACACGCCGCAGTCGGCGCGGATCGCCGAGCCGCGCCCAGTCGACGCTCTTGCCGCCCGCCCACGTCGTACCGAGGTCGCGCGCGGCCGCCGTTCGCGGGTCGTCGCTGTGCAGCGCGGTGGTGAGGTCGCGGTCGCCCGCCAGATAGCGGTCGACGGCCTCGACGGCGCCGCGCGTGTCGGAGGCGAAGAAGGCCCATCGCCGGGGGAGTTCGTTCTTGCCCACGCGCAGGGTGAACCCGATCGACGGCAGCTCGGACTCGTCCGCTCCGGTCAGATACGCGCGGAAACGGGCGAGGGTGGTCTCCAGCGCGTCATCGGTCATCGCCGAGAAGACGAACAACTCGTCGCGGCCGTCGCGGACATCGTGGGGCCCGGGCGCGCCCGGGTACTCCTCCAGGATGATGTGCGAGTTCATCCCGCCCGCGCCGATCGAGGTGATTCCGGCGCGCCGGGGAGCGGTGACGACACGCCCGTCGGCCGCCTTGACCGCCACCGGCTCCCACGGGGCGAGTGCGCGCTGCACACGGAAGGGCGTACCGCTGAAGTCGATGTCCGGGTTGAGTTCGTCGCTGTGCAGCGAGGGCGCCAGCGTGCCCTTCCGCATCTGGAGGATCACCTTCGCGAAGCCGATCATCCCGGCCGCGTGCAGCAGATGCCCGAGGTTCGACTTGACCGAGCCCAGGGCGCAGAACTGGGTGTCCTCGGTGTGTTTGCGGAACGCGTCGGTGAGCGCCTTGACCTCGATCGGGTCGCCGAGCGACGTACCCGAGCCGTGCCCCTCGACGTAGCTGATCGTGCGCGGGTCCACGCCCGCGTCGTCGATCGCCTTCTCGACCGCCCGCGCCTGCGCGCGGGGGCTGGGCACGGTGAAGCCGTTGCGTACGCCCGCGTTCGTGAGCGCGGTGCCCTTGATGACGGCGTACACATGGTCGCCGTCGCGCTCGGCCTCGACCAGCGGCTTGAGGACGACGGCGCCGACGCCCTCGCCGAGGATCGTCCCGTCCGCTCCGTGCCCGAAGCTGCGGATCACATCGGAGGTGGCGGTGGTGAAGTGCTCCTGCGAGGAGGAGATGAGGTTGTACGGGTGGAGGAGGAGGTTCACTCCCCCGGCCACGACCATCTTGCACTCGCGGGCGCGCAGCATCTGCACGGCCTGGTGGACGCAGGCCGAGGACCCCGAGCACATGGTGTCCAGGAAGATCGACGGTCCGGTGAGCCCGTAGAAGTACGAGAGCATGTTGGGCAGCGTTCCGGTGTAGCTGCCGCTCGCGGCGGAGCCCCGGGTCAGGCTGTTCTGGAAGCCGTAGAGGCCGTAGTGGTTGCTCATCGCCCCGACGAGCACACCGACGTCGCCGCCGTACTGCCGCTGGATGGTCTCGCGTGAGTACCCGGCGTCCTCCATCGCCTCGACACCGGTCTGGAGGAACAGCCGGACCTCCGGCGACATCTGCTCGGCGTCGCGCTTGGAGATGCGGAAGTAGCGCGGGTCGAAGGCGTCGATGCCGCGCAGGAACGTCCCGGTGCGGATGGAACTCTTGCCGAGGACGGCACGGTCGCGGCTGTAGATCGCGTCGTGGTCCCAGCGGTCGCGCGGCACCTCTTCGAAGGTGTGGCGGCCCTCTTCGAGCAGCGACCACAGCTCATCCATCGTGTCGGCGCCGGGGTAGGTGCCGGAGATGCCGATGACGGCGATGTCGTGGTAGTCGTCGCGCGACGGGGCGGTGGGGCGTTCGGCGACGGTCAGGGGCTCGACTGCGGCGGCTACGGCCTCCGGTGCGGCAGGCTGCGGTCCGGCTTCCGGTGCGGCTTCTGCCGGGGCGTCGGCACCCAGGATCGCCTCCAGCGTCGCGCGGTGCGAGGCGAGGAAGTAGCCCGCGACGTCTTCGATGGTGACGTACTCGAAGAAGACCGTCTTCGGCAGCGCGCCGAAGTGTTCTTCGAGGCGCGCGGTGGTCTCCAGGATGGCGAGCGAGTCGATGCCGTACTCGACCAGGTTGACCGTGGTGTCCATCGCGTCGGGATCGTGGTGCAGCACCTCGCCGAGGACACGCTTCAGCAGCTCCTCGGTCGGCTCCGTCAGATCACGGTCCGCCGCCGCGACAGCCGTTGCGGGCGACGCGGATACGGGCGCGGGCGCGGCGGGTCGCTCGTCGCGGCGCGCCGGCGACAGCGTGGGGTCCGCGCCATACGCGACGACGACATGCCCGGGCGCGTCGCCCAGCACGCGGCCGAACACGCGCAGTCCGTCCTCCGTCGGCAGGGGTTCCCAGCCGCGCTGCTTGCGCATCGACTCGCGGGTCACGGCGTCGACGGTCATCCCGCCGTCCGCCCACAGCGGCCAGCTGACGGCGACGGTCCGCCCGCTCCGCTCACCGATGTCCACCAGCGCCTGCCGATGGTGGGCGAAGGCGTCCAGGAAGGCGTTCGCCGCCGCGTAGTCGGCCTGTCCGGAGTTGCCGTACACCCCGGCGACGGACGAGAAGACGGCGAAGAAGTCGAGCGCGAGGTCGCGCGTGGCGGCGTCGAGGTTCATCGCGCCGCGCACCTTCGGCTCCAGCACGGCGGGCAGCTCGGCCGCGTCCTTGGTGAGGAGGTAGCCGTCGCGCAACACGCCCGCCGCGTGCACGATTCCGTCGAGCGAGCCGTGTTCGCGGGCGATGTCGCGGACGGCCTGCTCCACGTCCTCCCGGCGGCCGACGTCGACGGCACGGTAGTACGCGTCCACGCCCACTGCCCGCAGCTCGCGCAGGGCCGCGTCGCTCGCCGCCCCGGGCGCCGAGCGGCCGCTCAGGACGACGGTGACCCGGCCGGAGCGCGCCATGTAGCGCGCGAAGTGCCGTCCGAGCCCGCCGAGTCCGCCCGTCAGCCAGTAGACGCCGCCGTCCCTGAGCGGCGGGGCCTGCGGCCCCTCACCCAGCTCGATGTCCACGGGCCGCCACTCCTGGCGGGTGCCGTCGTGGGCGTACCGGACGTCGCCGGGGCCTGCGGGGGCGGCCGCTTCGGCGGCCAGGACGGCGGCGACACGCTCGGGCGTGGCGGCGTCGAGCCCGGCGATCCGCACGACACGCCCGGAGACGAGCGGGTTCTCGGTGGCGGCGGTCTGGAGCAGACCGGCGAGCGGGGCGTGGAAGTGGCGGGGCACGCGGTCGTCGACGAGGACGATCACGCGCTGCGGGTGCCGGGGGCGCGACCGCATCAGCTCCTGGACGCGTGCGAAGACGACGCCCAGCACGGCGTCGACGCCGTCGGCGACACGGTCGCGGGTGATGTCGGGCAGAGCGGTGAGCGAGCCGCCCGCCACGCCGACGGCCGAGCCGCCCCCAGCGATGAAACCGTGCACGACCGGTCCGTGTGTAGCGGGCCCCTGCGCGGTCAGGTCCTGCGCAGTCGCGGCATGCGCAGTCAGGCCTGCGGTCAGGCCCTGCGCGGCCAAGCCCTCGACGATCGGACCCTGCGCGGTCGAACCCAGCGCAGTCGCGGCATGCGCAGTCAGGCCTGCAGCCGGACCCTGCACGGTCAGGCCTGCGGTCAGGCCCTGCGCAGTCGGGCCCTGCGCGGTCAGGTCCTGCGCGGTCAGGTCCTGCGCGGTCAGGTCCTGCGCGGTCAGGTCCTGCGCGGTCAGGTCCTGCGCGGTCGGACCCTGCGCAGTCGCGGCATGCGCAGTCAGGCCTGCGGTCAGGCCCTGCGCGGCCAAGCCCTCGACGATCGGACCCTGCGCGGTCGAACCCAGCGCAGTCGCGGCATGCGCAGTCAGGCCTGCAGCCGGACCCTGCACGGTCAGGCCTACGGTCAGGCCCTGCGCAGTCGGGCCCTGCGCCGTCGCGGCATGCCCGGTCAGGCCCTGCGCGGTCGAGCCCTGGACGGTCGGACCCAGCCCAGCCAGGCCCTGCGCGGTCGGGCCTTGAGCGTCGAGGTCGTCTTCACCTGGCCCCGACGCCGCCGCGAGCGGTGCGTCCACCCAGCGGCAGGTGGCCGTGACGACACGGCCCGCACCGCCGCCGGACGAATCAGCGCCGGGCACACGCTCACCGGGAACGGCAGGAAGCGCCGCGCCCGCCCCACGCCACGCCGTGTCAACCGGCACCTGCGCACCGGTCGCCGTGACCACACGCCCCGCACCACCGCCGGACGAATCAGCGCCAGGCGCGCGCTCACCGGGAACGGCAGGAAGCGCCGCGCCCGCCCCACGCCACGCCGTATCAACCGGCACCTGCGCACCGGTCGCCCTGACCACACGCCCCGCACCACCACCGGACGAATCAGCGCCAGGCGCACGCTCACCGGGAACGGCAGACAGCACCGCGCCCACCCCACCACGCCACGCCGTATCAACCGGCGACTCCGCACCGGTGGCCGTGACGACACGGTCCGCGCCACCGCGAAGCGCCCCGGCCCCGCGCTCGCCGGACGCGGCCACGGAAGCGGACGCGACAGGGGCCCGGCGCTGGACCAAGCCGCGCAGCCGTACGGCGATGACGCCCTCCGCGTCGCACAGGTCGATGTCGAACGTGTCCAGCGAGCCGCCACCGGAGCGGCGGCGGACCCAGGCCCAGGTGTCGTCCGGGCAGGGGCCGTGGACCTCCAGGGCGTCCAGGGCGAACGGCAGCGCCGGGCCCTGGGGCCGGGCGTCAGCGCCGCCCGCCTCCTGCATCAGCAGCACCGATCCCTGAAGTGCCGCGTCCAGGACGCTCGGCGGCAGGACGGGGCCCGGGCCCCCGGGCGTCGTCGCGGGCCGGGCGATCCGGGCGACGAGTTCGTCCGTCCCGACGAAGATCTCGGCCAGTCCGCGCATCGCGGCGCCGTACTCCAGGCCCTGGTCATGGAACGCGGCGTAGACGTCGCCCGGAGCGCGCCGCGCGGGACACGCCGCGCGCCGGGCCGTCAGATCGACCGGCTCCGGCGTGTCGAGTCCGCCGACCTCGGCGGTGCCACGGCTGTGGATCACGCACGACGGGTCGTGTGTCGAGGCGCCCGTGTAGAGCTGGTAGCCAAAGGCGCGCCCGTTCCCGGGGGCGAGGCCCACGTGGACGTCGAACGTGGCGTCGGCCGCCACCACCGGGCGCAGGAAGGTGACATCGCGCAGCCGGAGACCGGCAGTCGCACCGGGGCTCGCCGCGTCGTGGGCGTCCCGCACCGCCGCCCGGGCCATCTCCAGATGGGCGGCGGCGGGCAGCACCCGGGCTCCCCGAACCTGGTGCGCGGCGAGGAAGGGCTCGTCTCCGGTGAACGTCGCGCTGTAGCGCTGCTCACGCGCGTCGGAGGAGGTGTTCCGCCGGACGAGCGACGACGGCGGCCGGAGCGAACCGGCAGCGCCCTCCACCGCCCCCTCCACCGACGCCTCGGGAATCCTGAACCAGTGACGGTCACGCGCGAACGGGTAGGTGGGAAGCCGTACTCGCCGCCGGTCCCCGCCCCCGTCCCCACCATGGAGACCATGGAGCGCGACCGCGTCGACCGTGTCGGTCTCGCCCTCGGCCCAGCGGGTCGCCGCGCTCAGCAGTCCGGGCGTGTCGTGGGCGTCCCCGTGCACCGCCGACTCGGCGAGGGCGCCGTCCACGAACGAGGCGAGCGAAGCGCCGAGTTCGGGCAGGCTCGCGGCGACGAACGCGACACGCGCGGCCATCGGCTCACGGCCGATCCGCAGCGTGTACGCGATGTCGGCGAGCCGCCGCGCCGCGCCGTCACCGGTGTGCGGGGCGCGCAGGTGGTCGAGCAGTTCCCGGGCGACGTCGCGCAGCTGGTCGGACGTCCGGGCGGAGAGCGGTACGAGCTCCGGGCGCGCTACGTCCTCGCCGCGCTGGTCCTCGTCCCGTACGCGTCCGTACTCCTCCAGGACCACATGGGCGTTCGTCCCGCCGAAGCCGAACGAGCTGACGCCCGCCCGCAGCGGCCCGTCCTGCCGGTCCGGCTCGCCCCACGGCTGGGTGTCGCGCACGATGAAGAACGGGCTGCCGTCCAGTTTGATGAGCTTGTTCTGGGCCTCGAAACCGGCGGTCGCGGGCAGCGTCCGGCCCGCGAGGGAGGCGATGACCTTGGCCATTCCGGCCACGCCCGCGGCGCCTTCCAGGTGGCCGATGTTGGTCTTGACCGAACCGACCCCGCAGGACGCCGGGCGCGCCTCGGTGCCCTGCGCCGCGTGCAGGTTCTGGAACGCCCGCTTGAGCGCGATGATCTCGATCGGGTCGCCGACCGGGGTGCCCGGCCCGTGCGCCTCGATGTAGCTGACGGTCTCGGGGCGGATTCCGGCGCGGGTGTAGAGCCCCTCGATGAGCTGCGCCTGGGCGGCCGGGTTGGTGACCGTCAGCGAGCTGGTCCGGCCGCCGTGGTTGGTCGCGATGCCCTTGATGACGGCGTGCACGGGGTCGCGGTCCTCGATGGCCCGGGCGAGCGGCTTCAGCAGCAGGACGGCGCCGCCCTCGCCGCGCACATAGCCGTCGGCGTCCTGGTCGAAGGCGCGGCTGCGGCCGGTGCGGGAGAGCATCCCGGCCTGGCTGAAGGCGATGAAGTGCTTGGGCGACCAGCACAGGTTGACGCCCCCGGCGAGGGCGAGCCCGCATTCGCCGCGCTGGAGGGCGGACACGGCCTCGTATACGGACACCAGCGAGCTGGAGCAGGCGGTGTCGTTGGTGATGCTCGGGCCCTGGAGGTCGAAGTGGTAGGAGACCCGGTTGGAGATGATGGAATAGGCGGTGCCGGTGGGGAAATAGGCATCGGTTTTCGCGCGGTCGCGTTCCATCAGCTCCGCGTAGTCCGCGTGGCATACGCCCATGAAGACGCCGGTCTCGGTCCCGGCGAACTCGCTCGCCCGGTATCCGGCGTCCTCGATGGCCTTCCAGGCGAGTTCGAGCGCGAAACGCTGCTGCGGGTCCATGCTCTCCGCCTCGCGCGGGGAGATGCGGAAGAACGCGGCGTCGAAGCAGTCGGCGTTGTCGATGAAGCCGCCCCAGACGCTGCTGGTCTTTTCGGCGCCGCGTCTCGGGTCGCCGAAGTAGCGCTCCTTCGACCACCGTTCAGGGGGTACTTCGGAGATGAGCGAGCGGCCCGCGGTCAGATGCCCGAACAGCTCGTCGAGGGTGTCGGCACCGGGGAGCCGCAGCGCGAGGCCGATAACGGCGATGTCATCGGCGGAAGTCTGCACGGCAGAAGTGGCGGGATTCATCGCGTACCTCCGGCGGACAGCCGGGACAGCCGGTGGTCGACAGCGGTCCGTATCTCCATGCGCGACTCGGGCTCCGCGCTCCCCCGGCCCTCCCGGTCCAGCACGTACTGGTGATGGAGGACGGCGGTGGAGAGCAGATAGACGAACGCCTGATCCTCCTTGGTGCTGATCTCGGGATCGGGGGTCGACATAACCTTGTTGACGAGCTTGCGCGCGAAAACCGGGTCGACACAGTCGAGCTGGCCGAGTTCGGCGTCGGAGAGCAGCAGTTCCATGTAGTCGGGGCGCTGCTCCTTGAACGCGGCGGCGCCCGGTGCGCGATACGGCTGTTTGGGCCGGGTAAGGCTGGATTCAGGCAGTTCGCCACGGAACGCCTTCTTGAGGATGGCCTTCTCCTGGAATCCGTCGTCATACTTGAGGTTCACGGACGCGGCCGCCCGCACCACGGCCGGGTCGAGGAACGGGCAGCGGTTCTCGACGCTGTGCGCGAGGCCCATCCGCTCGCCCTGGGTGGACAGCAGATATCCGGCGAGGAGCGTTTTGTATTCGAGCCACTGCGCCTTCTGCGTCGGCGACAGCGCGGCGTAGTCGGGGGCGCTCCCGACGAGGTCGAGGACATCCCCGAACGGCTCGTCGCGCTCCTTGAGCAGCCGCACCGCGAACCGGCCGTTCTGGTAACGGAGTTCATGCGAGAAGAGCCCCGGCAGCCGCTCGGTGGAGAACTGGCTGAAGAGTCCGGTCAGATGCTTCCGGTGGCCGGGTCCGAAATGGCCGAGTTCGGGGTAGAGGCTGCCGAGCTTGGCCGCCTTCTCCTCGTCCGACAGATCGTTCCACGACGTACGCAGCAGGGTCTCGCGGAACAGCGAATAGCCGAGGAACGCCTCATCGGCTCCCTCGCCGCTCAGAATCACCTTGATTCCGGCGTCGCGCACATGGCGCGACAGCAGATACATGGGCACGAACGCGGTGCGGAAGGCGGGGACTTCGGCGTGGTAGACCGCCGAGGGGAAGTTCTCCACGATGTCGGCGCTCGATATGGCAAGCGACGAGTGGACCGTGCCGAGGTGCTCGGCGACCGCGCGCTGACTGCTCGACTCGTCGAAGGTCTTGTCCTGGAACTCCACCGAGAAGGTGCGCACCTGGCTCCGCGAGAGGTCGGTCGCGAGCTTGGTGACGATGGAGGAGTCGAGTCCGCCGCTCAAGTAGACGCCGACCTCGACATCGCTGCGCAGCCGCAGCTCGACGCTCTTGCGCAGCTCCTCGCGGACGAAGGCGGCCGCGTCCTCCTCGCTTCCGGTGAACGGCGGCGCGTCGACGCGGAGCTCTTCGTAGGTGCTCAGGGTGCGCTGTCCCCCGCGGACGGTGAGGAGGCCGCCCACCGGGATCTGGCGGATGCCGCGGAACGGGGTGCGGTCGGGCAGCGGCGTCCATACGGCGAAGATCGACGCCAGCTCCCGGGGGTCCAGCTCGAAGCGGAATCCGGGGAACGCGTGGAAGGCCTTCATCTCCGAGGCGAAGAGGAACGCGCCGGAGTGGTCGGCGTAGAAGAGCGGGCGTTTGCCGTACCGGTCGCGGGCGAGGAAGAGTTCGCCCGTGGCCGCGTCCCGGATCGCCAGGCCGAAGGCGCCGTTGAAGCGGGTGAGGCAGGCCGGTCCCCACTGAATCCACGCCTGCAGCACGACTTCGGTGTCGGAGTGGGTACGGAACGTCCGGCCGAGCCCTCGTAACTCGTCGCGCAGCTCGATGTGGTTGTACAGCTCGCCGTTGAAACAGATCCAGTAGCGCCCGGCGGGGTCCGACATCGGCTGTGAGCCCGCGGCGATGTCGATGATCGACAGCCGGACCGCCCCCATCGCGATGCCGTCGTCGAGGTAGTACCCCGCCTCGTCCGGACCGCGGTGGTGAATGAGTGACAGCATCGAGGTGATGACCTGGGGCGCGGCGTCACCCTGGAGTTCAGAGGAAAGGAAACCGGCAAGTCCGCACATGGGAGTCCTCTTACGGGTGTCGGGCTCGGTGAGTTACCGGCGGTTGGGCTCGGCGAGCTTGCGGGCCACGAAGTCGTCCATCGAGGCGAGGGAGACGAAGACATCGGTGAGAATGTCCGCCTCGTCCATCTGGAACGCGAACTCGTCCTCGAGGAAGTTCATGAGCTGGATATAGCCGAAGGAGTCGATGACCCCGGCCTTGAAGAGGTCGGTGTCGGCCGCTATATCGCCGCCGAACTCGACGAGAAAGCGCTCCTCTATGAACTGCTGGATCTTCTCTGTCCTGCCTGTCTTGCTCATTTCAGGGCCCTGTTCTCTCCATCGGGGACGGGGGCTGGCGAGGTGCGGATCTTCCCCACCATGCGTACGAGTGACTTGCCGCCCACTTCTTCGCAGTCGAACCGGGGGTCGCGGGCGAGCAGATGACGGACGCTGTCCGTCCAGCGCACGGGTTCGATGAGCTGCTGGCTCAGCGTCGCCACGATCGCGCCCTTTTCGTAGGGACGTCCGGTGACGTTGGCGACCACGTCGGCGGCGGGCTCGGCGAAGGTGAATTCCTTGAGGTATCGCTCGAACTCCGCTCGCGCCGGCTCCATGTACCGGGAGTGGAACGGCGCACTGACGCGCAGCGGCGCGAACCGGATACCGCGCTCCTTGAACACGGCGTGGGCGGCGCGCAGCGCCCCGGCCGGACCGGCGAGGACAAGCTGGGCGTCGGTGTTGAAGCCCGCGACGTCCAGGCCTTCGACGCCTTCTTGCCCGAGAATGTCGAAGAGTCGCGGTGCCGGTGTATTCATCACGGCCGTCATTCCGCCGTCGGATGCCGCCGCCATCAGCTCGCCGCGCTTCTTGACGAGCCTGAGGCCGGTCTCGAAGTCGAACACCCCGGCGGCCAGCAGGGCGTTGTATTCACCAAGGCTGTGCCCGAGATAGCAGTCGGCGGGCCGGTCCTCACGCCGTACGCGTTCGAACATCTGCAATGCGTTGACGGTGTAGAGGGCGGGCTGGGTATATTCCGTGCGGGCCAGCATGTCGTCGGGATTGTCCCGACACAGGGCGACGAGGTCGTAACCCAGCACGTCACAGGCGAATTGAGTGAGTCCGGGGTAGCGCTCGAAGGCGTCCTTGCCCATTCCCCGGAATTGCGAGCCCTGCCCGGGAAAAAGAATCGCGAAAACCATGGCGCCTTTCGGGTGGACACCAGAAGAAGAGCCGGTCAACGACCCCGGCCCTAATTCAGCATCGACGAAGTGCGCCGACGCATGCAAGGGGCACTCATGTGGCGAACATTACACTGTCGCATTTTGCCAAACTAGTGAACTCACTAGTGCTTCTTGGACAGCGACAGAAATCAGACGGCCCTGACTTATTCGCGTGCTTGACAGCATCAACAAACCCCGGGATTACTGAATTTCCCACCCCACGGCATCCTCACCCCCGCAACTCCGCCCCGGAAGGTCACATATGAGCGCTCCGATCACCGACCCCTGGCTGCAGCCGCTTCGGTCCGCCGATCAGCCGTCCGCGGTGGCTCCGGAACACCGGGACCGGCTGGTGTGCTGGCCGCCCGCGGGCGGCTCCGCCACCTTCTTCCACCCGTTCGCCGCCGCACTCCCGGAGACCGACGTCTGGGCCGTCCAGCCCCCGGGCCGGGCCAACCGCCGCCGCACCCCGCCCGTCACCGACCCCGAGGAGGCCGTCGAGGGCGTCCTCGCCGCGCTCGACAAGCTCCCGCCCACCGACGGCCGGCTCATCGTCATGGGCCACAGCATGGGCGCCGCCATGGCCCACCTCCTGGCCACCCGCGCCCCCGCCACCCCGGATCTCGTCGTTCTCTCCGCATGGCCGGTTCCCGGCCAGTTCGTACGGCACCCCCTTGGCAAGCCGACCGCCGAACTCGGCACCGACGATCTCTTCGCCTTTCTGCGCTCCCTGGACACCCCGGGGATGGCCGAGCTGGACGACTCCCTGGTGGCCGAATATCTCCTCCCGCCCCTGCGGTCCGACCTCCTGCTGGGCGACGGCATCGCCGCCATGACCGACCACGTCTGGACCAAGTCCCCGGTCCTCCTCATCGCCGCGGACGACGATCAGGTCTTCTCCCCCGCCGAGGTCGCCGCCTGGCGCGATGTCGTGGACGTCCGCGCCCTAGTCCGCCTCACCGGAGGCCACTTCGCGCTGTCCGCCCACGTCGAGACGGTGGCCGACGCCATTCGCCGCGCGCTGTAGCCCCGGGGCCCGGCTCGTGGCCGAGGCTCCCGGTTCGGCTCCTGGATGCATGCCCCTGACGCCGCGTCAGGGTGCGTCCCCGGGTCTCGTCAGGGAGCTTCCCGATGAGCCGGAACACCGGTGGCGGCCAGAGTCGGGGCATGAAGAGATCCAGGACCGCGATCCGCCGCAGCCGCCTCGCGTACGGAGTCGGCGCCGTCGCCGCCACCCTCGCCCTGACCGCCGCCGCCCAGACCCCGGCCTCCGCACAGCCCTTCTCCGCCGATCCCGCCCCGGCCCGGTCCGCCCCGGCCAACTCCGCCTCCACCGATCCCGCCCCGGTCCGGTCCGCCACCGCGCCCGTCCCCACCCCGGAGGCGCTCGCCCCCGCCTACGCCGACTGTCCGCAGGATCTGCCCACCGGAGCCGACCGCACGAAGTGGCGCTGCGAGGTGACGATCGCCTACGGGCACGTCAAGCTGGGCGGAATCGACCTCCCCGACATCAAGCCCATCACCCTCGTCCACGCCGAGGGCCCGCTGCCCGACGGCACGTTCGGGCAGGTCATGGGCACTGTGCGCGCCGAGCCGACACCGGTTCCGGGCGCTCCGGGCCTCTCCGTCCGGACCGAGTACGGGGGTTACGCGGACTTCCTCAGCAGCGGCGCGATGGACCTGAAGTTCCGGCTGGTCTCCCCGTTCCTCAACCGGGCGTGTGCCATCGGCACGGACGAGAACCCGGTGAAGGTCCGTCTCAGCAAGGACGCGCCGAGCACCTGGCTGTCCCAGGACCCGCCGCTGGTCCGCTTCCCCGCGCACGACGACGCCTTCACCACACCCGCCGCCACCCGCTGCGGCCCCCTCGGCCGCGCGATCAACGACCGCTTCGCCCTGCCCGCCGCCTCCGGTGACAGCCTGGCCACGTTTACGGTCTACTACACCTTCAAGACCTACGACCGCCTCGCGGGCTCCTGACCCGACCCGCTCGGCGACGGCCGAGATTGTACGCACCGCCCCCGGAGCCGGGCTGCCAAGATGAGCGAATGATCTACCCAGCCGATACACAACGGTCGACTGCGGATCAGACACGGCTGTTACTGGTCGAGGACGACCGGGAGACCGCAGACATGCTGGCCGAATTATTCGTCTCAGAGGGCTACGACGTCGATGTGGCATTCGACGGCCACCGGGGGCTCCATCTCGGTCTCGGCCGCCGCCATCAGGTGATGGTCATCGACCGCATGCTGCCCGGCATCGACGGCCTGGACCTGGTGAAACGATTACGGCGGGTCGGTGTCACCACCCGGGTCCTGGTGCTGACCGCGCTGGGCGAGCTGGGCGATCGGGTCACCGGCCTCGACTCCGGTGCGGACGACTACCTGGTCAAGCCCTTCGAAGTGGACGAACTGCTGGCCAGGGTGCGGGCGCTGCACCGGCGCGACCTCGCGGACGCCGAAGTCCTTCCGCTCGGCGACGGGGACGGCGGCCGGCTGGACCTGCGGTGCCACGAGGTCCACCTCGCCGACGGCAGCCGCGTCGAGCTGTCCTTGCGCGAGTTCGGCCTGCTGCGCGCGCTCGCGGACGGCCCCAAACGGGTGCACGACCGCTCGCACCTGCGCGAGCGCGTCTTCCCCGATACCTCGGCCGAGTCCATCGTCGACACCTATGTCTACTACCTGCGGCGGAAGCTGGGCCGTGACGTCGTCCGCACCGTGCGGGGGCGCGGCTACCAGATGGGCACACTGTGATCTCCCTTCCGGTCCGCTTCCCGCGCCGCACGGCACCCGGCCCCGAGCATCGGCGGCTCGCCTCCGCCCAGTGGTCGATCACGCTGCGCATCTCGCTGGTGATGTCGGTGATCATGTTGCTGGTCGTGGCCATCGTCTATTCCGTCATGCTGTTCGCCCAACGCGCCGACGCCGAGCGCGAGACGCGGTGGGGCATCCAGCACAACACCGTCGACAGCCCGCCGATCTGCATGTGGATCACCGTGGAGCGGGACGGCGTGGTCCGCAGCACCCGCGGCATCCCGGACGGCCTGCCCGTGACGTCCAGCCTGGCCGCCGTCCGCGCGGGCGCGCCCCCGGTGCTGGAGCGGGTGGAGCGCCACGGCGAGCGGTACACGGTGCGCACCGGGTGGCGCGGCGGCGACGTCGTACAGGCCGCGTACGGCGAACGGTTCCAGCGCGCCGACCGTCGGCATCTGCTGCTGGCCTTCGCGACGGCCGAGTCGATCGGCCTGCTGCTGGTCGCCGGGGCGAGCGGCATGCTCGCGCGGCGGGCGATGACGCCGCTGTCCGAGGCGCTGGACCGGCAGCGGCGGTTCGTCGCGGACGCCAGTCACGAACTGCGCACCCCGCTCACCCAGTTGCACACCCGCGCCCAGCTGATGGCCCGCCGCTCCGGCTCGGACCCGCAGCAGCTGGCCGACGACCTCCAGCGCCTGGTGACGGGCACCCGGCAGCTCGGCGACGTCATCGACGACCTGCTGCTGTCCGCCCGGCTGTCCCGGTCGCCGGGGTCGTCCGATCCGGTCGACCTCGCCGCCCTCGCCGAGGAGGCGGTGGCCGCCGAGGACGCCCGGGCCCAGTCGCTGGGGCTGGCCGTACGGCTGCGGGACGGGCCGGGGCGGCATGTGGTGATGGGCACCGCACCGGCGTTGCGCCGGGTGATCGCCGCGCTGGTCGACAACGCGATGGGGCACACCCCGCCCGGCGGGGAGGTCGTGGTGTCCGTGGACGCCCCACGCCCCGGTGTCGTATCGCTGTCCGTACGCGACACGGGCACCGGATTCGCCCCGGAGGAAGCCGACCGCATCTTCGAACGGTTCGCCCGGGGAACGTCCGGACGGGGCAGACGATTCGGACTCGGCCTGGCACTGGCCCGGGAGGTGGTCGAAGGCCACCGGGGCCGAATCACCGCCGGTGGACGCCCGGGCCACGGCGCCCTGTTCACCGTCGAACTCCCGGCCGCAAGGACCGCTGACGCGGCGTCCGAGGCGATTCCCCGCCAACGGTCGCTCGCGGCGTGCCTGTCCGTAGTAGCCCGCCAGCCGAACGGCCCAGGCCGCTGAACCACCACCGGCGCGCCAGTCTCCGACCGGGGCCCCATACGCGCCCGAGGGCAGCCCACCCGGCACGAGCTGCACGCAGCTGCACCGCAACCGGCGGAGGGCGGGCACCCCACACCCGACTGCCCGCCGAGGCCCGCGAGCATACGGCCGCGCCGCCGCCCAGCCCCGAACCCGGTACGCCCACCCGGCCAGACGCACAGCCGAAGCGCCCCCGTACGCGCCCGGAGGCAACGAACCGGTACGAGCTGCACGCGGCCGCACCGCAAACAGGCGCAGGGCGAGCGCGCCACACCCGACTGCCCGCCGGGGCCTGTACGCGCCCGGGGGCAGCCCACCCAGTACGAGCTGCACGCGGCCGCACCGCAAACAGGCGCGGGGCGGGCGCCCCATGCCCGGCTGGCCACCGGGGGCCGCAGGCATACGGCCGCGCCACCACCCGGACCGTCCGCGCCCGGCCAGACGCACGGCCGGAGCGCCCGGGGGCACCGCGGACAAGCGACCCGCGAGGGCGCCACACCCGACAGCGCCGCCGGGGGCGCGGGCGCCCGTAGCGCCCCTACTCACGACGCCCGCAGCACGCCGCCGCCGATCGGCCGCGCCGCAAACGGGCGCAGCGCGGCGACCGGCGCCGCCGCGCCCCGCATCCGTCCGCACACCCCCGCTCACGATGCCCGCGGGCGGCGCCAGTCGGGTGCGCCGCCGTCCAGGTCCTCGGCGAGTCCCGCCAGCGGCGACCCGGCGGGCCATACCAGCCGGGTTCGGCGCCACAGCTGCCCGTTGGCCAGCCGTTTCAGGGCGATGCCCGGGCAGCGGTCGCCCGGTGCGGCGAAGACGCCGACCGCGTTCCCGGCGCCGACGATGGCCGCCGCGGTGGTCTGGTCGGCGCCGAAGTACCGGAACCGGGGGGTGAACCCGGCCCGCTCGCAGGCGATCCGGAGGCTCAGGCCGAGGCCGTCGGAGCGGTCTCCGGGGGCGACCCAGATCTCCTCGGCCAGCTCTTCGAGGGTGATCATCTGCCGGTGGGCCAGCCGGTGGCCGGGGGCCAGCCCGATCAGCACCGGTTCGGTGCCGAGGTCGCGCACGGTGAACTCGCGGACCGCGGGCGGCCCGACGTCCGGGAACTCGCTGACGACCGCGAGCGCGATCTTCTCGGTGCGCAGCAGCTCCAGCACGGCCTGGGAGGAGGGTTCCAGATAGGTCAGCTGTTCGTGGTGCGGCAGCCGCTCCCGGATGTGTGCGGCGATCAGCGGCACCCACGGGTTGTCCACGCCGCCCAGTGCGACGGCCTGCGGCGGTTCGGCAGGCTGGGCGAGCCGCCGCGCCGTGGAGATCAGATCGCCGAACTCGTCCAGCAACTCCCGTGCCCGGCCCACCACATGGACGCCCAGCTCGGTCGGGACGACACCCTGCGGGCGGCGGCGGAACAGCGGCCCGCCCAATTCCCCCTCGATTCTCCTCAGTTGAGTAGAGAGGCCGGATTGTGCGATGTTCAGCGTGGCGGCCGCGCGGCTGATACTGCCGGATTCAGCCACGGTGAGCACGATCCGCAGGTGGCGCAGACCCATGTCCACTTCCTGCCTCCCTCGGTGATGGTCGTGGCCGGAAAAAGCCGATGACGAGCACGGCACCGGCCAGGGACAGCAGCGCCGTCCAGGTGGCGGTGGTGTACAGGGCGTGCAGATAGGCCCGGTCGGCGGCGGCGAGGAGATCGGGCCGGTCGAGGGACGCGGCCACCGCCCGGGTGGCCTCCGCGGAGTCCAGCGCCCGGTCCCGTGCCCCGGGGGCCAGACCGTCCAGCGCGGGCCGGATCTCCCCCCGGTAGGAGGTGGCGAGCACCGAGCCGAGGACCGCGACCCCGAGCGTGCTGCCCACGGGCCGGGTGGCGGCGCTGATGGCCGCACCGGCGCCGGTGTACCGCATGGGCAGCACAGCCATCATCTCCGCCGTCATCGGCGCGACCACCAGCCCGATTCCGGCGCCCTGCGCGAACAGCACCACGGCGATCGAGGCCACCGGGGTGTCCGCGTCGAAGAACACGTACGCGCCGAAGGTGGCGCTCGAGAGAAGGATTCCGGCCACCGCGCACCAGCGGACGGTCAGCCGCCGGGCCAGCGCCGGGGAGATCTGGTTGCCGAGGACGATGCCACCCGCCGCGGCGGCCATCACCACCCCGGCGGCCAGCGCCGACAGACCGTGCACCCCTTGCAGGTAGAACGCGCAGTAGAAGAGCTGCCCGGCCAGGCCGAAGAAGAGCAGCAGCAGGGTCACGCTGCCGCCCGCGAAACGCGGCTCGGCGAACAACCGCACGTCGAACCCCGGCACCGCCCGGCGGCTCTGCGTCCGCACGAACACCACCAGCAGGGCGGCCCCGGCCGCCAGCGGCAGCAGCGCCGCCGGGCTCGACCAGCCGGACGGGCGGCCGCCCTGGATGACGCCGTACACCACAAGGCCCAGCCCCAGGACGGACAGCAGCAGGGCCGCCGGGTCGAGCACCCGGCGCCCGGCGGAGCGCAGCTCGGGCACCAGGAGCGCCACACCGGCCAGGCATACGGCCACCACCGGCAGGTTGACGAGGAACACCGACCCCCACCAGAACCGGGTCAGCAGCGCACCGCCCACCACCGGCCCGAGCGCGACGGCCGCGCCGCCCGCCGAGGCCCACACCGCGATGGCCCGGGTGCGGTGGGCGGGCGCGGTGCCGCGGGTGACGAGCGCCAGCGTCGCCGGAGTGATCAGCGCCCCGCCCGCCCCCATGAACCCGCGGGTGACGATGAGTTCGGTGGCGCCGGGCGAGAACGCGGCCACCGTGGAGGCGACGGCCAGGAGCAGCAGCCCGGCAGTCAGGGTGCGGCGCGGCCCGTAGCGGTCGGCGAGGGCGCCACCGGCGAAGCTGCCCGCGGCGAAGACCAGCGAGTACGAGGCGTTGGCCCACGCCAGCTCCGCGGAATCGGCGCCGAGGCCGCGTACCGGGTCGGCGAGGGTTTCCATCGCCACGTTGAGGACCGTGTTGTCCAGCAGGACCAGCGTCTGCGCCAGGACCGCCACGGCCACGGTCCACCACTGCTTCACGGCACCAACGCCTTCACAGCCAACGCCTTCACAGAGTCAACGCCTTCACAGAGTCAGCGCCCGTCTGCCCGCGACGAGGGTCCGGGTGACCTCCGCGACCCGCTCGCCGAGGTGTTCCGCGGTGGCGAGGTCGGACGGATGCGCCGTACCCGACCGGTCGTCCACCGGGGACTGGGCGCCCGCGCCCTGGTAGAACCCGAGCCGGTTCAGGTCGGATTCGCTGCCGGAGGAGCGGTTCCAGCCGGAGGCCAGGCCGAGGCTGACCCAGAGCATGCCGTGCTGTGCGGCGAGGGTGGCGAAGTAGCCGAGGGTGCCCGCCTTGTCCCCGGCCATGGAGCCGGAGTTGGTGAATCCCGCCGCCACCTTGTCCTGCCAGCGGCGGGTGAGCCAGCGCCGGGCGCTCGCCTCGGCGAAGGTGTGGAAGGCGGCGGAGGCCGTGCCCATGTACGTCGGCGCGCCGAAGACGATGGCGTGGGCGTCGTCGAGCAGGCGCCAGTCCTCGTCGGTGATCCGGTCGACCCGGACGAGGGTGACCTTGACGTCCGGGGCCCGGCTCGCTCCGGCTCGTACGGCCTCCCCCAGCATGGCGGTGTGGCCGCGTCCGCCGTGGCAGGCGAGGGCGATGTGTACCGGGTCGTCGGTCAGGGCGGTCAAGCCGGCCTCCTCGAAAACACTGAAGACGCTGAAAACGCTGTTCCGGGTCCGGTTCTGGCGCACATGCAGTCGGCCACCCTGCCACAGGAGTCTCAGAGGTTTCTCAGAGCCGCATAACCGCGGAGTGATGGACATTCGCTATCGGCTCGCCTTCGCACGGGCGTGCCATTCTGACCCGGCAATCCCAAAGAACCCCCGAAGAACCCCCGAAGCACCGTCCACCCGCTGGAAGAGGTGTTCCCGGCACATGACCGATTTGGGTAAATCACTCCGGATGCGGAGGCTCTCCGCCGTGGGGGACGGCAGATATCTCTTCGTCCCGCTCGACCACAGTGTGTCCGACGGGCCGGTGGTGCCGCAGGCCCGCTGGAACGGGCTCCTGACCGCGCTGGTGGACGGCGGCGCGGACGCGGTCGTCGTCCACAAGGGCCGGGCGCGCACGATCGCCCCCGGCATTCTGCGCCACTGCGCCCTGGTGGTGCACTTGAGCGCCGGGACCGTGTACGCGGCCGACACCGACGCCAAGGTGCTCGTCGGCGAGGTGGAAGAGGCCGTGCGGCTGGGCGCGGACGCGGTGAGCGTGCATGTGAACCTCGGCTCGGACACCGAACACCGGCAACTCACCGACCTCGGGACCGTCGCGGCCTCGTGCGACACGTGGAACATGCCGCTGCTCGCGATGATCTATCCGCGGGGCCCGCGGATCGCCGATCCGCACGACCCGGCGCTGCTCGCCCACGCCGTCAACATCGCCGCGGATCTCGGCGCCGACCTGGTGAAGACCTCCGTCGCGCTGCCGCTGAACCGGATGGCCGAGGTCGTGGACAGCTCCCCGCTGCCGGTCCTCGCGGCGGGCGGTCCGCCCGACGGCACGGATCTGATCAGCCACGGGACCTCGTTGATGCTCGCCGGATGCCGGGGCCTCGCGGTCGGCCGCCGGATCTTCTCCTCGCCCTCCCCCGCTGCGCTGGTGACACGGCTCGCGGCCGTCGTCCATGCCACCGATGCCGCCAATGCCAGCGATGCCACCGACGCCGATGCCGCGAACACCGGAACGGCCCACCACCCCTCGACGATTGCGACAGGTGCCGTATGAAGTTCGCCTGGATCGACCTCAGAACCGTCCCGCAGAACCAGCTCGAATCCGTCGTGGACGCCGCCATCCACACCCGGATGCAGGGCGTCCTCTGCGACGACGAAGCCGTCCTCAAGGCGCTGCCGCCGACCATCACCGGCGTCACCACCACACCGGTGACCGGCGAGAAGGAGCTCTACGCCCTCGACGCCGACACCGCGGGCTGGGTCGACGTACACGACGAACCGTCGCTGCGGCTGGCGTGCACCGCCGCCGTCACGCTGGACTTCACCGTGGTCCGCTTCGCCGACCCGACCAAGATCCCGCTGGAGATCGTGCTCGCCGCGGCCGACCGCGCCGAGGGCAAGCTGATCACGGTCTGCGCGGACCTGGAGGAGGCCGCCACCGTCCTCGACGTGCTGGAACGCGGCTCGGACGGCATCCTGCTGGCCCCCTCGACCGCAGGGGACGTGTTCGCGCTGGCCCGGCTGCTGGAGGCCGGTACGGCACCGCTCGACCTGACCACGCTCACCGTCGACGGCATCGAGCACCACGGCCTCGGCGACCGGGTATGCGTGGACACCTGCAGCCACTTCGCCGAGGACGAGGGCATCCTCGTCGGCTCGTACTCGACCGGCTTCATCCTGTGCTGCAGCGAGACCCACCCGCTGCCGTACATGCCGACCCGCCCGTTCCGGGTCAACGCGGGCGCGCTGCACTCCTACGTACTCGGCCCGGACAACCGCACCAACTACCTGAGCGAGCTGCGCTCGGGCGGCACCACACTGGCCGTCGACTCCGAGGGCCGGACCCGGCCGGTCACGGTCGGCCGCGCCAAGCTGGAGTCCCGGCCGCTGCTGACCATCACCGCGCGCTCCGCCGACGGCACCGTGGTGAGCCTGACCGTCCAGGACGACTGGCATGTGCGGGTGCTCGGGCCCGGCGCGAAGGTCCACAACGTCACCGAGCTGCGCCCCGGCGACCAGCTGCTCGGCTATCTGGCCACGGACCAGCGCCATGTGGGCTTCCCCATCGGCGAGTTCTGCAAGGAACAATGATGAGCGACGGGAGTGGCGGAAGCGGCGGCATGCGGGCGCTCGTCGAGACGATCTTCGACGCCCACCCCGGCGGGCTGCCCTGCCTCGTCCACGGCGACCACCCGGTGAGCCGCGCCGAGGTGCGTGCCGCCGCGGCCATGGAGGCGGACGTCTTCGCCGGGTACGGCATCGGCGAGGGCTCCACGGTGATGCTCCGGATACCGCCGAGCTTCACCCAGATCGAGGTGCTGCTCGCGCTGTGGCGGCTGGGCGCCCAGGTGATGCTGATCGACCACCGGCTGAAGCAGTCCGAAGTGGACGCGCTGCGCACGCTGTGCCACCCGCAGTTCCTGGTCGGCGCGGGTACGGCGGGCCGCTCGCCACTGCGCTTCGAGCCCCGCTACGAGGTCGTCACCTCCCGCTTCCCGGACGGCCGCGCCGCGACGACCGGCCACCGGCTGGTGCAGTTCAGCTCGGGCTCCACCGGGGTCCCGAAGGTGATCGGACGGACCCCGGACTCCCTCGCCGCCGAGATCGAACGCTTCACCCGGATCGAGGGAATGCCCACCCTGGGCGAGCGGGTGCTGCTGCTCAGCTCGACCGCGCACAGCTTCGGGCTGATCGCCGGGGTGCTGCACTCCCTCACGGCGGGCGTCGCGGCCGTGTTCGCCCGCCGGGTGTCGGCCAAGGACATCCTCGCCGCCGCCGGTGGCCACGATGTCCACGTCATCTTCGGTACCCCGTTCCACTACGAACTCCTCAGCACCGCACGCGAGTTGCCACCGCTCCCCGCGTTGCGCGCGGCGACCTCCGGTGGCGAGATCATGCCCCCGGAGACGGCCGAGCGGTTCGCCGAACGGTTCGGCACCGGGGTCGGCGAATCGTACGGAACGACGGAGACGGGCGTCATCGCGATGGACATCAGCGCCGCCGCCCGGCCCTCCGTAGGCCGGGCGGCCCCCGGCGTACGGCTGCGCATCCACGAGGGCGAGCTGGACGTCTGGCTGCCGGACGGCTCACCGTATCTGCACGACTCCGGCGGCGGCCGGTACACCGACGGCTGGCTGCACACCCGCGACCGTGCCGAGCTGGACCCCGGCGGCGCCGTGCGGCTGCTGGGCCGCGGCGACTCGCTCGTGGTCATCGGCGGCCTCAAGGTCGATCTGACCGAGGTGGAGGACGTGTTGCGCCACCACCCCGGGGTCAGCGGGGCCGTGGTCGTCCACGCCGGTGCCACCGAGGCGTACGTGTCCACCGAACCGGACGGCCCCACGGCCGGGGATCTGCTGCGCTGGTGCCGGGAGCGGCTGGCCGACTACAAGGTGCCGCGCGTCATCCAGGTCCTCCCGGACCTGCCCCGCACCTCCAACGGCAAGCTCGTCCGGCGCCGCGAGGCCCTGCTCGCCCGCTCCCCCGGCCACTGACCACTCATCCCATCGAAGGGTTTCGCACACCATGCAGACGGCATTGGAGAAGGAAATCCGGCAGTTCGTGCTCAGCACGATCAGCGACGACATGAACCACCCGCTCGACGCGGACGAGATCACCGATGGCAGCCCCCTGGGCACCGGCGGCATCGACATCGACTCGCTGAGCCTGATCGAGCTGGTCCTGCGGATCGAGCGCCGGTTCGGCGTCAAGTTCCCGGACACCGACATCGAGCCGGTCGGCGCGATGAACCTGGGCGACCTGGTCGACGACGTCATCAAGCGGGGCGCCACGGCATGATGATCACCACCGATGTGGTGCGGGAGCTGCTGTCCGACCCCAAGCTCTTCCCCGCCCTTCCGGCCGACCTGGACGACGACGCCGATCTGGCGCTGGACTCGCTGGGGCTGGTGTGGTTCCTGCACCAACTGGAGCTGCGCTACGGCGTGGAGATCGAACCGGCCGAAGCGTTCTTCGCCGAATTCACCTCGGTGCGCCGCATCACGGATTACCTGGCGGATGTCCATGAGTCGTGAGGTCCTGCTGACCGGCTTCGGCGTACGGACGGCCTTCGGCAGCGGGCCGGACGCACTGCGGGCGGGCGTGTTCGACGGACGCCCCGCGTTCGCCCCGATCACCCGCTTCGACACGAGCCCGTACCGCACGAACCTGGCCGCCACGGGCGACACAACCGCCTCGCTGCACGAGGTACTGACCGAAGTGGCCCTGACGGCAACGGGAATGGCCGGACTACGGGCAGGCACGGAAGCCACCGTCCTGGTAGGCACAGCAGGCGACTTCACCGCCCTGACCCACTTCTGGCGCACGACGGCGGCCCGCGAAGAAGGGGAAGCCGACCGCGCCGTCGAGACCATGCCCGCCTGGCAGGCCGAGGCGCTCGGCGACGCGCTCGGGGTGCGTGGGCCCCGGCTGGCGTTCACCAACGCGTGTGTCGCCTCCGCCTCCGCCATCGCGTACGGCTGCCAGCTCATCGCCTCCGGCCGGGCCGACATCGTCATCTGCGCGGGGGCGTACCTGGTGGAAGAAGAGAACCTGGCCAAGTTCGGCTCGGGCTTCGCCCTCTCCCGCGACGGCGCGGTGCGGCCGTTCTGCGCCGACCGCAGCGGGCTGCTGCTCGGCGACGGAGCAGCAGCCGTCGTCGTCGAATCGGCCGAATCCGCCCGGCGCAGAGGGGCGCGTGCGCTCGGCGTGCTGGCCGGGTGGGGCGCCGCCTCCGACGCCCACCACATCGCGCGCCCGCATCCGGACGGCACCGGGCTGGTCACCGCCGCCCGGCGGGCCCTGCGACGCGCGGGCGGCAGCCCCCGCGTCGACTACGTGAACGCACACGGCACCGCGACCAAGACCAACGACCCCGCCGAGACGCGCGGACTCCACACGCTCTTCGGCCCGGACGCGCCCCACATCCCGGTCAGCTCCACGAAGAGCACGACCGGACACCTGCTGGAGGCTGCCGGAGTGGTGGAACTCGTCATCACCCTGCTCGCGCTGCGGGACGGCGTACTGCCGCCCACCGCCGGGTTCACCGAACCCGATCCGGACTGCGACCTCGACTACGTACCGAACCGCCCCCACAAGGCCGACATCCGGCGGGCGCTCACCCTCAACGCCGCGTTCGGCGGCGCCAACACCGCGCTGCTCCTGGAGCGGGCATGATCGCCGCGATGTCCGATCCGGCGACGGCCGCGCCGCCCGTCGCCGGTTTCGTGGAATCCGCCTTCAGCCCGCTGGTGTACCAGACCGTCGAGCGCTGCCTGACCGCCCGCCCCGGCGACGGCTCCCGGACCGCGATCGTCCTGGCCAGCACGGTGGGCGACGCCACCACCCTCGACCTCGGCAGCCGTCTGCTCGTCGCCGGGCAGGTGCACAATCCGTTGCTGTTCATGCAGAGCACCGCCAACGCGATCCTCGGCATGCTCAGCCGCGAGTTCTCCATCACCGGCCCGCTGCTGTGCCTGTCCGCCGCCACGGACCTGGCCGGTGAACTGCTCTCCACCGCCGAACTCCTCCTGGAAGACGAGGACTTGGACCGCATCGTACTCATCGGCGTCGAGCTGGCCGCCACCGAGCGCACCACGGCCGCGTACCGCCACCTGCGCGGCATCGGCCCGCCCGGCACCGATCTGGCCGTGGCGATCGTGCTCGACCGCGACGACACCCCGCTCCCCCGTCCCTCGTACGACGCCCCCTCCACCGAGCACGGCACCCTCCGCGGCCTGGCCGAGCTGGCCGCCCGAAGCCAAGGAACCAACCCATGATCACCAAGGAAGAACGCGCGCGGATCAGCGAAGACGCCGCCTTGGGTGCCGGAAACGTGATCCACCGCCTGAAGGCCTACGGCAGACCACTCGACGACCAGGTGCTGTGGACCGATGCCACCTGGCAGGCCCCCGACGGCGGCCACCCCGAAGTACTGCCCCTGGGCGAACTGCACGAGACCGTCGCCACCTACGCGAGCTGGTACCACGCACACGGCGTCCGGCCCCGCGACCCGGTGGCGATCCAGACGTACTCCAGCACCGAGTTCGCCATCAACTTCCTCGCGCTCACCTCGCTCGGCGCGATCCCCTCCTTCGTCAACGGCAACCTCCGCCCCGAGATCGCCCGCGAATACGTACGCCGCCAGGGCGCGGTGGGCGCGCTCACCGACCAGGCCCACCACCCCGTCCTGGCCCCCCACCAGGCCGAACTGGGCCTCGCGTTCTGCGCCACCGCCGCCGACATCCGTACGCAGGCCCGCACGTCGCCACTCCCCGCGTCGTACCCGTACGCCCACCACCCCACCGACCCGATCATCATCTCCCACTCCTCGGGCACCACCGGCATGCCCAAGGCCGTCCCGCACACCCACCAGACCCTGCTGTACGCGCAGTTGCACCGGCTGAAACTGTCGGTCGGCTCCTCGATGGGCAGACTGCTGGTCGCGATGCCCGGCTCGCACAACGCCTCCATCTCGGTCATGCTGTTCGGCTTCCTGCTCCGCTCACCCGTACTCCTGCTCTCCAGCCAGCAGGGCACCGACGTCCTGAACGCCATGGAGTCCTTCCGCCCCACCACCGTGTTCGCGTTCGCCGGAACGTACGGCCAGATGGCCGCCCAAGACCTGGCCGCCCGCGATCTGTCCAGCGTCGAGGCCTGGTACAACACCGGCGACGCGGCACACGAGGCACACATCAAGGCGCTCATCGCGCAGGGCAGCCACGACACGGTCAGCCCGGACCTCAAACGCTGCCGGGTCCCCGGCTCCGTCTTCACCGACGGACTCGGCTCCTCCGAAACCGGCTACTCGCTCTTCCACAACGGCCACAAGCCCGGCCGGTCGTCGTTCTCCCGCTGCGTCGGCAAACCGATGAGCTTCGCCGAGGCCGCGGTGCTTTCCGAGGACGGCACGCCCCTGCCACCCGGCGAAGTGGGCCGCCTCGGCGTCCGCTCCCCCACCCTCACCCCCGGCTACTGGAACGACTCGCTCACCTTCCACCGGCTGCGGCTCGGCGGCTACTGGCTCACCGGCGACCTGTCCTACCGCGACGAGGACGGCAACTTCTACCACCTCGACCGCGCCCCCGACGCCATCCGCACCACTGCGGGACTCGTATTCAGCACCCGCACCGAGGAGTTGCTGCTGCGCGAGCTGCCCGAACTCGACGACTGCACGGTGGTGGCCGTCGCCCCCGAAGGTGTACGCGCCGACTGGGACGGCGACGGCACCGCCGACGCGTACGTCCTCCTCCAGGTACGCCCGGACGCGGCAGACGCGGCAGACGCGGACGACTGGACGGGCCGGGTGAACGAGAAACTCACCGCCGAGGGCTTCCCGCCCCTCACCGGAGCGCTCCGGATGGACGCGAACGACGTGGTCAAGGGAGCCACCGGCAAGGTACTCAAACGCGAGATGCGCGAACGCTTCCGGGCCCGCCTGGCGGGCGGGCGCGAGCTGGGAGAGGCGGGGCGATGACCACCACCCCCACCCCCAAACCCATGGACGTCTACCGCCAGTGGTGGCTGCACGACGCCCGCTGGTACCAGGGCGTGGCGAAGCGGTTCGGCCACGCGGTGGCCAACGAGATCAACGCCGAGGCGCTGCGCTACGTGGCCGTCCAGGTCGGCAAGCGCATCGCCCGCCAGTACGGCGGAAAACCCGCCGCCGACCTCGAAGAACTCCGCCGCCGGTACGACGCCTGCTCCGAGTGGATGTTCCCCAGCGAACTCCGCGACGGCGGCACGGCCGTACTCCCGGACGGCGACATCGAGCTGACCATGCGGCAGAACTTCGCCGTGGCGATGGTCCGGATGGCCGGTTCCCTGGACGGCTACGACTGCCCGTGCACGGACATCCACGCGGGCTGGTCGGAGGGGCTCGGCGTCGAACTCACCCGCAACTGCGCCACCGCGTGTCTACGCGACGGCGACCCGGCATGCCGGTTGCTGATGCGGGTCGGCTGAGCCCCTCCCGGTGCGCTCAGCCGCGCGCGGCGAACCGCACGAAGCGCGTCCAGCCGTCGCGGTCGACGGCGAGGTGGGGACGGGCCGTGTCCTTGGAGTCCCGTACGTGCACGGCCTCCACGGCCACGGCCACCTCCACGCAGTCGTCGCCCTGGCTACCGCTGTAACTGGACTTGAACCAGGCGAGTTCAGGCCTGCTCATACGACTCACCCGCCCGCCGCGAACCGCACGAAACGCGTCCAGCCGTCGCGGGTGACGGCGAAGTGCGGGCGCTCTACGTCCTTGGAGTCACGGACGTGGACGGTCTCCTCGGAGACGGCCACCTCCACACAGCTGTCGCCCTGGCTACCGCTATAGCTGGACTTGAACCACGCGAGTTCCCTCGGACTCATAGCGCTCCTCGCAGTCGCTCCAGCAAGCCCCGGGAGTCATCGGGAGTCAGGGCCTGTGAGCGCAGTGTGTCATAACGCTGCTGGAGGAGGGACACTTCTTTCCTGTCAGCGATCAGCCGTCCGGTTTGCTGCCCTTCGGAGTAGGCGAGGCGCCGCCCCTCCCGGGTTTCCAACAGCTGCACCGGACCATCCAGACAGGCATGCAACGGCCCTTCCACCGGGATGATCTGCAGCTTCACGTTACGGAGCGCAGCGAGCTTCAGTACGTGATCGAGCAGGTTGCGCCGCTTCGCCCGATCACCGAACCTCCGTCGGAAGACATGCTCCTCCACGATGAAGCTGAACGGCACTTCCGGCCGCTCGTACAGCATCGTCTGACGCTCCATCCGCGCAATGGCCTGTGTCTCCAACTGCTCATCCGTCAGCAGAGGGATGGTGCCCTCGAACACGGCATAGGCGTACTCCCCCGACTGCAACAACCCCGGCACCAGCCTGCACTCATACGTACACAGGTTCACCGCCTTCCGCTCCAGCCGCGCCCACCGCTGGAACCATGCCGCAAACCCCGGCTCGCCTCGCGACAGAAACCGGGCCGCCCTCCGCAAGGCGCCCGTGTTTCCAAAAACCTCCTCCGCCCGCTCCACGAACGACTCCTCCGGCATTCGCCGTCCCAGCTCCACCGACTCCACGGTGTGCTTCGAGAACCGGACCAGCTCCCCGAATTGGGCCCGGCTCAGACCCGCGTGTTCACGCAGGGCCTGGACGACCGCCCCGAACGTCCGCAGACTGTCCGAAGGGTCGGGTTCCCGGTCACCATTTCCCGCCACACAGGCGTCATCAATCGTCATACGCGGCCACCTCCAGGTGCACACGTTCGAGGGCCCCCGCGCTCGACTCACTCAGGGTGACGGAGCGAACACCGTACTGTCCACCGAAAGTGCCCGTACGCTGACATCGCGTACGCCGCGCGCCGCTGGCGAAGGCCCCCGAACACCCGCCACCTTTGCCCCATGAACGCAAGCACACCCCAACTCCCCACCACCCAGCGAACCTTTGCCCAACGCTTGTCCTCCACGCGGCGCGGGGCCCGCCTCGCCCGGCTGCTCGCCGTAGGACAGCTCCGCGCCTGGCCGGTGTCACCCGCCGTCACCGACCTTGCCGAGCGGATCGTCGCCGAGCTGGCCGCGAACGCGGCGATCCACGGACGCGTACAGGGCCGGGACTTCCGGCTCGCCCTCACGCTCGACGAAGCCCGTGGCACCCTCCGCATCGAGGTGGCCGACACGCGCGGCGAGAGGCTGCCCGTCCTCGGTCCGGCCCCGGGGCCGGACAGCGAGTCGGGGCGCGGCCTGCTCGTGGTGGCCGCGTTCGCCGATCGCTGGGGTACGGAGCCGCGCCACCCCGTGGGCAAGACGGTGTGGGCGGAACTGGACTCCCGTCAGACGTCGGACGGAACGTCAGACGGATAAAACTGGGCGTACCAGCGGCGCAGCGCCCTGATGCCCTTCTCGTGCGGGAGCAGGACAGGGCGCGGCTGGTGGATCTTGTGGTCCCAGATCCGTACCTCCTCGCGCACCTCCCCCAGGGCCTCCGCCCGGAACACCAGCTTGAGGACGGGCGCCAGGAACGGCAGCCCGGCGGGCTTGCGGACGTAATACAGCATCCGCATCTCGCCCGTACGGTCGTCCACGGGGGTGGTCAGCGCGATGGCGGTGACCGACAGAACAGGGCCGAGGACCCGCACCACCATCACACCGGGCCCGTACATGAACACATCGAAGGTGTTGTTGATGTCCCGGCCGAGCACCCGCCGATGAATCCGGCCACGGACCTCGGCGAACGGACCGTCCGGCCGCAGCTCCTGCACAGGCGGTTCGCTCTGGCCGTGGATGAAGTGGAAGTGGGACTCGTCCACGATGTTCTCGCGCATCTCCTGGATGTGGATGCGCGCCCGGCACACGTCGTCGATCGGTGCCGCGAAGTCCCGGGAGGCCACCTCCGGGATGTCCGGCACCTCCCACGCGGGCGCGGTCGGGCCGTGGTACACGAAGATGAGCCCGCTGTGCTCGCGGACCGGG
This sequence comes from Streptomyces sp. NPDC005962, assembly GCF_040629205.1. Lineage (NCBI taxonomy): Bacteria > Bacillati > Actinomycetota > Actinomycetes > Kitasatosporales > Streptomycetaceae > Streptomyces > Streptomyces sp. NPDC005962. Next base: position 31,568 of record NZ_JBEXVE010000022.1, on the reverse strand, counting down.
AACCCGCCGAGGGACACCTTGGGGGTGCGGGCCGCGAAGGGGGCGTGCGTACACCGCCCGTCCGCCCCGAAGCGCCACCCGTGGAACGGACACTCCACCGCCCCGCCGACGACTTTCCCGCCGACGCCCAGATGGGCGCCGTAGTGCGGGCAGTGCGCGTCCCGCACGGCCGCCTGCCCGTCCGCTCCACGGAAGGCGATGAGGGCCCGCCCGAAGTAGTGCAGGCTGACGACCTTGCCCGCCCGCAACTCGCCGCTGCGGAGCAGCGCGTACCAGCCGTGAGGAACGGGCGGCATCGGGTACTCATCAGCTCGCGGATCGCGCGGTAAGTCGGCAACCCTGTCATGGCTACGACGAAACAACATGCGCCGATGCTAGTCAGGCTCCCCGCAACGCCCGGCGCCAGTACTCGGTGACCGAGTGCCGCAGCCGCTCCGTGTCGACGGCCTCGTGGTCGAGAAGCCGCTGCAACCCGATTCCACGGAGTTGCCCGACGATGGCGATCGCGGCCTCGTCGGGCACGACGCCGGGGCGGATGGTGCCGTCGGCGAGACCGGCGGCCACGTCTTCGCGCAGATCGGCGCGGAACGCCTCGTCCCGCTCACGGAAGATCGGGGCCAGTTCGGACGCCGTGGCGGCCTCGGCCCAGAGCAGCAGGAACGCCCGGTTCCACACGCCCACCTCGCCGAGCGCCCCGACGTATCCGTCGATCAGCCGCAGAAGACGGTCCAGGCCGGGCGGCAGGCCGTCGAGCCCGGGGACGAATCCGGTCTGGCTCGCGCGTGCCAGACGTTCGAGGAGCGACTGCTTGGACCCGAAGTGATGGGTGACGAGCCCTCGGCTGTAACCGGCCCGCTCGCTGACGCGCACCAGCGTCAGCGAGCGCACCCCCTCTTCGACGACCAACTCGGCGGCGGCGTGAAGCAACGCGGATTCGGCCTGGTCACGGCGCTGCTGCTGGGTGCGGCGGGTGCTCGTCATGGAAAGAAACCTACAACAAACTTGTCAGTCGACCAACAAGTACGTAAGGATCACGGCATCGACCCGACCCACTGGAGGTTTCCGATGATCGAGATAGACGAGCGCGCCGTGGATGCCCTGCTGGCCGAAGATCCGGGTGGTCCCGTGGTGATGCTGAACCTGCTGCGGTTCCGTCCGGACGGCGGCCGCGAGAGCTACGGGCGCTACGCCGAGGCGCTCGGCCCGGCGATCAACGCGCGGTACGGGGTGCGGGTGGAGTACCTGGGAGACGGCGGGCGGGCACTGGTCGCCGAGGACGGGCAGGCCTGGGACATGGTGTTGCTGGTCCGCTACCCGAGCCGACAGGCGTTCGCCGACATGATCCGTGACCCCGAATACCAGGCGGTGTCCCACTTCCGCAGCGAGGCGCTGGTGGAATCGGTTCTGCAGCCGACCGTACCGCTGGACGGACTGGCCTGATGCCCGTTGTCTTCGTGCACGGCAACCCCGAGACGGCGGCGGTCTGGGACCGGCTGCTCCCCGAACTGGAGCGCGCCGGTGCGGCACACCGGCGTCTGGTGTGCCTGTCCCCGCCCGGGTTCGGCTCCCCGCTCCCGGCCGGATTCGGCGCGACCGTCGCCGACTACCGCGACTGGCTGATCGGCGAGCTGACCCGCTTCGCCGAACCCGTCGACCTGGTGGGACACGACTGGGGCGGCGGGCACGTCCTGAACGCGGTGATGAGCCGCCCGGACCTCGTGCGCAGCTGGGTCAGCGACTCCATCGGGATCTTCGAACCCGACTACGTCTGGCACGAGTTGGCCATGCGGTGGCAGACGCCGGGAGCCGGAGAAGCCGATGTGACCGCCCGGTTCGGCGCGCCCCTCGGCGACCGCGTCGCGACGCTCGTCGAGCGGGGGATGCACGAGGCGGTGGCCGAGCAGGTCGCCCGGGGCCAGGACGAGGCGATGGGCCGGGCCGTGGTCGCGCTCTATACCTCCGCCGCGCACCCGGTCATGGCCGACCTGGGCCGGGACCTGGAACGCGCATCGCAGCGACCAGGACTCACGTTGCTCGCCACCGAGGACCACGCGGTCGGCACCGTCGAGCAGCGGCACCGCGCCGCCCACCGGGCCGGTGCCGAGGTCGCGACCCTCGACGGACTCGGCCACTGGTGGATGACACACGACCCCGCCCGTGGCGCCCGCGCCCTCACCCACTTCTGGGCGTCGCTGGACCACGGGTAGGCCCGCCTCACCCCATGGCGTCCCTGGCGGCGACCCGCGCATCCTCCCCCAGCACGTGCTGCACGGCCATGCCCGGCAGCGTGGGCAACTCTGCCCAATGGGTGACGGGTTCGGCGCAGGGACGGCCGTAGGGCAGCCGGACGACACGGTCAGAGTCGACGAAGCAATCGCGGTACTCGGCCCCGTCCTCACCGAAGTGTCGGGGGGTGAAGTACATCGGCAAAACCAGCCAGAAGTCCTCCCCATCCGCCTCACCGGGCTCCGGCGGGTAACGCCCCGACGTGGCCGCCACCACGGGCATCCCATCCCTCGGCAGCCTCTCGCGCGCGTCCACCCACTCCACCACCGCGTCCATGCCACTCCTCCCCCGGCTCCGGCCATCCGTCAGGTACGTCCAGTCAACCACGTCGTGATCGAGCCGAATCGGACATTGGTGGCTGCGGGACACCTACTCACCAGCGGCTCGGCGAGCCCGGTCACGCCATGAGAAGTGCCGTGTCCCACATGCTGGAGCCCATGGGCCTCCCGCGGCGGGCATCAGCGTAGGAGAGCAACGTCAGGGCCACACCAGCCGCGCCTTGAAGAAGTCCGGGCTCGTCAACCGCATGTGCGTCGGCGGCTGGAGACAGCGGGTATCGATAGCCGAACGCGGTGGTGGGGTCGAAGCCCCGGGCGAGTTCCGCGGACAGGCGATCGGTCCCTTGCCACAATTCCGGATGCCCCGTGTCCACTGCCATCCGCACCGCCGTCAGCAGGACACCGGCCCGACCGTGGCAGAACGTGGCATCCGGCATCGCGGTACTTAAGTGAGGCCGTTGGAAGACGGACCGCATCGCGTCGACGCTCACTTCGCTCAGCTCGGGGTCGCCGAGCGCCCGCCCGGCCAGATGCAGCGTCCGCGCCACACCAGCGGCCCCGTAGCACCAGTCCGACCTCGGCGTGACCGATACCGCTGGGCTCGGGGACCGGCCGGTCTCGTCCTCAAAAGCGACGCGGCCAGGCCAGTACGAGCCCTGCTCTCCGACAACGCGATTCCGCATCACCCAGTCGGCCATGGTGCGCATGGCGTCCACCATGTGCGGGACGTCGTGTCCGGCCTGGTGTGCCAGCGCCAGCAGCGACAGGGGTCCGCAGACGCCGTGCGCGATACCGAGGTTGAACTCCCCGAGCGGATAGGCGGCTCTGTCGGCTTCCGATACCCAGCCCAGTCCCGGGTCCGTCCACCAGCCCGGTACCCGCTCCCCGTGGACCTGTATCGGGCGTGCCATTTCGACCAGGAGGCCGAGCACGTCCCGCAAGGCGTCCGCGGACTCCGCGTGACCCAGGTCGGCGCCGGCCATGAGGCCGCGTCCGCCGCGAGCGAGCCCGCCGACGAGGTCGTACTCCCCATACGCCAGTCCCGGCCCCTTTTCGCGCAGCCGTCGGCCGATCCGGTCACAGGAGGCGCGCATGGCGGACGCGTGCGCCGTCGCAGCACGGTCCAGTAAATTGGTGTATCCGCCGTGCGCTTGGGCGTGCAGGGATGCGGAGAGAAGCACATCGCCGACGGTGTCCGCCCTGACGGACGGGAGGGCCGCCGAGAGATGGGCGTGCACTGTCTTTCCCCAGCCGGCGTCGTCCAGGGCGAGGCGGCTGTAGAGCATGGCGATACCGGTGTGCCCGAGCAGCAACTGTGCGGGATCCCATGGAGGAAACAGGACATCGGAGGGGATCCGAGCGCGTGCTTGCCGGGTGAGCCGGTCGACCTCTTGCGGCACACGCAGCCGCTCGGCCACAGCGTGAGAAGCGCCCACCGCCTCGTCGTGCGCGCCGCCTGTGGGCCCTCCGGGCAGAGGGCTTCCGCGGCCCTCCGCGGGAACGGAAGCGGGCGAGTCGATCACCGGCCGTGCCGCATTCTGTCGAGCCGCAGAGCGAGGGATTCGCGGGCTGTCGCATAGACCAGCATTTCCCTTTCCCGGTCGACGCCGAGTAACCGGTTGCAGTGCATGTGGGCCAAACCCATCCCGATGTCTCCTCCTTGTGCTTTCCGCAGGAGGTCACGGACATCGAGGAGAGCCGCGCGGCGTTTTTGCCAGCACTCGCCGACCACGGACGTCCGCGCTCTGCCGTGCTCGTCCAGCAGCCTGCTCAGCGACTGCTTCTCCGGTCTTCCCACGCGACCACGCAAGGCCATGATCGGCGCGCCGCCGAGTTGATGGAGCACCTCGGAGGTCGTACCGCAGAGGTGCGTCAGGATGTCCAGAACGCCCAGGGCCGCCTGCGACACATCGGGAAAGTCCGTCAACTGGTCTTCCACCGGCGTGAGTTGACGCAGAACAGCCAGGCTGTCGGCGTGGAAGACCCGCTCGACACGGACGATGGCTTCCGCTCCGCCATAACGATGGACCTCGGGCTCGTACGTGTCGAGGGTCAGCCGGGACAGGAGTCCGGCGTCGCCCAGCTCCGCAGCCCAGGAACGCAGCTCGGGCAACAGTTCCCCCCACAGCGCCTTCGGCTTGCCGTGGAACCGCAGGCGCAGATGAGGCTCGGGGTCGGCGTAGCGAATGAAGAACCAGGTGTCGGCGAGAGGGCCCGAGGTGCCGGCGATCAGTTGGGGGAGGTGGCGGGTGAGCACTGCGAGCTGATGACGTTCGGGGACATAGAGCTTCGCGTACAGCCATTCGCCGCCGGGCAAGTGGCGGGACACGCCATGCGGTGCGGGGGCAGCTGCCGGTGCCGCCTCGCGTTGCTCCTGTGGGGCCCGGCCGCGGGAATCCTTCTTGGCCTGGTGACCACTCCTCAGCACGGGAAAAACGAATTCACAGGCGTGCGATCCGCCCTGGCCGCGGAACCAGTCGTTGCCGGGAGCGCCGCCGAAGCGCTCGATGACGACCAGGCCGGATCCGCTGCGCAGTTCGCCACGGAGGACAAGAAGGTGGAGTGGGTCGTCGAAGTCCACAGCGATGCGGATGTCCCCCTTGCCCAGAAGGACGTGCCGGGGGACGCCCCACCGCTCCCGCCACCGGTCCACGTGAGCTGCCCATTGGGACGCGTCGCACGCGGATGACGCGGCGGACAGCTCCTCGTCCGGCGCCCAGTGCGCGGGGCAGAGTATCGACTGGCCGTACCTCACACGGGGCAGCGCGGGCGCCGTCGACCACCTGCCCCAGCTCCAGCCTCCGATCGACCGCTCTTCCTGCCGGCCCAGTTCGATCAGGAAACGGGCCACGTTCGGCACATGGCCGCTCTGCGGATTGATCATGGAGTACGTCACCGGGCGCACCCGCTGCCCCGTCGCCGTCCACACGAGTTCCAGGCGGTCGAGGGTGGCCCGGACTCCGAGCCGCTCCAGGCTCACGTCCTGTGCGGCGCGCGTCGCGGCGGGGCCCACCCCGAGGGGGATCCTGTGCGGCAGCCACTGCGGAACGGTGGTCACGTTCGCCGAGCGAACCACCGAGGGCCGGAAGGCGACCATCGCGGCCGGCTCCCCGGTGTCGTCCATGGCCTCAGCGCTGTCGACCAGTTCCTGTACACGGGCTTCCGCGGGCGCGCCGAGTACGGACATGAAACGCCCGAAGGCCGCACCGGCCATGGAGGAAACAGGGCTCAGCCCCAGTACGAGACGGAAGTCGCCCGCGCACAGCTCCTCCCAGCTCGCGGCCACCACTTCAGCGCCGATGTCCGCGGATCGCGGAACCCGGCCGCGGCCATCGGCGGAGAGCCGTCGCACGGCCGCGTCATCGAGGACGATCTCCTGTGTGCCGCGGCGCATGGCGTCGCAGAGCAGCTCGCCGAGCAGCCGGTCCCGCCTGGTCGCGGCGGCCGCGCCGGGCGCGGGGGTGCCACTCTCCTCGGCTCGTGGCAGGCCAAGACCACGCACCTCATCGAGAACCTCCAGTACGGGAACGGTCCGGTCCGTTCCGTACCGTTCAAGGAAGCGTCCGTGGTAGGCACGCATGCGCTCGTTACCGGGGTGCTCGGGCGCGAGCCTCCACAGCGCATCCGCGACACCGGCCACCTCATCCCCTACTTCCGGGGGGAGGGTGACGCGGGCGTCGAAGAGCAGATCGCACTGAAGGGGGTGTTCGACCGAGCCGAGCGCCCGCATCCGGGCTCTGGCGGCGAGCAAGGCGGCATGGCGGGCTCCTGGCTCCTCCTCGGCATCGAGCGCGTCCAGCGCCTCCTGGACCCCCCGAAGTTCCCCGACGATGGGGTGGTCGAGTCCGTCGAGCCGGTCCAGGAGATATCCAAGGGGGTCGCCGCAGTCAGGCGGAGGCGCGAGATCGGTGAGGAGGAAATGGCTGCCCACGAGTTGCTCGAGACAACGCTCGACCGCTTCCTCGGTGGCCTGCGGGAACTGATCGCGCACCGCCTTCAGCACGTGCGGCCAGGCCGCGGGCTCCCTTGCCGCCCTCAGGACCGCACGGACCACAGAGGTGTAGCGGACCGAGGGGGCGAACTCCTGCCCGGAACCGCTGTGGAAGTCGACGAGTACGAGCCTCCCGTCGCGCACCGTGTGCAGATTGTTGGCCAGGAGGCGAGTACGCCTCAGTACGGGCCGCACCGTGAGGATGGACGTCAGGACCTCGTGCAGCCATTCCGCGTCCGGTCGGCTCACACTCCGGTGTTCACCGCCGATGCTCAACCAGGGACGCCGCCCGAGATCCGCGAGGGCGACACCGGCGAACATGCCGAAAGGCGTGGGGCGTTGCGTCATCCGCAGGTGGTATTTGGTGAGCGAGACCGTGACGCGCCGCAGAACCTTGCGCCGAACCGTTTGCCCTTCAACCACACGGAGAACGTCAGCCGCCAGGCTGGGGCTCGCGAGGTGGACCGCGGTCATGAATTCGGGAATCGACGCCAGTTCCGCCACGCGTTCCCGCATTCCCGCTTCGTCGTCCGGACCGGCCGGCCGTGGTGAAGAAGCTCCTTCGGATTCACCCGCCGAGCACTCCACACTGCCTGGCGACGATGGCAAGGCGGCAGCACGCAGCAAAACCGGCCCAGAACATTCGAATGACGGACTTTCGCCCTCTTGCGAGGCCACAGCCCTCCCCATCCCTTCTGTGCCGCACCGGCTGCCACGGTTGATGGACATCTCGGTGTCGGGCGGGGCTCAGCACCCCGCCCGACACGCTATTCACTCACCGTCGAAACAGAACCCGCCACAGCTGACCCAGCAGAAGGTGATGCTGGTGGCGCGCGAGGTCTGGACCGCTCCCTCCAGCGCTTCGACGTTCAGATCGAGGTCGAATTCCTCTTCGATCACAACGGTGGGCATTCCCAACCTCCAGAATGAGATCCGCCGGCTCAGTCAGTCACTGACGCGGCATACCTCGAGCCAATCAGCAGTGCAAAGAATCGAGGCATTGCGCTTCATTGGCCGGATATCGGAACCCTACGAGAGAGGTCTCCATATCGTCAACCATTTACACGTTCCGCCCGCGAGATTCAACGGGCCATGCCGAGATGCGACATCGAATCGACTCAGGCTCGAAATGGGCAGCGAAAACAGCTCCTTCCACTCACGTTCAGAGGGAAGGAGTAGCTGTTCGGCGCGCCAAAATCGAGCACACGCCAAAGGGCTCCGGTCAGCCCCGGCCCATTGGTCGGTGACCGGGGCCTGCACCCGCAGGGACGGTCTTCAGCAGATCGCCGCCCAAGAGGAGAACCACACATCCACAGGCCGACTGGCAGTACTCGATGTCGCCTTCGGAGGTCTCGTGCTGGGACAGCAGGACCCACTCCGCGCTGCCCGAGACCGGCGACCAGCATGCGGGGCAGCGATCGATACCGGTGTCATCCATACAGCCACGCTGACGCAATGACCTAAGACGCTTCAACCATTACATCACGGGGATGTCGTGCGTCAGATCGCGGCCCGCCGCGGCGGAGACAGACTGCTGAGCCGGCTGGACACGTCGCACAACGAGCGGCGGCGTGACCCGGAGGTGCAGGCCGTCGCCGTGCCGATGTACAGCCAGCCCAGAAGCTCCTCCTCGTCCCGCAGACCCAGCAACTGCCGTACCCGCGGCGAGCGTATGGCGGCCCCGGTCCGCCAGATGCTGCCGAAGCCCCGCGAGTGCAGCAGCAGAATCAGCGAGTGGGTCATGGCGCTGGTCGCCGCGAGCTGCTCCCATTCGGGAACTCGGTGCCCTTGGGTCGGGGTGAACACCAGCGATGCCAGCAGCGGGGCACGCTGGGGCTTGGCCACCGCCTGGGAGCGGCGTTCCGCGGGGACATCTTCGGCGAAGCAGGCTCCGAGCTCATCTCGGTCATCGCCTCGGATGAGGATCCAACGCCACGGACGGAGCAGGCCGTGGTCCGGGGCTGTCGCGGCCACCTTCAGCAGGTAGGCGAATTCCTCGTCGGTGGGAGCCGGATCGTCCAGGTGGTGCTCACTACGACGCGTCAGCATCGCCGTGGTGACGTCCATAAGACTCAGTCCCTCTCGGTTGGGTGGACCCTGGTCCATCACCGGCCTACCGCGAAGACGTCATGCTTTGGGCGTGGCGGATCTCGACTCGGTGGATCCCGTCGACGCGCAGTCGGCCTTGCCGGCCATACCGGCCTTGCCACCGGAGGAGCTGACCGACCACGCGCTGGCGACGATGACCAGTGCGATGGCCGCGCATTGACGCACCGTTATGTGCTCGCCGAGCAGAACGAAACCCACGCCTGCGCCGACGGCTGGGCTCATCGCCAGCAGAATGCCGAACGCCCGCACGTCGATGCGCCGCAGCGCCGTCATGTCCAGGGAGTAAGGGATCAATGAGGAGAGGAGGGCCACGAGCAGGCCGATGAGCAGAAGATGCGGATGCCGTGCGATCGCGGCTCCGTGCGTGATGGCCGCCACCGGGGTCAGCAAGCAGGAGCCGACAGCCAGCGCGACGGCCAGTCCGCTCCAATCGTCGAAGAGGAGCCCTACTCGACGGTTGAGAACCACATAGGCCGCGCGGCACGTGGCGGCCAGAGTCCCCAGCAGCAGGCCGGTTACGGGGAGAGCGGCTCCGGGAGAGGCGAGCAACAAGACGCCCGTCAGAGCCATCAGGGCGCCCGCCAGGTCCCGCCAGTGCCGTGACATGGCGATGGCCAACACCACAGGGCCCAAGAGCTCTATGGTCGAGGCGACGCCGATCGGCAAATACTGGATCGCCTGGAAATAGGCGACGTTCATGATCGCGAATACCACCCCCAGCGCGATGGCGGTCCGCCATTGGCGGCTCGCCATCGCACGCAGGCGGGGGCGGACGAGCGCCCACACGATGAGGGAGGAGAAGAGCAGCCGCATACCGGCCAGGGCCGTGGCTCCCGCCTCGTCGTAGGCGCTCTTGGCGACCGCCGATCCGATCTGCAGGCTGCTGATCTGTGCCAGCACCAGCAGCGGAGGAATCATACGGTCGCGATGTGCCTGTCCCGCTTTCACGGCAGCTCCGTGCTCCCCGTTACCCGTTCGGTCAGGCTACTGCAGCCCGCCGAGTCATCTCCGACGCGACACCGCGCCAGTAGTCGGCGGTGAGTTCCACGAAGCGCGTGAAGCCCTCGGCCACCACTGCCAGGTCGTCCTCGTTCCGGCACACCGCGGCCGCGGAGATCACGGCCTGGACCTTGTGGTCCTTCTCGGCTTCCCCGATGTGCACGTAGAAGTACTCACAGGCCTCGTGGAAGTCGTCGTCCGTCTCATAGACGCTCTTGTAGTTGCGCACCCCCTCGTACAGGCGCGTGAGCATCGAGTAGGCGAGGTGCTCCTGCGCCAGCAGGGCACCCTGCACCGTGCGCTGATCATCGGACTCGAACAGCGCGCGCTGTCCGGAGCTGAACGCCTGCGTGGTGGGCAGGGCCGACGCGTTCCGCACCTCCTCGGCGGACACCGGTGCCCCCTTGAGCCGGCTCAGCAGGTCGCTGAGGAAGGTCTCCAGCAGTACGAGGTGGGCCTTCGACGGGTCACCGTTGCCGTACTCGGAGTAGAGGTTCTTCACGCACTCGACGCGTGCGTCCAGATCGCTGGTGTTGAGCACCGACAGGGCGACCATGACGCTGGTGTTGACCGTGCGCGCCAGATACTGCTCGGCGAACACCCTGACTTCGGGGTACGTCAGTGGCCCGCCCATCCAGCGGGAATAGAACGCGTTGTTCAGTGCTTCGCTCGAGTGAACCGAGGCAGCCAGTTTCTCCACGGACTGCTCGATGAACTGACCGGTGTGTTCCTGCGCGAGAACGGACATGTGCTGTGTTGACACCCACTTCGGTCGGTGGTCTCCGGCACGTGCCGAACCGACGCCCATCACCCGTCGGGTAATGGCTCGTCGGCCCGCAAACGAGCGTGCTTTACTCCCGCTATGCAATTCAACCCTTACGGCGGTGAGGCAGCGCGACTCGCCGCGGACCTCGTCAACAGCACTGCCCTCTGGCCCCCCCACGAACTGGAGCAGATCCTGGCCGCACACGGCGTCGTGAACCGGGCACTGACGCCACCGCAGACGGTGGAGATATGGGAGTGGAGCCGGCGGCTGGCCCGCTGCTTCGGTGATCAATCGCTGGACGAACGATGCGAGAGGATCAACGCACTCCTGGCGGAAGTCGCCAGCACACCGCGCATCTCGCTGCACGACGGCACGCCGCACATGCACTACAGCGCCCCGGGTTCCGATCCAGCCGCCCACATCAAGGCAGTCACCGCGACCGGCCTGTCGTACGTCGTCTGCTCGGCTTCTCCCACGCGACTCGGCCGATGCGCGCGAAGCGTCTGCGAACTCGCTTTCGTGGACACCTCACGCAATGGGCGCCGAGCTTACTGCTCGGTCAGGTGCGCCAACAACGACGCGGTAGCCCGCCATCGGGCCAGCAGACCCAGCGGCAGAAGCGAAACCCGACCACGTCCACGACGTCTCCGCGTGCGCGCATTAGACGCATAGGCGTTCCGAAACTTTTCGAAGTTCCGTGCGAGACGCATAAATGGCGCTGACCGAACCAGCGGACGCCTCTGGTCAGTACCTGCACACGAAGAAGCGGGCTGTGGACTTCGAGTCCCAGCCCGCTTCATTCGCGATGGTGTCCGAGGACCGACACGCACCATACGTACACACCGCTCTTGCGCTCTTGAAGTGGTGGCCGAAGTCCAGAGCGTCGTAGGTCTGGCTGACAGGGCTGCCCCAGGGGAGTTCCTTGGCCTGGTCGAGAGCGTCGAGGTCGTAGCCATACATCACCTTCTTGCGGTTCTGCGTATGACTGCCGTCGTCCGCCACGAACTTCGGGCCGCCCACAAGGCCGGAGATCGTGGTGGAGGCCTTGCGCTCGGCCTCCTGGAAGGCGGCGACCGAGGCGTTCACGTCGTCCCAGAGCTGCTGGTGACGGTCGACCTTGTCCTCGTCCTCGGTCCAGTCGTCATCGCCTTCGACGCTGGCGACGAACATGAAAGCATCCGCCTTGAGCCGCGCCAGGCGCTTGACCAGCGGGCGGATCTCGGAGGCGAGCGTGTCGAGCGCGTCGGCCACGCTGGTCGCGACGGCCTTGTGGGGGTTCACGTTTCTGAGCCCGGCCGCCGTCGACCCGGTGAACGTCTACTACCTCGCGCTCGGCCGGTACACGGTCTTCGGGCTCATGTCGGCGGCGGTGCCAGCGTCCCGGCGGGACAGACTCCGCGCCCCCGGTAACCGTGGCACAGATGTGTCCTGCCCATCGGGATCATCTCCATCGGACTGTTCCTCGTGAACGGCGGCGTCGACGCCTTACGGACGGAGGGCGACGGACGCGGACAACTCACCGCTGCCGGACTCGGGTTCGCCGCATGCCTGGCGTGGTCCTACTTCGTCATCGCCAACGGGATCACCATGCGACAGGTGGCCTCCGTCCCCGACAACAGCATCTGGACGGCCTGCATCGGCATCGGAGCCTTCTGCGGATCGCCGACCTTGCTGCCACTCGCCAAGCCTTCCGGCGGCACGTCGCCCTTCGCCGACGTCGGCGGTGGCCATTGAGGATCAGCAGCTTCAGCCAGGCAACGCTCTCCGACACCGGCTGGACACGCGCTTCGTCTGCCGCGACGCGTGTCAGTACCGCGCGTTCACCAGTCGCTGGTCACCCAGGCCGGAAACCGGGCCGCGGTGTACACATATTCGATTCCATGCTCTTCATTTAATGCGTTGACAGCGCTAACAGGCTTCCATCATTATTGCAGACCCAACGGTGCGGCTGAGGTGTCTGAGCCCACCTCAACTCCCGTGCGCCGCAAGAGGAGCAGAGCGATGTCCGACGAAATCGGCTCCACCCACACGTCCCTGCGGGACGTACTTCTCGGGCGCCTGTCCGAGTCCGGTCTGGCGCCTGAGGCCCGGGAGGTGCTGCGGGACCTCTTACCCGATGCCACGGTCGGAAGCGACGGGCGGACCCGCTCCCTCTATCTGCGGTCCATCACTGCCGCGGGATGGCGCGGCATCGGTCCCGCCACCACACTGGAGCTTCGCCCCGAACCAGGTCTGACGGTCATCGCTGGACGCAACGGCTCCGGAAAGTCGAGCCTCGCCGAAGCCGCCGAGATGGCGCTCACGGGTAGCAACTACCGCTGGCAGGACCGGACCCAGATCTGGAAGCAGGGCTGGCGCAACCTGCACGACCACGCCGACCCCCATGTATCCGTCGGGCTCTGCTCGGAGGGCACGAGCGCTCCGGTCACCGTCCGTCGGCGCTGGAGCGGCACGGGGCTGGACGACTGCCGTACCGAGGTCGAGGGGGCGGCATCCGCTCTGCACGAGGTCATCGATCCCGAACAGATATCGCTCTACCGCCCTTTCCTCCCCTACAGCGAGCTCGGGGCGATGATCAGCGGACCGCTCACCGCGCTCCATGACGCGCTCGCCCAGCTTCTGGGTCTGGAGTTGCTCAGCGACACGGACAAGAAGGCGCGTACCCTGCTGAAGTCGCTCAACGACGAAGTGACGGCGTCCACGACACTCACCGCCACCGTCGTGCACGAACTGTCCGAGCACGACGACCCGCGTGCCGCGGAAGCGGGCGCCGCGCTCGGTGGCCGCCGGCCCGACCGTGCGCCTGCTCCTCAAGGGAAACGCCGTCGCCGATGACACCGCGCTCGCCCGGCTGCGCCGTCTGGCCGCTCTGCCCGCACCCGACCGGCAGGCAGTCGCCGCCGCCGTGGCCCGGCTCCGGAAGGCCGCCGCTGACGCCGAGGATGTGCGGTACAGCTCCGCGGAGGACGCACGGCAGCTGATCGAGTTGCTGGAAAAGGCGCTGGACTATCGCCGCCGCCACACCGACACCGCCGAGTGCCCCGTGTGCGGCAGCGCCGACCGTCTCGACAGGACCTGGGCGGTCGGGGCTCGCGAGCAGGTCGAGCGCCTGCAGGCGGAAGCGGCCCAGGCGCAGGCCGCGCGCCGGGAGCTGGCGGCCGCTGTGCGGGACGTCCATGACGCGGTCCATCCCGTCCCGGAGTGGCTTCAGGGCGACGAGCCGTCGCTCGCCGCCCTCTGGCGCGACTGGGCCGCGTGCCGTGCCGTGCCGTGTCCGAGCCGCGGGAACTGGCGGACCGGGCCGAGCGGGCCGAGGCCGTGCTCGGCGATGCCTGCCACCAGGTGGGAGAGGACGCCACACGGCGTCTCGACGAGCAGGACGGCCGGTGGCAGACCGTCGCCGGACGCCTCACCGAGTGGCTGCGGCACGCCGAGGCCGCCGAGCGTGCGCAGCCCCGCATCAAGCAGGTCAAGGCCGCGCGTGCGTGGCTGAGGAAGTTCACCGACGAGCTTCGTGAAGCACGGCTGAAGCCGATCGCCGACCAGTCGCAGATGGTCTGGAAGCTGCTGTGTGAGCGCAGTAGCGTCTCGCTCGGTTCGGTCGGTCTCACTGGCACGGCCACCGCGCGCAAGGTAGTGCTCGACGTCTCGGTGGACGCCGTGGACGCACCCGCCTTCGGCGTCATGAGCCAGGGCGAGTTGCATTCGCTGGCGCTGTCGCTTTTCGTGCCACGGGCCACCCACAAGAGCAGCCCCTTCAAGTTTCTGGTGATCGACGACCCCGTCCAGTCCATGGACCCGGAGAAGGTCGACGGTCTGGCCAGGGTTTTGGACTTCTACGCTCAGCACCGGCAGGTCGTCGTCTTCACGCATGACACCCGGCTCGAAGAGGCCATCCGCCGCCTCGGCATCGCGGCGACGGTCCAACAGGTCTCCCGCCAGACCGACTCCGTCGTCCGGGTCGTCCCGGTCAGTGACCCGGTGACCCAGGCTCTGGACGAGGCGCGAGCCATCTCGCTCGACGAGCACCTGCCCGACGACGTGGCGGACCGGGTGCTTCCCGCGATGTGCCGCGTGGTTCTGGAGGCGGCCTTTCTGACCGTGGCCCGCCGCACCCTGCGCGTCGCGGAGGTCAGTTGGCGCGACGCCGAGGACAGGATCGCGAAGGCCGGCCCTCTCACCGGACTCGCCGCGCTCGCTCTGACGGTGAAGCAGGACGCGGTTCTCGACGCCATTGCCCATGACCACGGCACCTGGGCGAAGGACCTGATCCAGCAGTGCAACGCGGCGTCCCACCAGAAGCCCGCGCACGTGACCGACCGCAAGGACCTGATCCGTCGAACCGAGCGGCTCGCGAAGGCGGTGCTGGCCCGGTGACGCTTCCCACCAGCAGCCTCCTCGGCGCCGCCGACCGGCTGCTCAACCCGCCGCCGGACACTGCCTCCACCCTCACCCCCGGACTTCGGTCCCGTGCCGCGGCGGTGCTGCTCCGGCTGGCCTTGGACGAGACACTCGACGCGTTCTGGGGCGGCGTCAGCCCGGCCATGACCCGCAATGGACGCAGCAGAATGCTCTGCCTCCAGTGGTACGTCAGGCCGTCGGTCGCCCGGCGATGGCACACCACGTGGTCTGCGCTCAGCGCCGCCTGCCACCACCACACCTACGAACTCCCGCCCACGCCGTCCGAAGTACGGGCCTGGCATCAGGACGTGGCAGAGCTGTTGCGCGTGTTGCCCTCCGCCCGAATATGAGCCCGGCCCCGAGGACCTACACCCCGAAGAGGTACCGCCATGGAGACCCGTCGCTACCGCATGGTGGTTGCCAGCGGACTCGACTACGTCACGACCGGCGCGCGGGTCGACCAGCAACTGCATGACTGGTTGGAGCGACCACCGAAGGCTTACGACATCCACGCCTTCGCCGAGGGACGTAACGAGATAGCCCGCGGGGTGACCCTCGACCATGACGCCACCACTGCGGCCGCCGGAGTTTACGGACGCTGGCGTCTGCGGGAGAAGACACCCAACGGGACGTGGCAGACCACGGTGGTGGTCCGGCAGGTCGCGGACGGCCCTATCTGGGTCCAGCTGGACGTCGAGCACTTGCCGGACGATCCCGACGTCGTGCCCGATGCGGCGAAGACGCCACGCCTGGCGAAGAGTCTGCTCGAGGTACTGGACGCGCGCGACAGCCTCGCGGACGTGACTGCGATGCCTCAGGTCGTCGAAGGAGACGACATCGACGCGGTCATCGACGAACTGTGCGACGGGGCCCGGCGTCTGCCGATCGTCGTGGCGAGCACTCCTCATGGCGTCGACTTCGACACGTGGCTGGAGCAGACGGTCGATCCTCTGGTCCGTCCGCTGGCCGGCATCGCCGTCCTCTACGTCCTCACCCCAGATGCGGAGGCACGCTTCAACCGCAGGTTGGAGTACCACCGCGTCTATGGAGGTGGCGTCCGCACCTACCTGCCCGGGGTGGACCCGGCATGGTCGGCGGACGGCCAGAGGCACCGCGTGATGTCGCGGCGCCTCATCACCGAGAAGCCACACCACGCCCGCAGGATCCTGGCCCAGCTCCCACAGAACCTGGCTGCCCGCCTGCCGCTCCCGGCCGCACTCGACTCGGTGCCGGTCATGCGGACCCGGACCAGGGATGGGGTGGGGAGCACCGAGCTGGGGCGGCTGCGGGACGAGAACAACGCGCTTCACGAGATCTTGGAGGAGGCGGGGAGGGAGCAGCGGGTCCGTGCCGACGAGATCCGTGATCTGAAGCAGGAGTTGAGCAAGGCCGGCGACAACGAGACGCAGTTCATCATCGATTACGACGACCAGTACCGGGAGCTCCACAGGGCCAAGGCCCAGGTGCTGGCGCTTCAGAGGCGGCTGGCCACGTTCATCGCGGCCGAGGAGGCCTACGCCGTCCCCGGGGAATCCGACGACGACCCCGCAACCTTCGAGGAGCTGCTCGTCCGGCTCGACGACATGCCCCACCTGCACTTCACCGGCATCCGCAAGTTCACGCTCGAGCTGGACGACCAGGCCTACGGCTCGTCCTGGGTTCGGATGGCTTGGGACGCCGTGCTGGCACTGCGGGACTTCGCCGACGCGGCCGCCGAGGGCAGAACATTTTGCGACTTCAAGCAGTGGTGCGGCGATGCGCCCAGCGGCGTGCACACCATCTCACCTCGCAAGATCGTCCGTGATGAGTCGAAGAGCGTGAAGGCCAAAGCCGCATGGCGCAGAGAACGGACCTTCCCCGTGCCCGAGCAGGTGCATGCGGGAGGAGAGATCTTCATGGGCGCCCATGTGCGCATCGGTGGGGGCAATACGGTCGCGCCCCGCCTCCACTATTACGACGGTCACTGCGCTGATCACGGGACATTCATCGGTTACATCGGCCCTCACCTGACCAATACCCTCACATGAGCGTCCGTCCAGGCACGGTGCGGCCCATGCCCGGCCCGCCTGGAGAGGCACAGCAATGGGGCGTTGGTGAGCCGGAATGGAGCCGAGGAGTGGGCGTGAGCGAGGAACACACGGGACAGCCTGCGGCTATACGGTCTCCGGAGTTCCAGTTACGTATGCCGAACGGTGGGCCGCTGGCGAGAGGACGGCTGCTGCCTCAGCAGGGGACGAACGGGAGCCAGAGGTTCCTCGTTCTGGCGGGTTCCCCCGCCCGGTCCGAGGTCGTTCCTTCTTTCCCGCTTCGTATGCCGTCATCCCATCGCCTGAGGGAGCGGCTCATCGGCGAAGGCGCCATCAGCCAGTCGGCCACGTGGCCGCGCCAGCTGGAGACCACGCGGGACATCGAGTGCAACTCGCCGTCAGCCGCAGCCGAGATTCTGCTGGGGCGTAGCGCCAACGGCTGGGTGGAGTGGAAGACCGCCGAAGGCCACCCGCTGACCGACTTCCTCAACCACGTGGGATGGGGCCCCAAGCGAACCTGGCTGGTGCGCGGGTCGAACGTCTCCGGTCTCGACCTCGTCCAGAGTATGTGGCTGCCTGCGGAGCGCATCTCGCTCGCCGCCACCCGGCTGAGACAAGGCGTCCAGCAAGGGATCGCCAAGGACTCGCTGCGGACGATGGTCGAGGAGGACTACGAATCAACAGCCACGTACAGTCAGAAACTGGAGCTGGTGGAGGGGCTGCACGCCTTCTTGTGCCGGATGAAGCCAGGTGACACCGTGTGTACGATCTCCGGCGGCCGGTTGTACGCGGGTGAGATCGCCGGTCCTGTTGAGCAGGTGGAGTCCGAGGACGGACGGTCCAATGTCCGTCGGCCCGTCGAGTGGAAGGCCATCGGCTACGCCTACGACGAACTGCCGGAGACTCTTCAGCAGAAGCTGTCCGTCCAGCACGACGTCGTCGACCTCACCTCGGTACAGGCCCTCATCGAAGGACTCGGCCGGAGCGACGAGGAGCTGGCCGAGGAGGCCGAGGCGATTGAGCGCGACCCGAGCGCGGAGATCCCGGCGATCACCGCCCGGCGTGAGCTGGAGCTGCCGGAGCCGACGGACGAGCTGGCCGCCGAACTCCTCGTGCATGAGGCGGCCTGGCTGCGGGAGGTGCGTGATCTGCTCTGGGACGAGCGCCAGTTGGTCCTGTACGGGCCGCCGAGCACGGGCAAGACCTACCTCGCGCTGAAGCTCGCGGAGTTCCTCGGCAGTGGGCCCGAGCAGGTGAAGCTGGTGCAGTTCCACCCCTCGTACGCGTACGAGGACTTCTTCGAGGGGTTCCGTCCGCAGGAGGACCCCGAGACACGGGAGGTCGCCTTCCGGCTGACGGCCGGGCCGCTGCGGGAGCTGGCCGACCTCGCCTCGCGCGAGGGCAGCCGGCACATCCCGCACTTCCTGATCATCGACGAGATCAACCGCGCCAACCTGGCGAAGGTCTTCGGTGAGCTGTACTTCCTTCTCGAATACCGGAACAAGTCCGTGCGGCTCACCTACTCCGGCGACGACTTCGCACTCCCGCCGAACCTCTTCGTGATCGGCACGATGAACACCGCCGACCGGTCCATCGCCCTCGTGGACGCGGCGATGCGGCGGCGGTTCGCCTTCGTGGAGCTGTCGCCGCGAACCGAGCCGACGAGCGGGCTGCTGCGACGCTGGCTGGCCAGGGAGGGCAGGGACTCCGAGCCCGCCGATCTGCTGGACGCGCTCAACTCCCGCATCGACGAACCCGACTTCCGGATCGGCCCCTCGTACCTGATGAAGAAGGGCGTCCACCGCGAGGGTGGCCTGGAGCGGACATGGCGGACGAAGATCCTTCCGCTGCTGGAGGAACACCACTACGGGGAGGACATCGACATCGAGAAGCGGTACGGGCTCGCTGTGCTGCGGGAGTCGCTGGGGTGAGCTCCGCTGTGAACCCCGGGATGAACCCCGCGGTGAATCCGGCAGGGGACCCCGCGGAGCCCGCCACCGTCGAGCTCGTCGAGCACGCGCCGGCCCGTTCCGTACCGCTGCCGGGCGCTGTCGGCCGGGCGCTCGCCGCCGCCCGCATCGTGGACGCCGCCCCCGACCCGTACGCGCCGGGACACTGGTCGCTGCGGGCGGGCAGCAAGGTCGGGGCAGTCGCCGTCGCCGGGCCGGGTGGCGGCCGGCCGTTCACCGTCCGCGTCACGCCCAAGGTACCCATCGCCCGCCTCTTCTTCCTGCTCGGCTACAGCCTCGACCCACGCGGCGGCTGGCACGACGGAGAGGTGGCGGTGGCGGACCACCAGGGTCTGCTGCCCGCGATCGCGCACGCCGTGGAACGTCAGGTGGACCGGGCACTGCGGCAGGGCCTCCTGCAGGGCTACCGGGCGACGGAGGAGACCGCCCTCGTCGTACGCGGCCGGATCCGGGAGGCCGAGCAGATCCGCCGCCACTTCGGCGCGACGTTGCCCGTGGAGGTGGCGTACGACGAGTTCACCACGGACATCGCGGAGAACCGCATTCTGCGCACGGCCGTGGACCGCCTGCTGCGCCTGCCCGGCGTACCGCGTGACGTGCGCCGCAGGCTTCTGCACCAACGCGCCCGCCTCGCGGACGTCACCGCGATCGTGCGCGGCGGGCCGCTCCCCGACTGGCATGCCACCCGGCTCAACTCCCGCTACCACCATGCCCTGCACCTCGCCCGTGTCGTCCTGGACGGCGCGTCCGCCGAGCACACACCGGGCGGACTGCACATCGACGGGTTCCTGTTCGACATGAACAAGCTCTTCGAGGACTTCGTGACGGTCGCCCTGCGGGAGGCGTTCCGCGGCTCGGGCCGCACGGCCCGCCTCCAGGACCCGCACCACCTCGACGAGGCGTCCGCGATCCGCATGAAGCCGGACTTCGTGCTGTACGGGGCGGACGGCAGCCCGTCGGCGGTGGTGGACGCCAAGTACAAGTCGGAGCAGCGGGAGGGCTATCCGGACGCCGACCTGTACCAGATGCTGGCCTACTGCACGGCCCTGGGACTCCGGGAGGGGCATCTGGTGTACGCGAAGGGCCATGCCCCACATGCCGCGCACCGGGTGCGGCATGCGGGCATCGTCATCCATCAGCACGCCCTCGGCCTGGACCAGGAACCGGCCGGGCTGCTCACGGACATCGCGGCCGTGGCCCGGCGGATGGACACCACCCTGCGCGTCTGATCGACTGCGGAGTGTCCGTTCAGGGGTGGGGAGGTCGTTCCTGCCGCACGCACACGACCCGCGGATGCCGACCATCCGCATCAACGACTTCTGGCGCGGCCGCGAGCGAGCAGCTCACTCCCGCCCTGGAGAAGGCCGCCGCCAAGGCCCCTTCGCTGCTGTTCGCGAAGTACTCCGACACGGTGCTGCGCGAGCTGGACTTCGACGATCAAGTGGTGCGGGCGGTGCGGACCATCATCGACAAGCCGCAGTGGGAAGCCTTTGGCACGTTGCCGCCGGAGGATCAGTTCGAGGCCCTGCAGTACCTCGCCGAGGGGTTCAGCGCCGGACACGTCGGGAGTGCGGCTCGCCACCCTGCACGCCATGAAGGGCCTTGAGTTCGTTCGTACCGCACCGCTCCGCATAGCCGGATTACTCGCCCTTGCCATCCTCGGGAACGAGCGTGCCACTGCCCAGCCCGTCCCTGGCGAGCGCTGCCGCATCCCGGCTCAGCTCCGCCAGCCTCCGCGTACGCTCCTCGAACTCCTGGAGCGCACGGAAGGCGGCGCCGTAGCGGCGCTGGTCGGCGATGTCCATCTGCGGGATACGGGTGCCCCGGCCGTCGAGGCGGAAGGTGCCGCTGGCGCTTGTGGAGCGGCGGTTGTTCGCCGCGCTGCGCAGGAAGCCCCGCAGATAGTCGGCGTCGAGCTGCTCAGCCACCGAGACCGGTTCCGGGTCGCCGTACTCGACGAGTCCGGCGCGGGCGAGCTCTGCGACACTGACCGTGGGCCCGTCCAGAGAAGTTGGACCGTCGCCCGCGGTCAGCGTCGGCAGGAGCTTCGCAATCCCCTGTAGCTGCTGCGCCAACTCCTGCCGCAGTGATCGGTATTCAGCGGCGAGATCGCGGTGCGACTCCCCGACGTGGCGGGCGGGCGTGAGGTCTACCGCGTCATCGAGCAGATCGATGAGCGGCATGTCCACGACCTGTCCAGGGCCGGGCTCCAAGGAATCGTCCGGGTCACCCGCAGTCAGATCGGCCAGGCGTACGGACGTGGCAGCGTCACCGGGCGACGAGGGTCGGCGCAGTTGCCAGAGGTGGACGGGGAGGGAGTGGGAAGCCGAGGTTCCGGGCGGCAGAGCGATGACGTGCGTGAGGATGCCACGCCGTACGAGCGCCGCGCGGATGCGGCGGCCGGCCTTGCGGTAGGCAACCGAAGCGGGCATGACCATGAGAACGCGACCGCCGGGGGCCGTGTGGGCGTAGGCGTGCTGAAGCCAGGCGAGTTCGCCCTCGGCACGCGACGGGGTACCGAGTTCCCAACGGGAGTCGAGAAGCAGCTCCGCTCGTCCCCAGTCGGTGACACCCACCGGGGGGTCACAGACGACGAGTTCGGCTTTGAGGTCCGCCCATTGATCGTCGCGCAGAGAGTCGCCCGTGGCGATGGTGACACCCGTACGGCCCGTCAGGTCAGCGCGCATCTGCGCGACATCCGCGCTGCGCGGGTCCGATTCCTGCCCGTACCGCTTCCCCGCGCCCTCGGGAGCGACGGCGAGGAGGAGCGTGCCGATACCGCAGGCCGGGTCGAAGACGGTCGCGTTGCTCGTCACCTCGCCGGCGAAGTGGCACACGGCACGGACCACACGAGGCGAGGTGACCTGGTCCGAGCCGGCCCGGCGCACCGAGTCGGTGAAGCGCTCGCCGAGAGCGTCGGCCACCTCGCCCACGGAGGTGCTCGCAGCCATGTTCCGCGCCAGCAGGGCGGCCCTCTCCGGAAGCTCGTGCGCCTGCCCCCTTTCGGCAAGCAGGCGGAGAACATCGGCGATTCCGCCGATGATCTCGTCGCCGTAGGCTCCGCGCAGCACTTGCCAGAGCTGGACCTCCTCGGAGACTCCCTGCCCCTTGCGCTGTCGGTCCAGCCACACCTCCACATCCGGCAGAGCGAACAGAGGGCTGTTCGCACCGCCACCGGCAGGCGCGGGGAAGTCGTCGTAGCGCCGCCTCCAGTTGGAGACCGCGGCGCGAGTGACCCCTGCGAGCCGGGCGATCTCTGAGCCGGTGACCAGGAGATTGGCCGTGGGGGCGGCGTCTTCTTTCATACCACCCAAACGTACACGGAGCACCAGACTACTGCCAGCAAAACAGAATGTTGACGTTGTACACAAGCCGCATTGCAGGCACATCTGCAAGCTTTGCCGAATACACCATGCACACCGCACTCAGGGGACGGGCCCCGGCAGCGCGCCGCAGAAACGTAGGGATCCGCTTGCGCCCGCCTCGCAGTCCGCCGTCGCGGTCTCTTGATGCCCGGGAGCCGGGCCCTGGCCGAGGTGTCCTTTCAACACGATGTCCCGGGCCTGTTCCAGGGCCTCGCGGGCGTCGTCCTCGATGACGCCCTGTGCGGCGCGCTGGACTCGTTTGCCGGGTAGTACGTAGACGCTCTCGTGGGTGCCAGGGGTGTGCTGCAGCGGGCGGCCTTCGCGGGCGGCCGTGGTCCTGCGCGTCGCTGGAACGGCGAACCGCCGAGCCGGTGGCTCTCTGCCCAGTCGCTTCCAGTCGTCCTTCACGCTGCCCGACAGCTCGCTGCGGGCGAAACGCCAGAGGGGATGAGCGTTGATGACCAGGTTGGCGTGCTCGCCGCTCTGCTGGACATGTACCAGCGGGCATCTGAAAACGCCGTCAAGGTCTCTGCCTGGGCGCAGTGACACGGAAGGTGCCGGGGATCAGCTTCGTCGGCCGGTGGCGGGGCGGAAGTCGGGCATGTCAACGCCCACGAGAAGGGCGGCCACTTCGTGCAGTACGAAAACACCGAAGTCTTCGTGACCGACCTCCGGGCAACCTTCCGGAAACTCCGCTGACCCTGCAACCACGCCCCGGCACTGACCGCCGGGCAGCCTCAAGACCCGGCCGCGCCTCGGCCATTCGCGTCAAGCGCCCGCCGCGCCTCGGCTGCGCGGGCCGAGCGCACGAAAGCGGTGACGGCCGGACGGGACGCCCCCTCGGGCCACGCCAGGGCAAGACGCGTGGGCAGCAGGTCCGACACCGGCACTGCGGCCACCTCGGAGGAGATCCGTTCGGCAGCCCCCGAACCCACAACGGTGACCAGCCGCCCGAGCACGACCCGGTCGACGATCTCGTCGAGCCCGACCGGCGGGCACTCGGGCGCGAAGTTCGCGTCCTGGCCGAGATCGGCGACCGTCACCATGGTGCGCCGGGCCAGTGGATGGTCACGCGGGACCAGCGCGAAGGGCGCCTCCTCAGTCAGGTCGGCGGTCCGCAGCCCGGTGAGGTCGTCGCTGCCGAGGCACAGCAGCGCAATATCGGCCGTGCCATCTCTGAGGGCGGCCAGGAGGTCATGCGTGAAGACGACATCGTGACCGCCAACCTCGAAGGAGCGGACCAGATCCGCGATCAGCCCGGACGCGGTGCCGGGACGTACCGCCATCACCAGCCGCCCGGGCTGCTCCATGCGCCGGGTTCGCCGCACGGCCGCGTCGAGCGAGTCGAGCAGCCGTCGGCTTTCGCCCAAGAACACGGCACCCGCGTCGGTGAGCGCAACACGGCGGCTGGTGCGCTCCAGCAGCCGCACTCCCATGCGGCGCTCCAGGCGGCTGATCGCACGCGACAGCGGGGGCTGGGCCATGCCCAGGCGCTCCGCGGCCTTTCCGAAGTGCAGCTCCTCGGCGACCGCGACGAAATAGTCGAGTTCGCGGGTCTCCAGACGATCCATACCTTCAGGGTATCGACCCTTGCCGGAACCCTCATAGCTCGCGCCCGTTCTCGGTGGTCCACTCGAAACAGGAACACGACCCGCATCAGGAACACGAAAGGAACGTGCGAACCATGAGCGACGAGCGCAAGGTCCAGGAGGTCCTGGCACGCTATGTCCGCGCCGCCGACCGACGCGACGGCAAGAGCCAGGGCGCCCTCTTCACCGAGGACGCGACCGTGCACGTCTTCGTCAAGACCGGCCAGGACGTCTACGAGCAGGTCGGCGAGCCGATCATCGGCGGTTCGGGGGTGGCGTACGCGGTCGACAACTTCATGGCGCCGCACCCCGAGGGTGGTTCCAGTCACCACGTCACTGCGGACCACCTCATCGAGGTCGACGGCGACCGGGCGCACATGAACGCCCACTTCGTGGTCTTCGAGGTCCGCGCCAATTCCCGCCCGGCAGGCGGCTGGCCCGAGGACGCCTTCGGAGCCCAGGGCACCATCCGGCCCATCGAGTCCGGCTACTACGACACCGACCTGCGCCGCGTCGACGGCGAGTGGAAGATCGTCCAGCACCGCGTCCTGCACGACATGCCGTACGCGATCCTGGAGGTCTGAACGTTGAAGGCCGTTGTGTACCGCCGTTACGGCGGCCCGGAAGCCCTTGAGCTCACCGAGTTGCCCGAGCCGAAGACTCACGTGGACTCGGTGCTGATCCGGGTCAAGGCCGCCGGGCTGAACCGCGCGGACGCCGCCATCCAAGCCGGGGCGCTGGACGGCGCCGTGGAAACGTTCTTCCCGGTGGTGCCCGGCTGGGACATCGCCGGTGTGGTGGAGCGGTCCGGGCCCGGAGCACCTGAGTTCGCGACGGGCGACGAGGTGATCGCGTACATCCGCAGCGATGTGCAGCGCGCGCACGGCGGCTTCGCCGAATTGGTCTCCGCGGACGTGCGCACCGTGGCGCACAAGCCGAGCACCATGTCCTTCACCGAAGCCGCAGGACTGCCGCTGGCCGCGCTCACCGCCTACCAGGGCGTGGTGCACGCACTCGCGGTGCAGCAGGGCGAAAACGTCCTCGTGCACGGGGCTGCCGGCGGCGTAGGGTCCGTCGCCGTGCAGATCGCCCTGGCCCAGGGCGCCCGCGTCATCGGCGTGGGCTCTGCCGACGATCACGACTACCTACGCACGCTCGGTGCCCAAGCGGTCGCGTACGGCGAGAGCCTGACCGACCAGGTGCTCAGCCTGGTCCCGAACGGTGTGGACGCAGTGTTCGACGCGATCGGCGGCGGCGCCCTCGCCGCGTCGGCCGGGGCCGCACGGTCCGGTGGCAGGCTGGCCTCCATCGCCGAACCCGGCGTCCCCGGCTCCACGGACGTCTTCGCCCGTATGGACCGCGCCGACCTCACTGCGGTCACAGCACTGGCCGAGGCCAACCTGCTCACTGTACGTGTCGGCGCAGTCTTCCCCCTGGAGAAGGCCGCCGAGGCACAGCGCGCCTTCGCCACCGGGAACATCACCGGCAAGGTCGTCCTCGAGATCGGCTGAGCCACCGGCTGGGCTTGATCCGTTTTCGGCGGACATCTGAGATCAGGGGTTCGTCCCCGGGGGGGGTGTCCATCATCGAGGGCATGAGGAAGGAGCAGAACCGCCGGCTGCGGGAGGACGTGGAGGTCCTCAAGTGGGCCACGGCTTTCTTCGCGAAGGAGACCCGGTGACGGTGTACCCGTTTTCATCGAGGGTGACGGTGTACCCGTTCATCGAGGCGGAGAAGCGAGACGGTCACAACGTCAAGCGCGTGTGAACTGCTCAGAGTCTCCCGAGCCGCCTTCTACGCCCGCCGCAGTGGCAGGCGTAGGTTCGCAGACGGTCCGCGAGGCCGAGCTGACCGGGAAGATCGCCGAGGTGCTGCACGAGGACTCCCGTGGAACCTGCGGGGCCCCGCAGATCCACGCCGTCCTGCAACGCGAGGGCGAGGACTGCGGACGGAGCCGCGTCGCCCGACCAATGCGCCGCACCTCCGGGCTGCAGGGCCGACACCGCGGGCGACGGCAGTGACGACGATCCCCGAGGCCGGGCCGGGCCGCCGCCCGGCCCGGCCTCGTCGTCCGCTACTTCGCTCCCGGCCCGGCGGCCTCGACACTCGCTGCCGCGGTGACATCACCTATGTCCCCACCGACGAGGGCCGGCTCCATCTGGCCACCGTCATCGACATCGCCTCGCGCCGCGTGGTCGGCCGGGCAACAGCCGACCATCTGCGGACCGAACTGGTCGCGGACGCTCTCAGGTCCGCCTGCCGCCCGCCTGTTCATTTTCGCCACGAGCTCGATGAACAGGCCGCCGGTGATCTTCGTCTGGCGGACCTGGTACAGCGCAGCCGGCAGCGTGTAGCGGGACGTACCCGCGGGCCTGGTCGCCGATGGCCTCATCCCCGACGCCGTCGACCGGTTGAGGGCCCTCAGGCGCGACCGGCCACCGGACGCTCCGGCATCCATTTCCTTGAGGGCCCTCTGCAGCTCACCGGCCTCGTCAGCCGGACAGATCCTCCACGCGTGCGCGCAGCGCGGCGCCGTATCGGGAGTACTCCTGCGTGAGCTGGTCGAGTGTCGGGCTGAGTTCGGCGGCGACGGCGCCGAAGAACTCCTCGGAGCCGGTGAGCTCGGTGGTGCCGTCCGGCTGGGGGTGAGCACGAACGAGTGCCTGCCCAGGATCGCGTCGAGCGATCCGCCTTCCCAGACCAGCCGGTGGGGGGCCTGCACGTCGATGATCCTCAAGTGACGTCCTGCTGACCGGTGTCTCCGACCGAGCGGCGGCCCGGAATGTCCACCCCGGCCACGATCTGTTCGGGCTTCGCGTCGAGGGACAGAACCGGGTGCCACTGCGCGTACTGGTCGAACGCCACGAGCACGCGCCAGACGTCCTCCACCGGAGCGGGGATCCTGGTCACCGCGGTGGCAGTGGGGGCCTTCTTCACGATCGGCTCCTTCCGGTGCCGTCGGTTTCGGTCACGGCACCAGCACGATCCGGCCGCGCCGGCTGCCCCGGGTGAGCTGGGCGTGGGCTTCGGCGGCCTGCGACAGAGGGTAGATCTGCGCCACGCGCGGCGTCAGCACGCCGACCTCGGCGAGCGCGGAGAGGTACGAGAGGCGGGTCGCTTCGGGGCCGGCGGTCGTGTGTCGTACCACCACGCCCCGCTGCGGGGCCGGCAGCACGTCGCCCCTCACGCTCACGAAGACGCCGCCGTCGCGGACAGCCGCCAGCGCAGGGGCGCCCAGCGCCGCCGCGTCGAGCACGCCGTCCACGCCTTCGGGCACGAACCGGCGCACCGCCTCACTCGGTTCGTCGTCGCGCGACACGAACCAGGTGGCGCCACGACCGCGGAGAAACTCCTCGTCCTCGGGCCGGCCCTGCGCGACGATCCGCACGCCTTGCGTTCTGGCCAACTCGACGGCGTAGCCGCCAACGGCCCCGGCGGCGCCCGTGACCAGCAAAGTGTCGCGGGGGCGCAGCGGGAGGTGGTCCAGGGCCAGTGAGGCGGTCATCGCGTTGAGGGGGATCGTCGCCGCGAGCGTCAGGTCCATGCCGTGCGGGGCGGGTGCGAGGGAACCCAGGTCGGTCACGAGGTACTCGGCCTGGGCCTTCGTCGGGCGCAGCACCGTGGCGTCGAACGCGATCACCGGGGTTCCGACGGACAGCGGGACGCCCGGACCGACCGCGTCGATCGTCCCGGCGGCGTCCAGCCCCAGACCGGCGTACTCCATGCCCTCCGGCTGCGCGAAGACCCCGGCCCACACAGCGGCGTCGGCGGGATTGAGCGCGGCGGCCGCGACCTTGATGCGGACCTCCAGGGGACCTGGTTCCGGGAGGGGGACCTCCAAGACCTCGACAGCCTCGGGTCCACCGGCCTTCTTCACGACTGCTGCGCGCATGATCTTCGCTCTTCCCTTTGCACATTCGAACGTCAGGAACGCCACGAACGCTAGGCAAGTTACGATCGATTCGTAAGTAGGCACTTTAAAGTGCGTTACGCCCCTGGTCGGGCAGCTGACCACCAAGGTGAAGTCGGCACGCCGGGCCGAGCCCGGAACGAATGAGTCCCCGCCGTTCGGGCGCAGGAGCACAGCCCGCGGGGGGGGGCTTGCGTTGTCGTTACTGGCCGGCCTGCCGGGTGTCGTAGCGTGCCCGCGCCGCGTCGACCTCATCGGTCTTGTCGGCGGCCCAGTCGCGTACCTGGGACAGCAGGCCGTACAGACCCTGCCCGAGCGGGGTCAACTCGTAGTCGACCCGTACCGGCACAGTCGGTGTGACCGTCCGCTTCACCATGCCGTCGCGCTCGAGCATGCGCAGGGTCTGGGTGAGCATCTTCTGGCTGACGCCCGGTATCTCGCGGCTGATGTGGCTGTACCGCATCGGATCACCGTGGGACCCGAGGGTGCACATCGTCAGGCTGACCCACCGGTTGCTGATCGTCGAGAGCAACGCCACCGCGGGACAGTCACGCATGTACGCCTCGTACGTGCCCGGCTCAATTCGGCGGGCCGACTTCGTCGTGGTGGCCATCCATCTCTCCCGTCAGGAGCGCAACGCACTTCAAAGTGCCTACTTACCAATTGATCGTAACGCACCTAGCGTGCGTGGTGTTCGCATCACGGTGACCAGCACCCGCGGCACCCGGCACGGATGTCCGGGACATTGCCCGTCCTGGTCGACCGCTCGCCACAGGTACCGGCGCTCACCGTTGACCTTGACCTTGGTGAAGGCTTCGTCCAGGTGCCGTTTGTCCCCAACCCGCGCCCGGCGGCGCCGCAGCTCGCGGGCAGAGAACGGACCGAACCTCGCACACCACTGCCGGACCGTCTCGTACGAGACGACCACGCCGCGCGCGAGCATCGAAGATCGTCCCAGGGCCCATGCCTGCCGGCCGAGTCGACAGTGCCTGCGCGTGCGCCCGCGGGCCGGTCAGCCCGTCGGCGTCGCGCGTACCGGCGCGGGCGGGGCCAGGAGCTGATGGATGCCCAGATCGAGGGCCGCTTCGAGGTGTGTCAGGGAGCCGGTGGACATCATGATCAAGACGCCGCCTTGGATGCCGGCCAGCAGGGCGGCCGCGGCACGGTCGGCGTCGAGGCTGAGCGGGATCTCGCGCTGGTCCTGCATGGCCCGGATACCGGCCGTGATCTGGGCCTGCCACGAGGAGATCAGTTGTCTGGTGACGGCCTGCGTGCCGGGCGTGGCGGGTGTCAGCTGCGACATGAGCGCGCTGAGCGGGCACTGCTGCCCCTGTCTGCGGTAGCGGTCGACGACAGCGTCCCGCCAGTTGCGCCAGGCCTGCCAAGAGGTGAGCTCACCGAGGTGGGGTTGCTGGTCGGACAGGACGCGGTCGGCCTCGTGCCGGGCCACGGCGAACAGGAGCCCCTCCTTACCGCTGGGGAAGTAGTGGAAGAGCTGACTCTTGCTGGTGGCCGTGCGGGCGCGGATGTCGTCCAGGGTCGTCTCGGCCACGCCGCGCTCGCGGATCTCCTCCGCAGCTCCTTCGATGATGCGTTGCCTGGTGGCCGCACCCTTGGGGGTCAGTCGTGGCGCCATGCCGCCACCCTGCCACATTCTGGACTTGAAGGTCCATTTTTTGGGTGGCAGATTTGCCGTTCCCAGCCGGTTCGGTACAGACCGGTTCAGTACAGAGAGGCACGGCATCATGGCCCAGCGACTCACCGGGCGGACGGCCCTGGTCACCGGCTCCACCACGGGCATCGGCGCCGCCATCGCGGCAGCCCTGGCTGCCGAAGGCGCGTTCGTCGTCGTCAGCGGACGCGACGAGCGTCGCGGCGCAGAGGTAGTGGCGCGCATCGAGAAGGGCGGCGGTGCGGCGAGCTTCGTCAAGGCGGATCTGTCCGCGGGCGCCGATGTGATCGGCCGCTTCGCCACCGACGCGGTCGCCGCGGCCGACGGGCGGATCGACGTGCTCGTCAACAACGCGGCGCTCCTGCTCGCGCCGACTCCTACTGCCGAGGTTGCGCAGGAGACCATCGACGAGGCGCTGGCCGTGAGCGTGCGGTCGATGTTCCTCCTCACCGGCCTGCTGGTACCGCCCATGGCCGAGCGCGGCCACGGCGCCGTGGTCAACCTGGGGTCCATCAACGGCATGCGGGGCATGGCGCATTCGGCGCTCTACAGCATGACCAAGGCGGCCGTGCACTCGCTCACCGCGTCGTGGGCCGCGGAGTACGGGCCGCACGGCGTCCGGGTCAACACCGTCGCTCCCGGCCCCACGCTGACGGAGAAGGTGGCGGCGATGGAGGAGCACCTGGCCCCGATGATCGCGGGCCTGCCCTCCCGCCGCGCCGGTACCCCGGCGGAGGTGGCCGCCGCGGTCGTGTTCCTGGCGAGCGACGAGGCGTCCCAGATTCACGGCGCCACCCTCACCGTCGACGGCGGATTCACCGCGGTGTAGTGGCGCGGCGCTGCGGCGGGGAGGGCCGCGACGGCGGCGCCGAGGTCACGGCTGGTGAAGCGGTGTGTCGGTGCCCACCCGGCTGATCAAGTCGGTCGATCGCTGAGACCCAGAGCGCGGTGTCGAGTTCTCGACGTACGCGACGCCGACGGTGGTCGGCGAGATCAAGCATCGAGGCTTGTCCGGCCACGGGGATTGCGGTCGGCCCGGAACAGGTAGAGGCCCGCTTGATGGAGCAGCAGCGGGGGTTGCCCCAACTGCTCCGCGAGCGTGGCGGCCTGGGCCCCGGTGCCAGTCCCGGAAACCCGGTCGAGGAGTAGTTCGGTAGCCGCCTGGCTTGGGAGAACGCCCAGCGGCCACAGGCCCACCCAGGGCCCCCGCCCTCGTTGCTGAGGCACCGCGGTCCTCACCGTCGCGACCATCCAGCATCGCGTGGACGGTGGCGTGCCTGGCCCGGATGCGGTTGGCGAACCGGTCGCTCTTCCAGGGCGAGGCCGGGGCCTCCTCGGACGGTTTCGGCTCGTTGGCCTCCTCCTCGGCCGGTTCGGGTACCAGGATCCGGAGGCACTGGCGGTGGCGGGCGACGGACCGCTCGGCAGCCTCGCCGAGGTTGTTCACAAATGCCACCGGTCAGCGACCTGGATCGCTTGAGGCGCCCCGGCCGTGGCGCCTTCCGCGAAGAACGGAGCTCGGTCCCGGCAGACGACCTCGACGCCGGGGCGCTTCGCCAGCCACGTGGCCAGACTGGATGCCTCCCGATCAGGCAGTAGGTCCACCGGCCGTCGGCTCTCGACATCGACCAGCACGGTGCCGTAGACGCGACCTTTGCGCGTGGCGTACTCATCGACGCCGACCACGCGCGGGGCCGGCAGATCCGGGTCAGGCAGCATGTCCACGAGCCGCAGCACGGTACTGCGGCTGACGGACACCCCGAAGACGCGGGCCATCCGCACGCCGGCCCGGCCGGCGAGCGCGAGACCGATCGTGGCCAGGGCCGAACGCAGGCCCTCGGTGCACCGACCGTATTTCCGGGTCAGCCCCGGCAACTGCTCGACGAACGTCCGCCGTCCCCATGAAGCGTCCGGGCAGAAGAACCGGCGGACCCGCAGACACAAGACGACCCGCCGCCCTGCGCTGGGCACATCAGCAGGGGCCGCCTGGGCGTCAGCTGTTACTCACCGTGCGCACTTCACGGAAATTGCGCCAGAACCGAAACTCGTCGACAAGCGCTGTTGCTGAACGTGAACGAAGCCAGCCCTCAGCGCTGTTGCTTCTTGAACGCGCGGTACTCCCGCCACAGGATCTGCACGGCTGCTGGAGTGGGCGGGCTCACGTCCTTCAGCAGAAGACTGTCCCTGTTGGCCCTTACAGCCTGA
>NZ_JBEXVE010000021.1:0-164200 GCF_040629205.1 Streptomyces sp. NPDC005962 | reverse complement strand
CCGCCTTGCAGCTACACGCTCCCCCAGCTACCGCTGGGAGGTGCCCCCTGACCCCGCTCCCTGATCCGGCCTGATCCAAACGACAGACCCTAGCCGTCCAGCTCCGCGTGGCGCGCGGCCAGCCGCTTCGCGCCGTCGGCCGTCAGCGAGCCGTGGAGGCGGAGGCGGGCCACGCCGCCGTCCGGGTAGATGTCGATGCGGACGTGGGTCACCGGCGGGGCCTGGTCCAGCAGGAAGCGGTGGACGGTGTCCGGCTGGAGGGCGGTGCGGGGCAGGAGTTCGGTCCAGGGGGCGTCCGCGTCCACGGTGGTGTCGCGTCCGTACAGGGCCGCCCAGCCCGGGGAGTTGCCCTTGTAGCAGCCGGTGTCGATCTCGACGGCCCGGATCAGGGCCTGTTCGGTGAGGCGGTAGCGGACCCAGTCGTTCCCCAGGTCGCGGCGGCGGCGGGTCTCCCAGCCCTCGTCCATCTTCTGGGAGCGGCCCGGCTGGATGGAGTTGGAGGGCGGGGAGTAGAAGCGGTCGGAGGCGTCCTCGGCCGCGCCGCCGTTCTCCAGGGCGGCCAGGTCGAAGGTGCCCAGCGCGGTGAGCCAGGCCGGGTCGGGGACGGCCTCGCCGTGGACGCGGAGGCGGGCGATGCCGCCGTCGGGGTGCTGCTTGAGGCGCAGGTGGGTGAAGCGGCGGCCGGGCGTGACCTCGAAGCCGTTGGCCGCGTGGCCGCCGACGGTGGTGCGGGGGACGAGGGTCGTCCACTCGGTGTCGTCGGCGAGCAGGTCCGCGGGGGACGGGGTGCCCGGCAGCGAGGTGGCCTCCACGCTCACCGCCTGCGGGTAGTTGCCGCGGAAGTGGGCGGTGTCGACGACGATGCCGTGGATGACGCCCGGCGCGCCCAGCCGGATCAGGGCCCAGTCGTGGTCGTCGTCCGTGGGGTGCGGGGTGTCGGCGGAGGCGCCGCGGCGGCGCCGGGTCTCCCAGCCGTCCATGACCTTGCCCTTGTGACCGAAGTCCGCGGGGTCGAAGTGCGCCGGCTCGGGCCGCAGCAGGTTCTCGCGCTCGGCGAAGAACTCGTCGTTGGCCGCGGTCACGCTGCCGCCGAGCCGCCGGTCGGCGAGGTCGGGGAGGTGGGTGAAGGCGAAGTCGGCGGTGCGGTAGTCGGCGTAGGGGTCGCCGACGCTGTACGGGAGGGCGTCGCCGGTGAAACGGGGGGTCGGCGCGGTCATACGCGAGGCTGCCTTTCGAGGAGTCGGCCGGTGGGGAGTGACCCGGTGGGGCCGGTCGGTGCGCCGTGGTCGGCGATTTTGTGGCCGCGCAGCCAGGTGGACCGTACGACGCCGTGCAGCGTCTTCCCGGCGTACGCGGTGACCTGGTTGCGGTGGTGGAGGGCGGCGGGGTCGACGGTGAACGTCTCTTCGGGCGCCAGGACGGCGAAGTCGGCGTCCCGGCCCGCCTCGATGGCGCCCTTGCGGTCGAGGCCGACCAGGGCGGCCGGGACCGTGGACATCCACCGCGCGACGTCTTCGAGGGTGTGGCCGCGGCGGCGGGCCTCGGTCCAGATGGCGGGCAGGCCGAGCTGGAGCGAGGAGATGCCGCCCCAGGCCTGCCCGAAGTCGCCGGTCTTCAGCTCCGCGGTGCAGGGCGAGTGGTCGGAGACGACGCAGTCGATGGTGCCGTCGGCCAGGCCCTGCCACAGCGCGTCCTGGTTGGCCGCCTCGCGTATCGGCGGGCAGCACTTGAACTCGGTGGCGCCGTCCGGGACTTCCTCGGCGGTGAGGGTGAGGAAGTGCGGACAGGTCTCGACGGTGACCCGGACGCCTTCGCGGCGCGCGGCGGCGATGAGCGGCAGGGATTCCGCGGAGGACAGATGCAGGACGTGGACCCGGGCGTCCAGCTCGCGGGCGAGGCCGATGAGCCCCTCGATGGCCCGGTTCTCGGCCTCGCGGGGGCGGGAGGCGAGGAAGTCGGCGTAGCGCGGGCCGCTGGGCTGCGGGGCGCCGTCGATCAGCTGCGGGTCCTCGGCGTGGACGATGAGCAGCCCGCCGAAGCCCGCGATCTCGCCGAGGGCCTCCTTGAGCCCGGCCGGGTCGAGCTGCGGGAACTCGTCCACGCCGGAGTGCAGCAGGAAGCATTTGAAGCCGAGCACCCCGGCGTCGTGCAGCGGCCGCAGATCGGCGGTGTTGCCGGGGATCGCACCGCCCCAGAAGCCGATGTCGATGTGGGCCGCCCGGCGGGCGACGTCCCGCTTGATCTTCAGCGCCTCGACCGTGGTGGTGGGCGGGATGCTGTTGAGCGGCATGTCGACCAGCGTGGTGACACCACCGGCCGCGGCGGCGCGGGTGGCGCTGCCGAAGCCTTCCCAGTCGGTGCGGCCGGGGTCGTTGACGTGGACGTGGGTGTCGACGAGTCCGGGGAGGAGGACGTCGTCCCCGAGGTCTTCGAGACGCGCCCCCGGCGGGACGGCGGTGTCGTACGGCAGGACGGCGAGAATGCGGCCCTCGCCGGTCCCGCCCTCGGCCGCGGAAACGGCGACAGATGCGGCGCGCGGACCGTCGGGGGTGATCACGCGCGTCGAACGCAGCACCAGGTCCGGGTTCAGATCGTTCAGGTCCGGGTTCAGGTCCGGGTCCAGCTCGGGCACCCCTACTCCCCTCGATAATTCCGCAACACGGAATAAGTTTTCCGATTGGAGTCTTCCCTTCTCGTCCGATCTGGTCAAGACTTCCCGGGTACCCCCGTTCGATTCCGTAGCATGAAAGATGATTTTCGACATGTAGAACGCGGCGCCGGGAGGGACCGGTAGGCTGCCGATGGCCGGTCGGCCGCGGTATCCGACGCGGGCGCCAGACCGGTGCTGCCCGCTGCGAAAGGAAACGCCGACGTGCCGTCCGCCGAGTCCAAGACCGCCGCCACCAACGCGGGTGGCGTCCAGTCCCTGGAGCGCGCCTTCGACCTTCTGGAACGGATGGCCGACGCCGGGGGCGAGGTCGGACTGAGCGAGCTCTCCGGCACCAGCGGCCTTCCGCTGCCCACCATCCACCGGCTGATGCGCACGCTGGTGGCCTGCGGTTACGTACGCCAGCAGCCCAACCGCCGCTACGCCCTCGGCCCCCGGCTGATCCGGCTCGGCGAGAGCTCGGCCCGGCTGCTGGGCACCTGGGCGCGGCCGTATCTGGCGCGCCTGGTGGAGGAGACCGGCGAGACCGCGAACATGGCGCTGCTGGACGGGGACGAGGTGGTGTACGTCGCGCAGGTGCCGTCCCGCCACTCGATGCGGATGTTCACCGAGGTCGGGCGGCGGGTTCTGCCGCACTCCACCGGCGTCGGCAAGGCGCTGCTGGCCACCACGCCCCCGGACGAGGTACGCGCCCTTCTGGCCCGGACCGGTATGCCCGCCGCGACGGCGAAGACGATCATCACGCCGGACGCGTTCCTGGACGCGCTGCGGCTGGTGCGCGAGACGGGGTACGCCGTGGACGACAACGAGCAGGAGATGGGCGTGCGCTGCCTGGCGGTGACCGTGCCGGACTCCCCCACGGCGGCCGCCATCTCGATCTCGGGCCCGGCGGGGCGGGTGACGGACGAGGCCACGCAGGAGATCGTGCCGATCCTGAAGGAGGTCGCCATCGACCTGTCGGCGGCCCTGGCCAGCACGGACGGGACCTGACCAGCCCCGGCAGACCCGACAGGACGGCTAGCGCGGCACGGTGCCGAAGAGGTCGATCGCCGTGCGGACCGCCCGGAGGGCCGGGTTCAGGGCGCTGACCGAGCCGAGGGCACCGGCCACCAGGAGCAGGGAGCGGCGGAGGCGGTGCAGTTCGGGGGTGCCGGTGCGGGCCATGGCGTCGAGTGCGGCCAGTTCGTCGTCCGCGATCGCCCGGTCCGGTAATTCCGCCGGATGGGCGGCCAGGTCACGCCTGAGCCGGGCCACGGCAAGGCGCAGCTCCGCCACCCTCGGGTCTTCCTCGGTGCACGCCACTGCGGCGCCCTCCACGTCGGACAACACGGTCCTGCTCCCCCTCGCGCACGGCTGCACGAGCCCGCCCCTCTCTCCCCTGCCCCTCCCCGGCGTCGAATCGGACACAAGGGGCTGCGGATCAGTTAACGCCACCGTGTGCGCAGTGCGCCATACGGAGAGCGAAAATCAGACCGGCTGGGATGAACCGTCCATGTGGCGCCCCGGTGCGGTAAGCAGGGGCCATGGATCGCACCTCTGAGGACAACGCGCAGGTCGCCGGGTTGCTGCTGGCGGCGGGCGGGGGACGGCGGCTGGGCGGGCGGCCGAAGGCCCTGCTGGAGTACCGGGGCAGGCCGCTGGTGGAGCACGCGGCGCGTGCGCTGCGGGAGGGCGGGTGCGCACCGGTGCACATCGTGCTGGGCGCCGCCGCCGGGGCGGTGCGGGAGCGGGCCGAGCTGCCGGGGTGCGTGCTGGTCGACAACCCGGACTGGGAGGGCGGCATGGGCACCTCATTGCGGGCCGGGCTGGCCTCGCTGAGCGGCACGGGGGCGCGCGCGGTGCTGGTCACGCTGGTGGATCAGCCCGGGATCGGGGCGCCCGCGGTGGCGCGCGTACGGGCCGCCTGCTGCGAGGCGACACGCCCGGCGGAAAGCCTGGTGACGGCGGAGTACGGCGGCGAGCGGGGGCATCCGGTGCTGTTCGGCGCGGACCGCTGGGCGGACGTCGCGGCGAGTGCGGAGGGGGATCGCGGGGCACGCGCGTATCTGAGGGCACATCAGGCCGAGATCATCCGGGTCGACTGCGCGGACATCGCCCGCGTGGACGACATCGACACCCCGGAGGATCTGGCGCTACTGCGGTAGCCGCCGCGGCAGCCCCACACGGCCCATGCAGTGAGTCTCACACCGACATCCGATTGAACTTCCACGATGAGGAAATTAATATCCAGAGCGCTATCGACTGAGGAGTGAACGCCCATGTCCGCACCAGCGCCATCCCCGCTGGCCATCGTCGACGCCGCACCACTGGAGCGTCAGGGAGAGGTGCTGACCGACGCGGCCCTGGCCTTCCTGGCCGAGCTGCATCACCGCTTCACCCCTCGACGCGACGAGCTGCTCGCACGCCGCGCCGAACGACGGGCCGAGATCGCCCGTACGAGCACACTGGACTTCCGTCCGGAGACCGCGGACGTCCGCGCTGACCCGGACTGGCGCGTGGCGGAGGCCCCGCCCGCGCTCCAGGACCGCCGGGTGGAGATCACCGGTCCCACCGACCGCAAGATGACGATCAACGCGCTCAACTCGGGCGCCAAGGTCTGGCTCGCCGACTTCGAGGACGCCTCCGCGCCCACCTGGGCGAATGTGATCGGCGGCCAGCTGAATCTGACCGACGCGTATGAGCGCCGGATCGACTTCACCTCCCCCGAGGGCAAGAGCTACGCGCTGCGCCCCGCCGAGGAGCTGGCCACCGTCGTCGCGCGACCGCGCGGCTGGCATCTGGACGAGCGCCATCTGCGGGACGCGGAAGGCCGCGCGGTGCCCGGCGGTCTCGTCGACTTCGGGCTGTATTTCTTCCGTAACGCGCGCCGCCTGCTCGACCAGGGCAAGGGCCCGTACTTCTACCTGCCGAAGACCGAGTCGCACCTGGAGGCCCGCCTCTGGAACGACGTCTTCGTCTTCGCGCAGGACTACGTGGGCGTCCCGCAAGGGAGCATCCGCGCCACCGTGCTCATCGAGACGATCACGGCGGCGTACGAGATGGACGAGATCCTGTACGAGCTGCGCGACCACGCCTCCGGGCTCAACGCGGGCCGCTGGGACTATCTGTTCTCCATCGTCAAGAACTTCCGTGACGCGGGCCCGGGCTTCGTCCTGCCCGACCGCAACGCGGTGACGATGACCGCGCCCTTCATGCGCGCCTACACCGAGCTGCTGGTCCGCACCTGCCACAAGCGGGGTGCCCACGCGATCGGCGGGATGGCGGCCTTCATCCCCTCGCGCCGGGACGCCGAGGTCAACGCGGTCGCGTTCGACAAGGTGCGGGCCGACAAGGACCGTGAGGCGAACGACGGCTTCGACGGCTCGTGGGTCGCCCACCCCGATCTGGTCCCGGTCGCCCGTGAGTCGTTCGACGCCGTGCTCGGCGACCGTCCGCACCAGAAGGACCGGCTGCGCGAGGACGTCGCGGTCACCGCGGCCGAGCTGATCGACGTCGCCTCGCTGGACGCCAAGCCCACCTTCGCGGGGCTGCGCAACGCCGTGCAGGTCGGCACCCGCTACATCGAGGCGTGGCTGCGCGGACTGGGCGCCGTCGCCATCTTCAACCTGATGGAGGACGCCGCCACCGCGGAGATCTCCCGCTCCCAGATCTGGCAGTGGATCAACGCCGGAGTGGTCTTCGAGAACGGCGAGAAGGCCAGCGCCGACCTGGTGCGCACGGTCGCCGCCGAGGAGCTGGCCGCGATCCGCGAGGAGGTCGGCCCGGAGGCGTTCGCGTCCGGCAAGTGGCAGCAGGCGCACGATCTGCTGCTGAAGGTCGCGCTGGACGAGGACTACGCGGAGTTCCTGACGCTGCCCGCGTACGAGCTGCTGGGCTGAGCGCTGCACAGGACGAGGGGCCCCGGGATGTCCCGGGGCCCCTCGTCGTGTCGTCGTGCGGGCGTTACGAGGTGTAGAGCTGGGTGCGGGGAACGATCTGCTGGGACTGGCCGGGGCCGGACCACAGCAGCTTCATATGCGCCTCACCGGTCTGCTCGGTGTACTCGATCTTGATGGCGTGACGCTGCCCGGCCTTCAGATCGACGGTCGCCTTGTCGACCTTCGCCGTGTGCGGCGTGGTGCTGTCGATGACGAGCTTGCCGTCGATCCACACCCGTGCCGTGTCGTCGGAGACGGTGGTGAGCGTGTACGTCTGGCTGTAGCGGGGCACCAGCGAGCCCGTCCAGCGGACGCTGAAGTGGTCGGACGGAACCCGGGCGTCCGGTGAACCGGCACTCCGCCAGGCGTGGTTGACGGTGCGGTCGGTCCGGGTGACGACGGGCGGCCCGGTGAAGGTGTCGTTCGCGAACACCTCCTGCCGCAGCCCGGTGCCCCGGCCCGGCGGCACGGACGCCCCGGACGGCCGGACCGTCAGCTCGATCACCGACGCGGTGGTGTTCACCGGCCCGCCGGAGGGGGTGAGGTCGAAGCCGTCCCCGGCCGCCGCGACCGCGACCTTCTGATCGCTGCCCAGCACCCGCGCCCCGGTCACCTCGAACGGCGCCCGCGCGGTGAGGTGGAGGGGCTGCCCGGCGGCGGGCCAGGAGGTCACGGACGCGTAGAGCTTGTCGCCGGACCGGCTGACCGCTCCCCATCCGGGCTCGGTCACCAGCCCGGCGCTCCCCGCCCCGTACACGGCCCGGCCCTGCCCGGACGTCCGCAGCCAGGAACCGATCTCGCGCAGCCGGTCGACGGACGGCTGCGGGATGCGGCCGAGCTTGTCGGGGCCGACGTTGAGCAGATAGTTGCCGCCACGGCTCGCGATGTCGAGGAGGTTGCGGGTGAGGGTCTGGGGCGACTTCCAGTTCTGGTCGTACTTCGCGAAGCCCCAGTGGCCGTTGAGGGTCATGCAGGACTCCCAGAGCTGGCCGTCCACCGGGGCGTCCGGGATCTCCTGCTCGGGGGTGCCGTAGTCGCCGTCCACGACGCGCCGCTTGCCGACCCGGTTGTTGATGACCAGGTCCGGGTCGAGGCCGCGCAGATACGATTCGAGCTGTTCGCCGTCCTTCGGGGACCAGTTGTTGGTGGGGTTGTCCGCGTCCCATTCGCCGTCGAACCACAGCAGCGCCGGGTCATAGCCGTCGATCAGCTCTTTGAGCTGCGCGTACATCCGCTTCCGGTACTGCGGGAAGGTAGCCGGGTCCGCGAAGTCGGGGTCGTGCCAGTCCCAGATCGAGTAGTAGAAGCCGAGCTTGATCCCGGCCTGGTCGGCGGCGGTCTTCAGCTCGGCGAGGATGTCGCGCTGCTTGTCGAACGAGGAGTGGTCGCGCAGGTTCCAGGTGTTCTGCTTCGTCGGCCACATCGCGTATCCGTCGTGGTGCTTGGACGTGATGACGATGTAGCGCTGACCCGCGTCCTTGGCCGCCTTGACGACCGCCTTCGCGTCGAAGGAGGCGGGGTTGAAGCCCTGCGCCATGTCCTCGTAGTCGCTCGTCGAGATCTGGCAGTTGCGCTTGATCCACTCCGCGTCCCGGCACACGGTGCCGTCCGGCCGGGTGTACTCGCCCTCCAGTTGGGAGTACGCGCCGAAGTGGATGAACATCCCGAACCGGTCCTGCCGCCACCAGTCGGTGCGGGCGGAGGTGAACGGGTCGTCGGCCGCGTAGTCGGTGCCGGGGCCGGGCTCGGCGGTGGCGGTACCGGGTGCGGTGGTAGCGGGTACGGCGTTCGCGGACGGGCCGGTGAGGGTCAGCGCCAGGAACAGGCCGAGCAGCAGGCTCAGGCCTCGGAACGGGCCGGACAGGGATAACGCCCGTGGGGACACACGCATGGCGGCTCCTGTGCTCATGGGTGCTCATGGGTGGTCGGACAGGAGGGCTGGCCAGCCGCGTACCGGAACCTAGAGCCGCATAGGTGGGATGTCAACGGGACATAAAGCGCCACGGCCACCCCAAAAGCGCTTCATCGCAGCTCTGCACACCCCATCCCTCCGATGTATCACCCCTCCGCAGCGATCCGGGCCAGCCGTCGCGCCTCGTCGCGCGCGCCCCGCGCGATGTCGTCCTCGTCGGCGGTGAGCAGCCGCCCCGCCTCCACCACCGGCTCGCCGTTCACCAGCGACAAAGTCACCGGCGCCGCCGGGCCCAGCACCAGCGCCGCGACCGGGTCGGCGATGGTCGAGTGGCCGATGCCGTCCAGCTTCCACAGCACCAGATCGGCGAGCTTGCCCGGCTCCAGCGAGCCGATCTCGCCCTCGCGGCCCAGCACCCTGGCCCCGCCGTACGTGCCGAGGCGCAGCGCCTGGCGGGCCGTCAGCGCCTTCTCGCGGTGGTCGCCGAGCCGGTTGATGAGCAGCGCGTTGCGCAGCTCGGTGTGGAGTTCGCCGGACTCGTTCGAGGCGGTGCCGTCCACGCCGAGCCCGACCGGCACGCCCGCGGCGAGCAGATCCGGCACCCGGGCGATCCCGGCGGCGAGCCGGGCGTTGGACGACGGGCAGTGGGCGACACCGGTGCCGGTGCGGGCGAAGGCGGCGATGTCGGCGTCGTTCATGTGGACGCAGTGGGCCATCCACACGTCCTCGCCGAGCCAGCCGGTCTCGGCGAAGTAGTCGGTCGGCCCCTTCCCGAACCGCTCGTGGCAGAACTTCTCCTCCTCGACCGTCTCCGAGCCGTGGGTATGCAGCCGTACGCCCTTGCGGCGGGCCAGCTCGGCGCTCTGCCACATGAGTTCGGTGGTGACGGAGAAGGGCGAGCAGGGCGCGACCGCGATCCGCAGCATCGCGTCGGGCGCGTCGTCGTGGTGGGTGTCGATGGCCGCCTCGGTGGCGGTCAGCGCGTCCTCGGTGGTCTCGACGGCGAAGTCCGGCGGCAGCCCGCCGTCCGAGACGCCGAGGTCCATGGAGCCGCGCGCGGCGGTGAACCGTACGCCCAGCTCGCGCGCCGCGCGGATCTCGGCGCCCAGCAGATCGCCCGCGCCGCGCGGGAAGACGTAGTGGTGGTCCAGGGCGGTGGTGACGCCGCCGCGCACCATCATCGCGAGCGAGCCGCGGGCGGCGGCGTACACCATCGGCTCGTCGATCCGGGCCCAGGTGGGGTAGAGCGCGACCAGCCAGTCGAAGAGGTTGTGGTCCTGGGCGAGGCCGCGGGTGAGCCACTGGTAGAAGTGGTGGTGGGTGTTGACCAGGCCCGGGGTGACGAGATGGCCGGTCCCGTCGACTCGGCGCGCCACCCCGTCCAGGCCGCCCGGCGCGGGGCCCGGGCCGACCGACTCGATGCGGTTGCCCGCGACGACGACATGGCCCGAGGCGTGCTCGGTGTC
This sequence comes from Streptomyces sp. NPDC005962, assembly GCF_040629205.1. Classification (NCBI taxonomy): domain Bacteria; kingdom Bacillati; phylum Actinomycetota; class Actinomycetes; order Kitasatosporales; family Streptomycetaceae; genus Streptomyces; species Streptomyces sp. NPDC005962. The sequence continues at coordinate 154,237 of NZ_JBEXVE010000021.1, read as the reverse complement.
CCGCGCGTCCATGGTCGCGATGGCGCAGTTCTCGATGACGATGCGGTCGGTGCGGTCGGTGCGGTCGGTGCGGTCGGTGCGGTTCATGGAGCAGAGCCCTCCAGGTTCAGTCGGTGGCGATCCTGGCCTCGGCTCCGTCCCGCAGGACGGTGGCCTCGATGAGCCCGTACGGCCGGTCGGCGGCGAAGTAGACCTCGTTGTCGTTGGTGAGGCCGAAGGGCGCGAGGTCGACCAGGAAGTGGTGCTTGTTGGGGAGCGAGAGGCGTATCTCGTGTATCCCGGGCCACCGCTCGATAACACGCGTGCCCATCGCGTACAGCGTCTGCTGGAGCGAGAGCGAGTACGTCTCGGCGAAGGCGGCCAGCAGATCGGCGCGCGCGCCCGCGTACGCGGCGTCCCAGTCCGGCTCGGGCCCCTCGGCGTCGCTCCAGCCGTGGCGCCAGCGGGCGTGCACATCGGTGGCGAGGATGCGGTCGCGCGCCTCCGGCAGGGTCGTGTACGGGTCCTTGACGTAGCCGTGGAACTCGGAGTCGGTGGAGTTCATGACCGTGAGGTCCCGCAGGCCGGACAGCACCTCCCAGTCCCGGCCGTCGTAGCGGATCTGGGCGGTACGGGTCTCCCGGCCGGAGCGGACGAAGGAGTGCCGGGCCGCGCGGCCGGTCTCGATCCGCTCCCAGGCGTACTCCTCGATCCGGACGCGGGCGGTGCGGATCGTCTCCTGGCTGGAGACGAAGTGGCGGGCCAGCTCCATGCCGAAGTGTTCGGCGGTGGCGATGCCGTGCTTCTTGGCGAAGGCATACACCGTGTTCTTCATGGTGTCGGTCGGCAGCACGCCGGTGTTGTCGCCGTGGCGGTGGACCTCCGCCAGGTCGCCGGTGAGCGCGACGGAGACGTTCAGGTCCCTGATGTGGTGGACGTCGCCGTCGCGCACCATCCGGACCACGCGGGTCTCCGCCTTGCCGTACTGGTTCTGGCCGAGCGTGGGCATCGGGCTCAACTCCCTCGGTATACGGAGTAGCCGAACGGGGTGAGCAGCAGCGGCACGTGGTAGTGCTCGCCGGGCTCGACGGCGAAGACGACCGTCACCTCCGGGAAGAAGGGCCCGCGCGACTCGGTCTCGAAACGCAGTCGTACCTGGGTGGTGCCCTCGGGCAGGGCGGGCAGATCCTTGCAGCGCCCGTCCGCGTCGGTGCGGGAGGCGGCGTGCACCGCCCAGTCGGCACCGCCCTCGGGGCGCGCCGACAGCTCGACGGGGACGCCGGGGGCCGGGCGGCCGAGGCTGGTGTCGAGGATATGCGTGGACACGGAGGTGGCGGTCGCCATCACCGCTCTCCTTCCGCCGCTTCCGCGGTGTCTTCCGCTTCCGCGGTCATGAGTCGGGTCAGCCGGATGCGGTTGATCTTTCCCAGTTCGGTGCGGACGATCTCGCGTTCGGTGCCGGTGTCGTTGCCGATCCGGTGGCGGAGGGCGGTGAGCATCTCCTCGCCGGTGCGGCCGGTGGCACAGATCAGGAAGACATGGCCGTGGCGCTCCTGGTACGCGAGATTGAGCTCCAGCAGCTCGGCGCGCACCTCGTCGCCGGAGCCGCTCACCCCGCTCTGCTCCCGCGCCGAGGTGGCATCGCCCGGCTCCGGCCGCCCGATGGGCGGATGCCCGGCCATGGCCTCGGCGAGATCGCCCCCGGTCAGCCCGGCCATGGCCGCGTCGGCCGCGTCGAGCAGGGCATCCACATCCGCATACGGCCGCCCGGCGGCCACCGCCACCCCCCAGACCCGGCTCGCACACACCTCGCACAGCAACGCGACCGCGTCCGCCCGGTCCGCCGCATTGAACCGGGCCAGGCCCGGTGGAGCGCTGGTAGTCACACCCGAAAGCTAGGAGCTTCCCCGGCGAACGTCAACACTTTGTTGAAGATGACACGGAAAGCCCGGGTTCCGGACACTGCCCGGACAGGCCACGATGGGGCCTATGGCCGCTGAACTCATCTCGCGACTGCCGGACCGGTTCTGGTGCGTGCCCTACGTCGGGGCGCGCTTCCCCGGGTCGGCGGCGGTCGCCGGGCGGCCGGGGCTTGCCAAGGGGGGCAACTGTCAGTTGTTCGCGTACGCGGTGCTCCGCCACTTCGGTCTGGAGCCGCCCGCTCTGCGCTCCAGCGAGCTGTGGGCCGATACGGCGACGACGGTCCGCGTGGCGGTGGCCCGTCCCCTGGATCTGCTGCTCTTCAACGCCACCGACGACGCGTACGGCGCTCACGTGGGCGTGTGGGCCGGGCCGGATCAGGTGCTCCACCTGTGCGCCGAAGCGGGGCGGCCCGCCGTATGGCCACCGGCGGCCTTCGCCGACCGGCCCCGCTACCGCACCCTGGTCGGCGTCAAGCGGGTCATGGCTCCGGCCGGCTGCCGCTGACGGTCAGAAAACGCATCCGCCCAGCGGATCGCGTTGAACCAACGGAACCGCTCAGGACGTCAGCCGTTCGCTCCGCCGCTCCGCGCCGCCGATCCGGGCGAGCGCGGCGGGGAGTCGCCACGTGCTGGTGACCGTGACACCAGCCAGCCGGTCGGCCAGCGACCTTCGGGAGCCCACCAGCGCCAGCCCCGCGTTGAAGGCGAAGAAGGCCACGGCAACGACCCAGCACAGCACAGAGAGCACAACCTCGCCCCCGGCCAGCAGGCAGCACGCCAGCCCGTACCAGCCGACATCGGCCAATGTGATCACCGTGGCGCGCACCGCCGCCTGGCCTCGCCCGGGTCGAGCGCCGTTACCGCGCCGCGTGACGCACAGGGCCGTCAATGCCTGCCCCGGGGTGCGGCTCATCACGGCGAGCGAAAGGAAGTGATAGGCGAAGGCGAACACGAACAGCGCCGCGAAGGCCTGCCAGACGGAGTTCACAGCGAAATGCCACAGGGACTCCCCGACGCCCTGGCCCACCCCCGCCAAGTCGCCGTCCGAGGTGATGACCTTCCAAGCGCTCGTCCCGGCCATGCTTGTGACGTCGGTCGCCTTGGCACTGATGCGATGGAAGGTGAGCCAGGCGAGCAGCACGGCCACCGCCCCGATGACGGCGAAATCAAGCGCCCAGGCGCACAGTCGGCGCGTCCGCGAGGGGCGGCCCGGCGCCGTCCTCCCTTCAAGCAAATCGGGTGTCGGCGCCGCTTGTCGGAACATCAGTACCCCCAGAAATGTGATGTCGCGATGACCCAAGTGTAGGGACGGCGGGTGGCCTGAACGAGTCCCTCGTTCGGCGTAACTCAACGGTGTGATCGGCCCGGACGTCTAGGACAGGTCCTGGGAGCCCTTCTCACGGTTGAGGTAGTTGTAGACGGTGAAGCGGCTCACCCCGAGCGCGCTCGCCACCGTTTCGACTCCGTGGCGCACCGAGAAGGCGCCGCGCTGTTCCAGGGCCCGGACGATTCCCTGCTTCGTCTTGCGGTCCAGGTCCGGGAGCGGGACGCCATGGCGGCGCTGGAGGTCGGCGAGGATGTGGTCGAGGGACGCCGAGATGTGCGGCAGCCGTACGGCCACGACCGCGTGGCCCTCCCAGGACAGCACCACGTCGTCGTCGCGGGCCCGGTCCGGGGCGATCAGCTCGCCGCCCATCGCGTCGACCAGCGGCCGGACCGCCGAGACGAAGGGGTGGTCCGCGGGGCCGGTCACGCTTCGGGCTCCGCGACGACGTTGACCTGGAGCGAGACCCTGGTGGCGCCCGCCTCCAGGGACGCACGCAGCAGGTCGTCCACGGCGGCCAGCACGGCGTCCGCCCGGCCCTCCGCGGTGTTGCCGAACGGGCCGACGTCGACGGTGTCCAGCGGTGCGGCCTGAACCGCCTCGCGGGCGGCCACGGCATGCGGCGGCACCTCGTCGAGGTCGAACGGCTCGGTGGTGAACTCAACCCTCAATCTCACGCGGCCAACCTACTGCGCCCGGCCGCGCCTCCGGCAGTCCTTGACCGTGTCCCCACCCTCCCGCGGCGCGGGCTCCGGCCGCCCTCCGCCAGGCGTCCAGCCCGGCCTCACGCGGCCGTCCCACTGAAGGCGGGCAGAACGCCCAAGTCCCCCTCCCCGCTCCCCCGCTTCGTGGAGCATGGACCAGTTACCGCAGATATCCGCTACGGAGCGTCAGATGCCAGAGAGCGTGCCGGTGCGCTGCCCCGCGTGCCGCCGCGAGCAGCCGTTCACTCCGCCCACCTTCCCCTGCTCGTGCGGCGCGCCGCTCACCCTCCCGGTGCTGCGCGACGGCACGCCGGAGGAGATCGAGCACCGCACCTGGCAGGACATATGGGTGACGGTGGACTGCCCGGCCTGCGGGCGTCAGGGCCACTGGCCGCAGCCGGAGTTCGGCTGCGGCTGCGGGGCGGTCGTCCGGGTCCCGGTCGCGCCGGTGCCGCGGGCCCCGGGCCGTGATCAGGAGCGCGGTCCCGCGGGCCCGCCGGAGCCGCGCCCGGCGTTCCGGCCGGTGACGATCCGTACCGCGCGGGACGCGGTGACCGCCGCCGCCCAGTATCTGCGGTGGCTCGGCTTCGGGTGCCTGCGGCGGCCGGACGACCCGGGGGCGTCCGGTGTGGACCTGTACGGGAAGGGCGTCGTCGCCCAGGTCGATCCGACCACCCGGCCCACCGGGCTGCGCGAGGTCGAGTGCCTGTGGCTGAACGGGCTCAACGAATCGGCCGTGAGCGTCTTCTTCTCGCTGGCGGGCTACGCCAGGGAGGCGCGGGCGCGCGCGGACGCGCTGCACATCGCGCTCTTCATCATGGACCTGACCGGCACCCCACAGCCCGTCAACGACCCCGCGGACACACTGATCCGCCGCGGCCCGCCCCGCGTATGAGCCTCGTCCTATGAGCCCCGCCGCACGGACCTCGTCGTATGAGCCTCATTCATTGTCACCCGAACGGGGGCCGTCGCGCCTCCCCTTCGGGGACGATCTTCGCCCCGTCCCGGCGCCCTACCGTGGTTCCCGATCCCGATCCCGACCCCCTGGAGCGCCGACCCTTGCCCACCGACCTCACCGTCGACCGCGCCGATGTCACCCTGGCCGTCCGCGACCACGGCGGCAGCGGCATCCCGCTGCTGCTGCTCCACGGCGCCACCCGCACGCTCGCCGACTTGTCGGGGATCGCGGACGAACTGGTCGCCGATCACCGGGTCTTCTCGATGGACCTGCGGGCACACGGCCACTCGACGCGCGGCGCGGAGCCGTGGACGGTCGCGGCCGCGCTCGGCGACATCGAGGCCGTCCTGGACGCGTGCGGCGTCCCGGAGGCCGTGCTCGTCGGGCATTCGCTCGGCGGCATGCTGGCCGCGCTGTACGCGGACGCCCATCCGCGCACCCCCGGCGCGGTCAACCTGGACGGCTTCGGGCTGGGGCGGCCCGAGCAGTACGCCGGGCTCGACCCGCGGACCGTCGCCGAGGGGCTGGACCGGGCCCGGCGGGTCTCCCGGGCTGCGGCGGGCCAGGTCTTCCCGGCCGAGGCGGCGGAGACCATCCGTGCCCAGCAGACCGCCATGGCCGAACGGCTGGGCTTCGCGCCCGAGCTGCTGGAGGAGGGCATACGGCGCTCGCTCGGCGAGACCGGCGACGGGCGGCTGTTCCTGCGGCCGGAGCGGGAGCGCGCGGTGGAGATGCTGGACGCGCTGGACGCGCTCGACATGTTCCCGGTCTACCGCCGGGCGACCCGCCCACTGCTGATCGTCCGCGGCACCCGGCTCGCGGACCAGGGCCCGGAACTGGCGTGGTTCGACGAGCTGATGGCCGCGTACCTGAAGGGGCTGGAAGCGGAGCTGGGCGCGCTCGCCGCCGACCAGCCGCGCATCGTCGTGCACGCGCTCGACGCATCGCACGCGATGCCGCTGGAGCGCCCGCGTGCGCTGGCGGAGCTGGTGCGCTCCTTCACCACCGGCCTGCCCTTGCGCTCATGACCTGGGGGCGCTTCCGTTGAGGCAGCCACCCCCACCGTTCACGACCGGCCGGAGGCCGCATTCGATGGCTGTTCCGTGGTGCCTGAGGGTCGTGGCCTCGCTCCTGACCGTCCTGACCCTGCTGACGGTCACCGGCTGCGGCGGGGGCGGGGGCGGGCTGCCGCGGCCCACGGACGAGAGCCGTCCCGCGAGCACACCGGCCGTCCCCGAGCCGGGGACGGCCGACAGCGTGGAGGGCGACATCGACGCGGCGGTGTCCACCACCAACACCTACTGGTCCACGCACTGGAACGAGTTCTTCACCGGCACCTACCGCCCGCCCCGGGTCGTGGGCGCGTACGACGGTGCCTCCGGCACCGCGCCCACCTGCGGTGGCACCCCGCTCCCCGACAACAACGCCGTCTACTGCCCGGGCGGCGACTACGTGGCCTGGGACATGGACCTGATGCGGGCGGGCCACCAGCGGGGCGACGCCTGGGTCTATCTGGTCATCGCCCATGAGTGGGGGCACGCCATCCAGAACCGGCTGGACGCGGGCCTGGTCGACCTGGCCCGCGAACTCCAGGCCGACTGCCTGGCCGGTGCCGTCCTCTTCGGCGCGGCCCGGGACCGGACGCTGACCTTCGAGGACGGCGATACGGACGAGCTGTCCGACGCGCTGTCGGCGCTCGCCGACGAGACGCCGTGGACGGACACCTCCGACCACGGCAACGCCTCGCAGCGGGTGTCGGCGTTCAACCGGGGCGCCGAGTCCGGGGTGAAGAACTGCCTCCCCGGCGCGGGCCAGTAGGCCGACCGGATCAGCGCGTGGGCTGGGGCGCGGGACTGCGGTCCGGATCGGTGCGGGTCTCCGGTACCCCGGACAGCTCGCGGGCGCCCGTCTCCCGCAGCTCGACCTTGCGGACCTTGCCGCTGACCGTCATCGGGAAGGCGTCCATGACACGCAGATGGCGCGGCACCTTGAAGGCGGCCAGCCGGCCGCGGCAGAAGCGGGCCAGTTCGTCGCGGGTGAGCGGGCCCGCGCCCTCGCGCAGGATGACGCAGGCGAGGATCTCCTCGCCGTACTTCTCGTCCGGTACGCCCACCACCTGCACATCGGCGATCTTGGGGTGGGTGTGCAGGAACTCCTCGACCTCCCGCGGGTACACGTTCTCGCCGCCCCGGATGATCATGTCCTTGATCCGGCCGACGATCTGGACGTAGCCGTCGTCGTCCATCACCGCCAGGTCCCCGGTGTGCATCCAGCCCGCCGGGTCGATCGCCTCGGCCGTCAGGTCCGGTTCCTCCCAGTAGCCGAGCATCACCGAGTACCCGCGGGTGCACAGCTCGCCGCGGGTGCCGCGGGGCACGGTCAGCCCGGTGACCGGGTCCATGACCTTGACCTCGACGTACGGCAGTACCCGGCCGACCGTGCCGGTGCGGCGGGCGAGGTCGTCGTCGCGCCGGGTCTGGGTGGAGACCGGGGAGGTCTCGGTCATGCCGTAACAGATGGACACCTCGGCCATGTGCATCTCGGCGACCACCCGCCGCATCACCTCCACCGGGCAGGGCGATCCGGCCATGATCCCGGTGCGCAGCGAGGAGAGGTCGAAGGTGGCGAAGTCGGGCAGGGCCAGCTCGGCGATGAACATGGTGGGGACGCCGTACAGCGAGGTGCAGCGCTCCCTTTCGACGGCGGAGAGGGTGGCCGCCGGGTCGAAGGCGGGGGCGGGGAGGACGACGCAGGCGCCGTGGGTGGTGGCGCCCAGCGCCCCCATGACCATGCCGAAGCAGTGGTAGAGCGGAACCGGCAGACAGACCCGGTCGCGCTCGGTGTAGCCGACCGTCTCGCCCACGAAATAGCCGTTGTTGAGGATGTTGTGGTGGGAGAGGGTGGCGCCCTTGGGGAAGCCCGTGGTGCCCGAGGTGTACTGGATGTTGACCGGGTCGTCGCAGGACAGCCGGGCCTCGCGCTCGGCCAGCTTCCCGTCCGGCACCGCCTCCCCCGCGCGCACCAGCCCGTCCCAGGTGCGGTCGCCGATGTAGACGACGTCACGCAGGGCGGGGCATTCGGCGCGCACCTGCTCGACCATGCGGCGGTAGTCGCTGTCCTTGTGCCGGGTGGACGACACCAGGACCGACACCCCGGCCTGCCGCAGGACGTACCGCAGCTCATGGACGCGGTAGGCGGGGTTGACGTTGACCATGATGGCGCCGATGCGGGCGGTGGCGTACTGCACCAGCACCCATTCGGGGCAGTTGACCGCCCAGATGCCGACCCGGTCGCCCTTGCCGACCCCCATGGCCATCAGCCCGAGGGCGACCTCCTCGACCGACCGGCCGAATTCGGCATACGTCCAGCGGCGGCCGGAGGGGACGTCGACCAGGGCCTCGCGGTCGGGGTGACGCTCGATGGCCCGCGCCAGGTTGGCGCCGATGGTGTCGCCGAGCAGCGGCAGGTCCCCGGTGCCGCTCGCATACGACAGGGCTGCCGGGGCCGGGGGCGGGTCGTCGGAGTTCGGGTCGGTCATGGTGTCTCCTGGCGGTCACATGCTGTGTGGGTCACATGCCGTGGTGGTCACATGCCGTGGTGGTCACATGCTGTGTTGGTCACCTGAAGGGGAGCTGCTGTTCATGACGTTCCCTCATGGAACTCGACACCATCACCCATCGCCGTGCGTTCCCTCAGTTCGATCCGGCGAATCTTGCCGGACACCGTCTTGGGCAGCTCCGCGAACTCCAGCCGACGGACCCTCTTGTACGGCGCCAGCACCGCCCTGGAGTGCGCGAACAGCACCTTCGCCGTCTCGGGCCCCGGCTCCCAGCCCTCGGCCAGCACGATGTACGCCTTCGGCACGGCCAGCCGCAGCGGATCGGGCGCCGGGACGACGGCGGCCTCGGCGACCGCCTCGTGCTCCAGCAGTGCGCTCTCCAGCTCGAACGGCGAGATCTTGTAGTCGGAGGCCTTGAATACGTCGTCCGCGCGGCCGATGTACGTGATGTAACCGTCCGCGTCGCGCGAGCCGATGTCGCCGGTGCGGTAGTAGCCGCCCGCGGTGGCCTCGGCGGTGCGCTCCTCGTCGCCCTCGTACCCCGTCATCAGGCCGACGGGGCGGCCGTGGCGTCCCGTCAGGTCGAGGCAGATCTCGCCCTCGTCGCCGGGCTCGCCGGTGACCGGGTCGAGGAGGGCGACGGCGAAGCCGGGGGTCGGGCGGCCCATCGAGCCGGTCTTGAGCGGCTGACCGGGGGTGTTGGCGACCTGGACGGCGGTCTCGGTCTGGCCGAAACCGTCCCGGATGGTCACGCCCCAGTCGCGCCGGACATGCTCGATGACCTCGGGGTTCAGCGGCTCACCGGCGGCGACGGCCTCCCGCGGCGGCTGCCGCAGCTGGGTCAGGTCGGCCTGGATGAGCATCCGCCAGACGGTGGGCGGGGCGCAGAACGTCGTGACGCCGCAGCGGTCCATCTCGGCCATGAGGCGGGCGGCGTCGAAGCGGGTGTAGTTGTGGATGAAGACGGTCGCCTCGGCGTTCCACGGGGCGAAGAGGTTGGACCAGGCGTGCTTGGCCCAGCCCGGCGAGGAGATGTTGAGGTGGACGTCTCCGGGCCTGAGCCCGATCCAGTACATCGTCGACAGATGGCCGATGGGGTACGAGATATGGGTGTGCTGGACGAGCTTGGGCTGAGCGGTGGTGCCGGAGGTGAAGTACAGCATGAGGGGATCGGCGGCGAAGGTCGGCCCGTCCGGTACGAAGCGGTCCGCCGCCCCGCCCGGCGCGTCGTCCGGTACCGCGTCCGTCCCGGCGTCCTCGTAGGCCAGCCAGCCGTCCGGGGCTCCGGCGTCGTGTCCACGGTTCCCGCCGACCGCGATACGGGTGTAGTCGCCCGGCACCTCCGCGAACTTGCCGGTGTCCTCCACCCGGGCGATCACATGCTTCGCCCCGCCGCGGCCGATACGGTCCGCCAGGTCCAGCGGGCCGAGCAGCGGGGTGGCGGGGATGACGACGGCGCGCAGCTTCATCGCCGCCAGCGCCGTCTCCCACAGCTCCCGCTGGTTGCCGAGCATGACCACGATCCGGTCGCCGACCCGCACGCCCCGCGCGCGCAGCCAGTTCGCGGCGCGGTCGGAGCGGCGGCGCATCGCGTCGAAGCTCAGCCGGGTCTCCCGGCCGTCCTCCTCCACGATGTGCAGCGCCGTACGCCCGTTCCCCTCCGCGATGGGGTCGAACCAGTCCAGGGCCCAGTTGAAGCGGTCCGGGCGCGGCCAGCTGAACCCTTCGTACGCCGCCCCGTAGTCCTCCCGGCGGTCGAGAAGGAAGTCCCGGGCCGCGCGGAATTCGTGAGACGGACTGTTTGCTGTCACTTGTCCTCCTGATGTGGCGTGCCGCTCGCTAGCATCGTGCGACGGGTGATCTGGGTCTCACCATCCCCGCGCGGGGGTGGTGACGTTTCGGGGAGGCGACCGTGGCGGAATCGGAGCGTGCCGTCGACGTACGGGCAGCGCTGCTGCGGATGCGCCGGCGCGGCGGGCTGCCCGTCGCCTTCGGCGGGCTGTTCCCGGGCGCGCGGCAGTTCCACATATCCGAACTCACCGGAACCACCACGGACTCCTTGCGCGGGCTCGCCATCACGGCGGGCAACGGGCTCGGCGGCAAGGTGCTCACCCTGTCCCGGCCGATATCGGTGATCGACTACCCCGTGTCGCGGGCGATCAGCCATGAATACGACGGCGCCGTCGACGCCGAGGGGCTGCGCTCGATGATGGCCGTCCCGGTGGTCGTCCGGGGCCGGGTGCGCGCCGTCCTGTACGGAGCGCTGCGGCAGCCGCTGATCCTCGGCGACCGCGCCCTGAGCGCGGCGGTGGAGGCCGCGCGCGAGCTGGAACGGGCCCTCGCCGTGCAGGACGAGGCGCAGCGGCTGATGACGGTCGCGGAGCAGCCGGTGCCGGTGCCGGAGGCCGAGCCGCCCGACCCGGCGGTCTGGGAGGAGGTCCGCCAGGCCCACGTCGACCTCCGGACCCTGGCCCAGCGGGTGGCCGACCCCCGGCTGCGGGAGGAGATCCTGACCGCCTGCGGCCGCCTGGCCCGCGCCTCGTCGGGCGGCGGCCGCGATGCGGCGCCCCGGGGAGGCGTGCAGCTGTCGCCGCGCGAGGTGGACGTGCTGGCCTGTGTGGCCTCGGGCGCGACGAACTCGGCGGCGGCCGACCGGCTGGGGCTGCGGCCGGAGACGGTGAAGAGCTATCTGCGGTCGTGCATGCGCAAGTTGGGGGCGCGCACCCGCCTCCACGCGGTGGTCGAGGCCCGCCGGGCGGGGCTGCTGCCGTAGGGGGCGCCCGCCACGTCCCACCGGCCCCGCGACGCCCGCGACGCCCGGCACGCTCCCCCGGTCACCGCCGGGTGGTGCCCCCGCTCGCCGCGCTGTCGGGCTCGTCCGACCAGGCCCGCCCCCGGCTGCCGCGGGGAGGCGCGCGCCTGACGCCACGGGCTGACCCGAAGCGCCTGTGCGGACGTGTCCTGGGGATGTCATTGGTGCGGTGGTCGTGACGGCGGTGGCTACGAGAGCACCGCGGCGAGGGCCGGGGCGTACAGCTCGGCCACCTCGTCCGGTGTCAGGGCGGTGACGTTCGGGGCGCGCAGCAGATAGCGGGTGAGGGCGAGGCCGAGGAGCTGGGCGGAGACCAGCCCGGCGCGGCGCGGGCCTGTGACCTCCCCGAGGGCGGGCGCGACCTGCCCGGCGAAGATCTCGCGCAGCCGCTCGGCCGCTCGCTCGTGGGTGACGGCGGAGCGCAGCAGGACGAGCAGGGCGTCGTCGGCGGGGTCGCCCTCCCAGCGGTCGAGGAAGTGGCGCAGGAGGACGTGCGCCAGCTCGTCGCGGGCCACGGCGGTGAGGTCGGGCAGCCGCAGGTCGATGGTGAGGGCCGCGTCGAAGAGCTGCTCCTTGCTGCCGAAGTAGCGCATGACCATCGAGGCGTCGATGGCCGCGTCGGCGGCGACGGCGCGGATGGTGGTGCGGTCGTAGCCGTGCCGGGCGAAGCGGGCGCGGGCGGCGCGGAGGATGGTGGCGCGGGTGCGGTCGGCCCGCCGGGCGCCCGGCGGACCGTCTGCCGGATCGTCTGCCCTGGCGCCCGCCGGGCCGTCTGCCGGGCCGTCTTTCAGGCCGGGGCCGGGGTCGCGTCCGGAGGGTCCCGGGTGTCCGGAGGCCCCGGAGGGGAGGCGCGGCCCGGGATCGTCCATGCCAACAATCGTAGGCAAACAGCCGTTGGCTCGCCAGCAGCGGGTACGAGCATGCGGTACGGCGGCGCCATGCGGCGCCGGGCCGCGGGCCAGGACCCACCGCCCCGGCCCGCGGCCTGGGCATATCCGGGGATATCCTGCTCTGAGGCCAGTGGTCCGCGCGCACGGCGCCCACGGCGACCGGCGCGCCCGCGCCGAGGGGACCGCGACGAGGAGGTGAGGTCCACGCGATGACCGGCGAACCTCCCCGTCGCATGCCGCGAGCCGCCACCCCGGCCCGCCCGCGCTGAGCGCAGCGCGGTCCGGCGCCCCGGGGGCGGCACACCCCGCGGTGTGCCCGGATGCCCCACCCGGCGTCGGCTGCCCGGCGCCACCTCTTCGTAAAGGACCTCTTATGTCCGAGCGCCGTTCCCACACTCCGCGCCCGCCGAGGAAGTACCCGTGGCTGCGGTCCGCGGCGGAACGCGGTGCGGGCGCCGGTCCGCGCCCTGGGGCCGGAGCAGGGGCCGGGGCCGGGGCGGCGGGCGGGCCGCGCACCGAGCCCGGGGCCGCCGCGGTCGACGGCACCCCGGTCGCCGACGAGCAGAGCGTGGTGGACGCGGCCGTCTACCGCGGCGGCCGCCGGGTCGGCACGCCCGACGGCCTGGCCGCCACCTTCCGGCGGCTGCGCGAGGAGCCGGGCGCGATCGCGTGGATCGGGCTGCACCGGCCGTCCGAGGCGGAGCTGCTGTCGGTCGCCGAGGAATTCGACCTCCACAAGCTGGCCATCGAGGACGCGCTGGAGGCGCATCAGCGGCCCAAGCTGGAGCGCTACGGCGAGACGCTCTTCGTCGTGCTGCGCGCGGCCCGCTACCTCGACGCGGTCGAGGAGGTGGACTTCGGCGAACTGCACGTCTTCGTCGGCCCGGACTTCGTCATCACCGTCCGGCACGGCGCCGCCCCGGACCTGTCCGCGGTGCGCACCCGGATGGAGTCGGCCCCCGAGCTGCTGGCCCTCGGCCCGGAGGCCGTGCTGTACGCCATCCTGGACGCGGTCGTGGACGGCTACGCCCCGGTCGTGTCGGGCGTGCAGAACGACATCGACGAGATCGAGACCGAGGTCTTCCGCGGCGACCCCGCCGTATCGCGTCGCATCTACGAACTCTCCCGCGAAATGGTCGAGTTCCAGCGCGCGACCCGCCCGCTGGTGGGGATGTTGCGCGGGCTGATGGCCGGGTTCGACAAGTACGGCACGGACGAGGAGCTCCAACGCTATCTGCGGGACGTCGCCGACCACGTCACCCACACCAGCGAGCGCGTGGACGGCTTCCGCTCGGCCCTCACCGACATCCTCGCGGTCAACGCCACCCTGGTCACCCAGCAGCAGAACGCCGAGATGAGAGCGCTGGCAGAGGCGGGCTTCGAGCAGAACGAGGAGGTCAAGAAGATCTCCGCCTGGGCGGCCATCCTCTTCGCCCCGACCCTCGTCGGCACCATCTACGGCATGAACTTCACCCATATGCCGGAGCTGCACTGGGTGCTGGGCTACCCCTTCGCGCTGCTGCTGATGGCGGTGGTGTGCGTCAGCCTCTACCTCATCTTCAAGCGGCGGGACTGGCTCTGATCCCGGCCACGGCCTTGTCACCCTTGCCACTCTTGTCACCCCCGCACGAACCACGGGCCCGCGGGACTCACCTCGGCCACACGCGAGCGCGATAGCACCGGTCCGCACCTCCGGCGCTGCCATATTCGAAGGCCCCCTTCGGAGGTGGCAGTGACGCCAGAGGCGACGACATCCCGGATATCCCCACCGCTCTCCCCACCGCGCGCACCCGCCCGCACCGCCGACCGCCTCGCCGACCTGGAGGTGCGCAGGAAACAGGCGGAGGCCCCGGGCGGGTCGCGAAGACGGGGCGAGTACGGCGCGCGGGAGCGGATCGATCTGCTGCTGGACGCCGGATCGTTCACCGAGACCGGCCTGTTCGTACGGGCCCGGCCCGCCGGGGCCGGGACCAGTGACGGCGCCGGGACCGGGACGGGGGACGGCGCCGGGCGGCCCTACGGCGACGGGGTGGTCACCGGGCACGGCACGGTCGACGGCCGCCCGGTCTGTGTGTTCGCGCAGGACTCCACGGTCTTCGGCGGCAGCATGGGCGAGGCGTTCGGCGAGAAGACCGTCGCGCTGATGGATCTCGCCCTGAAGACCGGCTGCCCGGTCGTCGGGCTCAACGACGGCGGCGGCGCCCGCATCCAGGAGGGTGTCGCCTCGCTCGCGCTCTACGCCGAGCTGGTGCGCCGCAACGTACGGGCGTCCGGGGTGATCCCGCAGATCTCGGTCGTGCTCGGGCCGTGCGCGGGCGGGGCCGCGTACTCCCCGGCGATCACCGACTTCACCGTGATGGTGGACGGTGCCTCGCAGATGTTCGTCACCGGGCCCGATGTCATCGAGGCGGTCACCGGTGAGCGCGCCACCGCCGAGGAGCTGGGCGGCGCCCGCACCAGCAACACCGTCAACGGCAACGCCCACTTCCTCGCCGCCGACGAGGTGACCGCCCTCGGCACCGTGCGCGATCTGCTGTCGTACCTGCCCGCCAACAACCTGGAGCTGCCCCCGCGGTACGCCCCGGCGCCGCCCGCCGGGACGTGCCTCGACGAGGTCGTGCCGGACCGGCTCGGGCAGGTCTACGACATGCGCGACATCCTGCGCGCGGTCGTCGACGACGGCGAACTGCTGGAGATCCAGGAGCTGTTCGCGCCGAACATCATCTGCGCCCTGGCGCTCGTCGACGGCCATTCCGCCGGGGTCGTCGCCAACCAGCCGCTGCACACAGCCGGGGTCCTGGACATCGACGCCTCCGAGAAGGCGGCGCGCTTCGTACGGTTCTGCGACGCGTTCGGCATCCCACTGCTGACCTTCGCCGATGTCCCCGGCTACCTCTCCGGCGTCCGGCAGGAGCAGGCCGGGATCATCCGGCGGGGTGCCAAACTCCTCTACGCCTACGCCGAGGCGACCGTCCCCAAGGTCACGGTGGTGGTGCGCAAGGCATACGGCGGCGGGTACGCCGTGATGGGCTCCAAGCACCTGGGCGCCGACATCAACCTCGCCTGGCCCACCGCGCGCATCGCCGTCATGGGCGCCGAGGGCGCGGTGGGCGTCCTCCACCGGCGTGAACTCGCCGCCGCGGACGACCCCGAAGCGCTGCGGGCCCGCCTCGTGGCCGCGTACGAGAGCACGTACGGGACTCCGTACCTGGCCGCCGAGCGCGGCTACGTCGACGCCGTCATCGCCCCGCGCGACACCCGCGCCCACGTCTGCCGCGCCCTGCGCGCGCTGCGCGGCAAGCGGGCCCCGATGCCGGAGCGCAGGCACGGCAACATCCCGCTCTGACCGGCCCGCCCCCGCAAGCCCTCTCCTGTGACGTCGATGTGAGGAGCCATGCCCGATGGACAGCCGCCGCACCCCGCCCTCGCCCGCCCCCGCGTTACGTAATCTGCCGGAGTACGTGCGGCACTGGGCCGAGGCCACTCCGGACCGCCGCGCCTTCACCTTCGTCGACCATCCCGCGCCCGACTCGCGCGGCGTCCACCGCACGCTGACCTGGCGCCGCCTGCATCTGCGGGTCCGGGCGGTGGCCGCGCGGCTCGCCGAGGAGTGCGAGCCGGGGGCGCGGGTGGCGCTGCTGTGCCCGCAGGGGACGGAATACGTCACCGCGTTCCTCGCGGCGCTGGCCGCCGGGCTCGTCGCCGTACCGCTGTATCCGCCGGGTCTGCCGGGGCACGGCGACCGGCTGTCGGCCGTGCTGGCCGACGCGGCTCCCTCGGCCGTCGTGACGACGGGCCACGCCCTCGACGAGGTAAGCGATTTCTGCACCGGCCGGTCCCTTCCTGTCATCGCCGCCGACCAGGTGTCCGACGCCTACGCCCGCACTTGGCGGCCGGGGGCCCCGGACGACTCGGCGGTCGCCTACCTGCAATACACCTCAGGCTCGACCCGGGTTCCGGCCGGCGTGGAAATCACCCATGCGAATGTCGTCGCCAACGCCCGTCAGGCGCTTGCCGCCTACGGCGCCGACGCGCACCCGGTGACCTGTGTGGGCTGGCTGCCGCTGTACCACGACATGGGGCTCGTCCTGAGCGTCGCCGCCCCGGTGGTGCGGGGGCTGCTGTCGGCGCTCATGGACCCGGTCGCGTTCCTGCACGAGCCGGTGCGCTGGCTGCGGCTGCTCACCGCGCATCCGCGGGCCTTGAGCGCCGCGCCCAACTTCGCCTACGACTACTGCGCCTCGACGGTCACCGAAGCGCAGAAGGCGGACCTGCGGCTGGACGGCGTCGCCGCGCTGATCAACGGCAGCGAGCCGGTCCGCCCCGGCACGGCCGACCGCTTCCACGCCGCCTTCGCCGCCCAGGGCCTCGCGCCCGGCACCCACTGTCCGTCGTACGGGCTCGCCGAGGCGACCGTCTTCGTCAGCGCGGCCCGGCCCGGGGAACCGCTGCGGCGCTTCGCGCTCGACCGCGACGCGCTCGCCACCGGCAAGGCGCTGTCCGCGCGGCCCGACGATCCGACAGCCGTCCTGCTGGCCGGATGCGGCACTCCGGCGGGCCAGCGGGTCCGTATCGCCGATCCCGTCTCGCGCGCCGCGCTGGACGAGGGCGAGGTCGGCGAGATCTGGGTGCGGGGCCCCAACGTGGGGCGCGGCTACCGGAATCAGGACGAGCTCAGCCGCCAGGTCTTCGGCGCCACGTTCGTCGGGGGCGCAGCCGCCGACGAGACGGTTGACCTGGGCGGTGGCTGGCTGCGCACCGGCGACCTGGGCACCGTCCTGGAGGGGCAGCTCATCGTCACCGGGCGGCTGAAGGACCTCATCGTGGTGGACGGCCGCAACCACTACCCGCAGGACGTGGAGGCCACGGCCCAGGACGCGCATCCGGCCGTGCGGCGCGACCGGCTCGCCGCCTTCGGCATCCCCGACGCCACCGGTGAGCGGGTCGTCGTCGTGGCGGAGCACGCGCGGAACACGGCTCTGGACGACATCGACGTACCGGCCCTGGTGCGGGAGGTGTACGCGGCCGTCTCGGCCCGGCACGGGCTGCGGCTCGCCGACGTCGTCTTCGTCCCGCCGGGCACCGTGCCCCGCACCTCCAGCGGCAAGGTGTCGCGGGCGCTGACCCGCGCGCGCTATGTGGCGGGCGCGTACGCGGCGGAGGCCGCGGAATGAGGGCCTCCGGGGTGGCCGACCGGGGTGCGCTGCGCCGTCTGGTCGCCGAGCGGGTGGCCGTCTGGCGGGGCATGGCGGCCGAGGACGTGCCGATGGACCGGCCGCTGGCGGACCTCGGTATGTCCTCGCGGGACGCGGTCGTCCTGGCCGGGGAGCTGTCCCGCGCGACGGGCCGTGAACTGCCCGCGACGCTGCTGTGGGAGGCGCCCACGGGCCATGCGCTGGTGGCACACCTGTGCGCTGCGCCGGAGGTCGGCCCGGCGGAGATCGGCCCGGCGGAGATCGAGCCCCCTCCCCCGGCCGCCACCGGCGAACCGGTCGCGGTCATCGGGGTCGGCTGCCGACTGCCCGGGGGTGTGCACGGCCCGGACGACTACTGGCGGCTGCTGAGCGAGGGCGCCGACGCGATCCGGCGCGTCCCGGAGGACCGGTGGCGCGACTTCACCGCCTTCCCGCCCGCCGACGCGCCCCCGTACGGCGGCTACCTCGACGACATCGCCGGGTTCGACGCGGACTTCTTCCGCATCACCCCGCGCGAGGCCGCGGTGATGGACCCGCAGCAGCGCATCCTCCTGGAGGTTGTCCACGAAGCGCTCGACCACGCCGCCGTCCCGGCCGCGTCGCTGGCCGCCACCGCCACCGGTGTGTTCGTCGGGGTCTCCGCGCCCGAGTACGGGCAGCTCACCGGCGCCGACCCGGCGGCCGTCGACCCGTGGGCACCGGCCGGTGGGGCGCTGAGCGTCGCCGCGGGCCGACTGTCGTACGTCCTGGACGCGCGCGGGCCGAGCATGGCGGTCGACACGGCCTGCTCGTCGTCGCTGGTCGCCGTCCACCACGCCTGCGTCAGCCTGCGCACGGGCGAGAGCGACACGGCGATCGCCGCCGGGGTCAACCTGCTGCTCTCCCCCACCGTCACCGTCGCGTTCCGGCGCGCGGGGGCGCTCGCGCCGGACGGCCGGTGCAAGCCGTTCTCGACGGCGGCGGACGGCATCGGGCGCGGTGAGGGGTGCGCGGCCGTGCTGCTGAAACGGCTGTCCGACGCCGAGCGGGACGGCGACCGGGTGCTCGCCGTCATCCGCGCCACGGCCGTCAATTCCGACGGCCGCTCCAACGGCCTCCTGGCACCCAACCCCGGCGCCCAGCGGACCCTTCTGACGGCTGCCTACGCGCGGGCCGGGCTCGCCCCGGCGCGCGTCGACCACGTCGAGGCGCACGGCACCGGCACCCCGCTCGGCGACCCGATCGAGGCGGGCGCGCTCGGCGCCGTACTCGGCGCGGGCCGCGACCTGGACCAGCCGCTGCTGCTCGGCTCCGTCAAGGGCAACCTCGGCCACCTGGAGTCCGCCGCGGGCATCGCCGGGCTGGTGAAGACGGTGCTCGCCCTGCACCACGACGCCATCCCGCCGTCGCTGCACTGCGCCGAGGGCAGCGCCCTGGACGACGAGCGGCTGCGGGTCGTGACGGAGGCCGAGCCATGGCCCCGCTACGGCGGCACGGCCACCGCCGGTGTGTCGGCCTTCGGCTTCGGCGGCACCAACGCCCACGCGGTACTGGAGGAGTACCACTGGCCGGACCCGGGGCCTGTCGGCATCGCGCCGGGACGGCCCGACCGGCCGAGCCCGACCACGCCACCAGAGGGCACGGCCCCAGCGGGACGTGGCGGACATGCCGCCGCCGCGCCGCGTCAGACCGTGGAGCCTGGGGGCGGGCCTCCTGGCACCAGCGCGCCAGACGCCGCAGACCCGGCGGGACTCGACGAACACGCCCCGCCGCCACCGGGGCCTGGCGGCGTCCCGCCGGGTCAACCCACGGAGCCCGGAAGCGGACCCGCTCGGACGAGCCCGACCACGCCGCGAGCAGCGGCACCTCCCAGCGGCAGCCGGGCCAGCGCGCCGGGCCTCCCGGGCCCCGCGGGACGTGGCGGCCACGCCCACGTGCCGGGACATGCCGCCGCGCCGCGTCAGCCCGCGGAGGCAGGAGGCATGTCCGCTCGGACAAGCCCGGCAACACCGCCAGAGTGCACACCTCCCGGGTCCAGCGCACCAGATCCCGCGGCCCCACCGGGACATGCCGCCGCCACGCCGCATCACCCCGCAGAGCCCGGCGGGCACCCTCGCGGGGGCACCTCCCGGGCGGAGTCCGGGGGCGGGCCTCCTGGGACGGGCGCGCGCGACGTGGTCGCGGACTCGGCGGGGCGCGGGGAACACGCCCTCGTGCCACCTTCCTCGGCCGAGGTGGGGCCCGTTCACCTCTATCTGCTCTCCGACGTCGACACCGCGCGTGTGCGGGACACCGCGGGGCGGGTTGCCGCCTGGCTGGGTACGTCCGAGGGTGGCGTCGCGCGCCCTGCCGACGTGGCGCGCACCCTTGCCGGGCGGGCCGGTCGGGGGTCCGTGCGCGCCGCGGTTGTCGCCCGTGGCCGGGGCGAACTCGGCGACGCGCTGGACGCGTTGGCGGCCGGGCGCCCCGACGCGCGGGTGGTGGCCGACGAGCGGGATGTGGCCGGGCGCGGGCCGGTGTGGGTGTTTTCCGGGTACGGCAGCCAGTGGCCCGGGATGGGGCGCCGGCTGCTGGCCGAGGAGCCCGCCTTCGCGGCCGCCGTGGAGAAGCTCGACGCGCAGCTCGCCCCGGAGTGCGGTCTGTCCCTGTACGACCACCTGGCGTCCGGTGGCGGCCTCGATCGCCTGGAGGTCGCCCAGCCCGTGCTGTTCGGGCTGCAGGTGGCGCTCGCCGAGCTGTGGCGTTCGTACGGCGTCGAGCCCGCCGCCGTCGTCGGCCACTCCATGGGCGAGGTGGCCGCCGCGGTGTGCGCGGGCGCGCTGGAGGTGGCGGACGCGGCCCGGGTGGTCGCCGTACGGGCCCGGCTGCTCAGCGGGTTGCGCGGTGGCGCCATGGCGGTCGTCGACCTCGACGATGACGAACTCGGCTCCCTGGAGCGGGACTTCCCCGGTGTCCATGTCGCCGTGCACTCCTCCCCCGGCCAGAAGGTGGTCACCGGCGAGGAACCGGCCGTGGCCCGGCTCGTGCGCAAGCTGGAACGGGAAGGGCGGGCCGCCCGGGCCATGCGGGTGGTGGGCGCGGGGCACTCTCCCCAGGTCGAGCCGCTGCTCGCGGAGCTGACCGAGGCGTTGGCCGGTGTCCGGGGCGGGACTCCCCGCGTTCCCGTGTACTCCACCGTGCTGGACGATCCGCGTGGCACCCGCGTGTTCGACGCCGCCCACTGGGCCGCGAACCTGCGGCGGCCCGTGCGCCTGGACCGGGCGGTGGCGGCCGCGGCGGCCGATGGCCACGGGGCGTTCGTGGAGATCTCGCCGCACCCGGTGCTGACGCGGGCGGTGGCCGACACCGCGCCGGGCGCCCTGGCCGTCGGCACGCTGCGCCGGGACGCCGACGGCTCGGCCGGGTTTCTCACCCAGCTGGGCGCCCTGTACGCCGCGGGCCTGCGGCTGCTGCCGCCGCCCGGCCGCGTCATCGACCTGCCCGCGCCGCGCTGGCGGCATGTGCGGCACTGGTGGACGGACGGGCGTACGGGCGCGGCGGCCGCGGACGCGCCGACCCCGCCCCCGCCCGTAGAAGAGGTGGCCGAGGACGGCTCGGTCGCGGCCCGGGTGTGCCACCACATCGCCGCCGTCACCGGCCATCCGCCCGCCCGCGTCACCCCGGCCACCGCCCTGGCCCAGCTCGGCCTGGACTCGCTGATGGCCGTCCGCATCCGCACCGCCCTGGAGCGCGAGTTCGCGGTCGAGCTGCCGCTGCGCGATCTCCTCGGCGCCGCCACCGTCGAGGAGGCGGCCGCGCGCGTCCAGCGGGCGCTGCCCGCGCGGGAGGCGGGCCTGCGGGTCCTCCGGGCCACCGGTTCCGGGCCACCGCTGTTCCTCGTCCACGCCGCGGGCGGCACGACCGACGTCTACCGGGCGCTCGCCGAACGGCTCGGGGGCGAGCGGCCGGTGTACGGGCTGGAGCGGGTCGAGGAGGCCCGTACGGTGGTCGAGAAGGCGCGCCGTTACGCCGTGGCTGTCGCCGCCGTCCACCCCGACGGGCCCTGTCTGCTGGGCGGCTGGTCCTTCGGCGGCTTCGTCGCCCAGGAGACCGCGCGGCAGCTCACCGCCGCCGGGCGGGACGTGGCGCTGGTGGCGCTCATCGACTCCGTACGCCCCCTCCCCCGGCCCGGCCACACCCCGGCCGACCGCGTCCGCGCCCACTTCACGGGCTTCGCCCGCCACGTCGCCGACGCGTACGGGGTCCAACTCTCCCTGTCCTACGACGAGTTGTGCGCGATGGACGACGACGCCGAGCGCATCGACACCGTGCTGCGGGCCCTGCGGGAGGCCGCCGACGTGCCGCCCGCCGCCCTGGAGCACCAGCGCTCCTCATATCTGGACCTGCGGATCGGCGAGGCCCACCGGCCGGGCCGCCACGACGGGCGGGTGGTGCTCTACCGGGCCGGTGAACCCGCGCCGCACACCGTGCGCGACCCCGCGTACGAACGGGACGACGACGCGCTCGGCTGGGACGAGGTGTGCCCGCGCCTGACGGTCGTACGGGTCGCGGGGCACCACCTGTCGCTGCTCGACCCGCCCCACGTCGACGAGATCGCCGCCCATCTGCAGCTGCGGCTCGCGGAGATATCCCGCCGAACCTGATCGAGCCCGACCGAGCCGAGCCCGACCGAGCCTCATCGCGCCTGACCGAGGAGAGCCGCCATGTCCCACCGCACCAACGGAGTGTCCCGGCGCGCCGTCGCCCGAGCCGCGGCGGCCGCCGGTCTGACCGCCCTGTCCGGCGCCGCCACGGCCGCCGTGGCCCAAGCCGCCACGGCCGCGACGGCCGCCCCGGCGAGAGCCGTGACCCGGCTCGGGCCGCGCACTCTGGATCTGTCGGTGCCCTCCGCCGCGCTGGGCCGCAGCGCGCCGGTACGGCTGATCCTGCCGTCCGGCTTCGACACCCGCCCCGGGCAGACGTACCCCGTGCTGTATCTCCTGCACGGCGCCCACGACGACTACACGTCGTGGACCCGGGAGACGGACATCGAGGCGTTCACCGAGGGCCGGGACCTGATCGTGGCCATGCCGGACGCGGGCCCCACCGGTATTCCTACCGCGTGGCGCGGCGGCCCCGACTACGAGACGTTCCAGGTCACCGAGGTCCCCGCGGTGCTCGCCCGCGACTGGCGGGCCTCCGGCGTCCGGGCCGTCGCCGGGGTGTCGACGGGCGGCTACGGCGCGATGGCGCACGCGGCCCGCCACCCGGGCGCGTTCGGCGCCGCGGCCTCGTACAGCGGCACCCTCGACACCATGGCTCCCGGCATGCCCGCCCTGATGGACGCCATCGTGGCCCGCGAGAAGCTGCTGCCGCGCTCCCTGTGGGGCAGCCCGGTCCTGGACCTGCTCACCTGGCGCGCCTTCAACCCGCGGGCCCGCGCCGAGGGGCTGCGCGGCACCCCGCTGTACGTGTCCAGTGGCAGCGGTGTGTTCGGCGGCATCGGCGACTGGCTGCCCGAGGCGCTGGAGAGCGTGCTGTGGCCGTCCGCCCACTCCTTCACGGACACGCTCGCGCTGCTCCGTATCCCGGTCACGACCCACTACTACGCGGGAGGCGGACACAGCTGGGCCTACTGGAAGGGGGAGTTCACCGCGTCGTGGCCGATGCTCGCCGGTGCGCTGGGGGTGCCGGAGTGAGGCCGGTGCCGTCGGGGCACGGAACGGAGCGCAGGGGACGTCCGTCCAACCCCGGACGTGTCCCGCGCGCCCCGGGCAACGGCCCGCGGGTGAGCCGGTTCCGGCTGAACGGAGGGTCCGCCGTGGCCGCCCCCACCCCGCACAGCGCACCGGACGGCCCCGACGCCGCCCCGGTCCCTCCCGAACTGGCCAAACTCCTGCGCGACCAGTTGGAGGCCGTCGCCGACGAGGTCGAGGAGGAGGTGCGTCGGCAGGTCCCGGAGTACGCGCGTCCGGCCGACGCGGCGTCCCGCGCGCACCTCAGGTCGGGGGTCGTCCAGGCACTGACCCTGTTCGTCGACCACATCGCCGAACCGGGCGGCCAGGGGGCCTCGATCGCCGAGACCTACTACGAACTCGGGCGCGGCGAAGCGCTGGAGGACCGCGGTCTGGACGCGCTCCAGTCCGCGCTGCGGATCGGCGGGCTGCACGCGTGGCGGCTGATGGGCCGTACGGCGGAGGAACTCGGCCTGGATTCGGCGGTCGTGGCCGCCCTGGGCGAGCTGGCGTTCCGTACCGTGCACGAGGTCGCCGAGGCGGCCGCGGCCGGATACGCCGAGGCCCGGCTGCACAGCACGGACGAGCTGGAACGGCGCCGCCGTAGGCTGCTCGAACTGCTGCTGGGCGAGGGGCCGGTGACCCCGGAGGCGGTACAGAACCTGGCCCACGCCGCCCGCTGGCCGGTGCCGGGCCATGTCGCGGTCGTAGCGCTCGCGGCCACGCCGGAGCAACGCGAGGAGGAATGGCCGCTGGTGGCGGCGGGGGCCCTGGTGGACATGGAGTCCCGACCACCCCGAATTCTGATCCCGGTAGCGGAGAACCCAGCCGGTCCCGCCTCCGGCGGCTTCGGCGGCTCGGACGGCACCGGCGGCACCGGCAGATCGGGCAACTCCGGGGGCACCGGGCAGTCGGGCAACTCCGGGGGCTCCGGCCCTGGGGGCCCTGGCAGGTCCGGCGGCTCCGGGTCCAGCGACCCCGGGAGGTCGGGCGGCTCTGGGGGCTACGGGTCCAGCGGCAGCAGCGGCTCTGGCAGGTCGGACAGCTCCGGGGGCACCGGCTCCGGCGGCTCCGAGTCCGGGCCCAGCGACTTGGGCGGCTCCGGCAACTCTGGGGGCACCGGCAGATCCGGGAGCACGGGCAGGTCCAGCAGCTCCGGGGGCTTCGGCTCCGGCGGCTCCAGCTCCGGCGGCACCAGCACCTCCGGCGACTCTGGGGACACCGGCGGCTCCAGGTCCAGCGGCCCCGGCAGATCAGGCAGCTTCAGCAGCTCCGAGGGCTACGGGTCCAGCGGCAGCGGCGGCTCCGGGGGCTCTGGCAGGTCGGACAGCTCCGCCAGCCCCGGGGGCACCGGCAAGTCGGGCAGGTCCGGCGGTTCCGGGGACTCAGGCAACTCCGGGGGCTCCGGCGGCCTCGGCAGATCGGGCAGCTTCAGCGGCCCCGGCGCCCCCGGCTCCGGCAGCTCCGGGAGATCCGGCAGCTCCAACGCCCCCGGCTCCGGCGGTTCCAGCGGCTCCGGGGGCTACGGGTCCAGCGGCAGCAGCGGCTCCGGCGACTCACGGGGCTCGGGCTCCGGCGGCACCGCGGGCTTCGGCGGCATCGGCAGCGCTGGGGGCACCGGCAGCACCGGCGGCCCCGCCGGGCTCGGTGGCTTCGGTAGCCGGGCGTTCGCGGTTGCGTTGCGGGGGCGGCCTGCGGCGATCGGGCCCACCGTCCCGCTCGCCGAGGCCGCGCGGTCGCTGCACTGGGCCACCCGGGCGCTGGGGCTGATGGGCCGCGGCATCCTGCCCCGGCAGGGCGTGGTGCGGTGCGCCGACCACCTGTCGACCCTGCTCCTGCACAGCGACGAGCCCATGCTCGCCCAGCTCCACGCACGGGCCCTCGCGCCCCTCGGCGCGGTGTCCGAGGGGCAGCGCGGGCGGCTCGCCGAGACGTTGCTGGCGTGGTTGCTCAGCGGCAGCAACGTGCCCGACGTCGCCGCCCGCCTCCACATCCACCCGCAGACGGTCCGCTATCGCCTGCGCCAGTTGGAGAAGCTCTTCGGCGACGCCCTGCACGATCCCGGCAGCCGTCTGGATCTCATCCTGGCCCTGCGCGCCGAAGCGCTCCGCCATGAATTTCCCTCGCTCACCTCCGCACAAAAAGGCGAGGAATATTTGAATTCCCGTCCATAACACTTGGTCAGTTCACGCGAATACCTTCGGGACGTCCTTGTCCGCAGGCGCTCCACGCGCCCCACCCTCAAAGGATTCCCCATGCGTATCCGCTTGGGCCTCGCCGCGCTCTCGCTGTTCGGCGGGGCCGGACTGGTCACCCTCTCAGCGCCGCCGGCAACAGCAGCCGCAACGGCGACGGCAACCGCCGCCGCCTGCCCCGACATCGACGTCGTCGCGGCCCGCGGCACCTTCGAGCCGGGCGACCTCGGCTTCATCGTCGGCGACCCCGTGTATTCCGCGCTGCAGAAGAAAATCACCGGCAAATCCCTCTCCGGCTACAAGGTGAACTACCCCGCCGACCTCTCCCTCACCTCGGCCGCGCAGGGCAACGCGGACGTGGTGAACCACGTCAAGAGCCAGGCGGCCGCATGCCCGAACCAGCGTTTCGTGCTGGTCGGGTATTCGCAGGGCGCCAACGTCGTCGACAACTCGATCGGCATCAGCAGCGCGGGCGCGGTGGTCGGCAGCCCGATCGTGGCCACCATTCCCGCCGCACTCGAACCCAAGGTCGCCGCCGTGCTGCTGTTCGGCAACCCGATCCGGGCCATCGGCAAGAGCGTCACCGGTACGTACCAGAGCCGCACCATCGACTTCTGCGCCAACGGCGACCCCATCTGCCAGAACGGCGGGACCGACGTGGGAGCGCACCTCGGCTACACCGCGAACGCCGACGCGGCGGCCACCTTCGCCGCGGGCAAGGTCTGATCCCGCACACAGACACAGACACAGACACACACGCACATGAGAAGGGCCCGGGAATCGGCGAATTCCCGGGCCCTTCCCCCATGACGGGACGGGCTACCGCGGCGCCCGGGCGAACTCCGCGAGGTTGGTGGAGACGGGCTCGGGACGGCCGTTGTTCTGCACGGCCGCGGCGGTCAGCACGTCGAGGTGCTGATAGCCGTCGGCCACCACGGGGTGGAGGTCGGCCGGGATACGGCCCGCCAGCAGTCCGTCGCCCGCGAGCACGGTCAGCGTCGGGTTGGCGGTGAGCCCGTTCGGATGCACGACGAGCCGTTTCACCTGCGGCGAGGTGGTCAGCTCAAGGTCGGTGACCAGCTTGGTCGGGAAGTACTGCTCGGTGAAGTCCAGCGGCTGCCGGGCCAGGCTGCGGGCCAGTTCCTGGACGTCGGTGACCTCCTTGCCCGCGCCGGTGAACGGCGTCCCGTCGGCCGACCGGTACCCGGGGTCGTCGGGGTCGCCCACCCGGTCGTAATTCCGCCATGTGTAGAGCGGCCCGCCGGGCTGGTCCGGGATGGCCTTGTACTCACCGCCGAACAGCCCCGGCCGCGTGTCGCCGCCGTTGGCGACGGGGAAGTTCTTGTCGACGACCGGCCCGCCGTCGAAGAAGCCCACGCTGCTCTGCAGGAACGCCAGCGGTACGGAGTGGTCGTCCATCAGCGCGCCGAGCACCGCCTCGTTGGTGAGCCGGAAGTCCTTCACCGCGGGTTTGCCGCTGAGGAAGGTGGCGGTGTCCTTGGAGAACAGGAAGCGGTTCGTCGCCTCGATGTTGACGTTCGCGGGCAGATAACTGGGCAGGTCGGCCTCGCCACCCGGGTCCCCTACGGCGCCCAGACCGGCGATGGCCAGCAGGGTCATGGTCTCGGGGTTCAGCAGCACCGGCGCGGACAGCGAACGCGGCAGCACCCCGCTGTCGAGTCCGGCCTGCACCACGCCGTAGCCGAGGCCCACGTCGGGCAGGTTGGTGTCGTCCGGGATGCTGCCGCTGAGGTCGCCGAGCGAGGTGGAGACGGTGGTGTCGAGGGCGAAGTAACCGGCGCACTGGTTGTATCCGGCGTCGGCGGTGGTGGCGGGGTTGCCGTCGAAGTCGGCGGCCGCCAGATAGCCGGTGATCACGCCACCGAGGGAGTGCCCGCCGCACAGCACCTTCTGCTTGCGCACCCGCTGGTCGGGCAACTCGGCGGCCAGCAGGTCGTATTCGTCCCGTACGGTCTGCTCGATGCCGAGCTTCGCCATCCACCCCATCCGGCCGTTGCCGACGTACCCGTCGAAGGTACGGCCGTCCACCGCCTTGCCCCGGTAGTAGTAGTCGACGGCCGCGTGCTGGTCGCCGGAGGCGATACCGGTGCGGTCCTCCAGACAGTTGGACCGCCGGTCCAGCGCCCAGAACTCCACGTGCTGCCCCCGCTCCGCGGCGCGCGCCACGGTGTTGCGGGCGACGCTGTCGAACGCCCCGGCCCCCTCCAGAATCCCCGGCTGCGCGACGAGGATACGGTCGGCGTCGGCCGAGGACTGCGGCCCGTCGGCGGCGCGGTAGCGCAGATACGACAGCCAGTCACACGCCGCGGGCCGCGCCCCGAACGACGCGGGCAGCGGCGCCTTCACCCGCACCACGGTCTCGGTCACGCCCCCGGCCGCACCCGCCGACACCACCGGCGCCTCGCTCCGCGCCGCCCCCTCCTCCCGCACGCTCTCGCCCCGCACGCTCTCGCCCCGCGCGTCCGGCACCCCCGTGACCAGCATCCCCACCGCCAGCAGCACCGCCATCGCGGCGCCGCGCGGGGATTTCGAGGTTCTCCCTCTGCTACGTGTCGTGTCCATGCTCGTGTCCATGCTGGGACCGTAGAACCGCGCGCACGACCCGCCCCGCCCATGCTCACAAGAACGCAGCACCCGCGCACACCTTTGTCACCAGGACCCAACTCACCGACCACGTAAGCATTCAGCGGCTTACCGTTTCCCCCGGCCACCTTTTGTGCTTCGATGCCGAGCGCACGGTACGAACGGGTGAACGACGGGAGTTTGCGTATGGACCGGCGAGGGTTCCTCAAGGGCGCGGCCGCACTGTCCACCGCGGGGGTGGTCACCGCATTAGGCGGTGTCGCGACCGCCGCACCGGCCCGGCCGCTGGCCGCGCAGGACTGGCTCTCCGGCATCGCCGACGCCACGCCCGTGCAGCGGCTGACCCTCCCCGGAACACACGACTCCGGTGCCCGTTACGGCGGGCCGTGGACCGAGTGCCAGAACACCACCATCGCCGACCAGCTGGGCAGTGGCATCCGCTTCCTGGACATCCGCTGCCGCGCGTTCGAGAACGCCTTCCCGATCCACCACGGCTCCTTCTACCAGAACCTCAACTTCGACGATGTGCTCGGCGCGTGCCGCGCCTTCCTCTCCGCGCATCCGTCCGAGACCGTGCTGATGCGCGTCAAGCAGGAGTACTCGGAGGAGAGCGCCGCCGAGTTCCGCCGGATCTTCGACACCTATCTCGACGGCAAGGGCTGGCGCTCCCTCTTCCGCCTCGACGCCACCCTCCCGACCCTGGGCCAGGCCCGTGGCCGGGTCGTACTGCTCGCCGACTCCGACAACATGCCGGGCGTCCGGTACGCCGATCCGCAGCTGTTCGACATCCAGGACGACTACATGGCGGAGCCGTTCGGCAAGTACCCCAAGGTCGAGGCACAGTTCCGGAAGGCGGTGGCCCAGCCCGGCAAGCTGTACATGAACTACGTCAGCACCGCCGCGCTCCTCCCGCCCCGCTCCAACGCGGACCGCCTCAACCCGCAGGTCAAGTCCCTGCTGGAGAACGCGGGCAACCAGAGCTGGACGGGCCTCGGCATCGTCCCGCTGGACTTCCCGAACACCACCTCGGGCCTGGTCGACACCCTGGTGCGGCACAACCCGGCGGGCTGACACACCCGGTGGCGGCGGCTCATGGCCGATGAGCCGCCGCCATACCGGCGTATGCGTCAGGGAGTGACCGAGGGGCGGGCGAAGCGGACGAGTTCCAGGGCCTGGTCGGGGAACCACTGGCCCGCGTCGGGGTTCACCGTGCCGCGTACCGGGTCCGAGGGGCCGGAGGTGCCGCGCAGGCAGCGGCCGTCGGACTGGCCGGGCGTCTTCACCCAGAGGGCGGCGTCCTGCAGCGGGTCGCCCGTGGCGGTGGTGGGGCGGGCGCCGAGGCCGCGGCGGGGCGGGTTGCACCAGGACTGGGGGTCCGCCCGGTGGCCGTACCGCGGTGTCCAGGGGCCGCGGCCGTTGCGGCTGGTGTCGGTGACGAAGTGCTTCATCGCCGACGGGTCGTCCGGCTCGTGGAGGCGCAGCCAGGTCCGGATGTGCCGCCGCGACCGGGTCCGGTCGGGGCAGGCGTCCGGGTCGCCGCCGTCGGCGACGTAGGCCAGGCACGCGGAGACAAGCCGTCCGTAGAGGGCGCTGGCCTGGTCCGTCTGGTAGTGCGAGACGTTGAGGGCGAAGCCGGTCGCCTCGTCGATACCGGCCGCGATGAGACGCGGGACGATGCTGCTGACGGCATGCCAGTCAGCGTGGCCCGCGTCGAGGTAGACCTTGGCGTTGGTGAGCGCCATGAGGGTGTCGACGGCGTACTTGATCTCGGTGAAGCGGGCGGCGGTCAGCCTGTCCTCGCGGGACTCCGGCTCCGGCTCGGTGGCCGTCCCCTGCTCCGCTGCCGTATTCGGCTCGGTGACGGGCTCGGTGACGGGCTCGGTGACGGACTGACCGGCGGCCCCGGGGTCCTTGTCGAGGTCGGCGGGGTCGGCGGGGAGGAACGGCTCCTGGGCCGGGGTCTCGGCGGCGGCGGCCGCGCCGGGCTGGGCGCCGGGGGTGGCGATGGCGCCGGGTTGCGGATTCGGGGTGGGGGCGGTGGTGGGCTCGGTGAGCGCGTCCGTGCCCGTACCCGTGGCCGCCCCGGCAACCGCGTCCGTGCCCGTGGCCGTGTCCGTACCCGTCGCGCCCGTGGCTACGTCCGTACCCATGGCCGGGGTCGTCTCCACACCCGTCGTCGGGGCCGTCTCCGTCGTAGTCGGGGTCGTGTCCTCGGCCGGGGTGTCCTCGCTCGTCTGCGCACCGCAGTCGGACGGCAGCAGCGCCAGCGAGTCGGGTTCGAGGACGATCATCACCTCGCGGTCGCCGATCCCCTGGGCCACGGCGTCGATCCACGCCTTGTACTCGTCGGTGGTCCGCGCTCCCCCGGCGGAGTAGCTGCCGCAGTCACGGCCCGGGACGTTGTAGAGGGCGAGCACCGGCAGCCTGCCGCGCCCCGCGGCGTCGCTCGTGGTCCTCCGGACCAGGCGGGCGACCCGGGCCGGGGACTCGTCCCCGTACCAGACCGCCTGCGGGGTGCGCACCATGGCGAGGAGCCCGGCGGCCGTGCGGTAGTCGCCCCGCCAGGCGAGCCGGGTCACCTGACGGTATGAGGCCCGGTCGGCCGGGGGAACGTAGAGGGGCATGCCGCGCGAGGGCGCGGCGGCGCGCTCCTGTACGGCGGCCTGAACGGTGGAACCGCTCAGCAGGGGAAGGGAAGTTGCGGCCAGAACGGCCATCGACACGGCGAGGGTTTTCCGTCTCGTTCGCACGGGCGTACTCCAAGGGGCGGGGCGCATGGGTCGGTTTCTGAGGCTCACTCAGAAACCGGGACCCGGCAACGCGAGCGTCCGCCGAGTGGCCGAACGCGATTCCCGCCCAGGGGTGGCGGCCCGTCAGGTAATCCACCCGGTCGATCCCGGGGGACGGCTCAGGTGCCCGTCAGATGCTCCGGGCGCACCGGCACCCGCCCCAGCCGCAGGCCGGTCGCGGCGCGGATGGCCGCGACGACCGCCGGGGTGGAGGAGAGGGTCGGCGCCTCGCCGACGCCCCGGAGTCCGTAGGGGGCGTGATGGTCCGCCAGCTCGAGGATGTCGACCGGCATGGTCGGGGTGTCGAGGATGGTGGGGATCAGATAGTCGGTGAAGGACGGGTTGCGGACGCGGGCGCCGTCCGAGACGAGGATCTCCTCCATCACGGCGAGTCCGAGGCCCTGCGTGGAGCCGCCCTGGATCTGGCCGACGACGGAGAGCGGGTTGAGCGCCTTGCCGACGTCCTGGGCGGCCGCCAGTTCGATGACCTTGACCAGGCCCAGCTCGGTGTCGACCTCGACGACGGCGCGATGGGCGCAGAAGGAGTACTGGACGTGGCCGAAGCCCTGACCGGTCGTGAGGTCGAACGGCTCGGTGGGGCGGTGCCGGAACTCCTTCTCGATGTCGATCGCGTCGTCGCCGAGAAGGTCGGTCAGATCGGCGACGACCTCGCCGGTGTCGGTGACCACCTTGCCGTCGCGCAGCAGCAGCCCGGGAGCGCCGGAACCGGCACCCGCACCGCTCGGCAGGCCGCAGCGGCGGAAGACCTCGTCCCGCACCGCCTCGCAGGTGTGCTTGATGGCGCCGCCGGTCATATACGTCTGGCGGGAGGCGGACGTGGACCCGGCGGAGCCGACCCGGGTGTCGGCGGGGTGGATGGTGACCTGGCTGACGCCGAGTTCGGTACGGGCGATCTGGGCGTGGACGGTGACGCCGCCCTGCCCGACCTCGGCCATTGCGGTGTGGACCAGGGCGACGGGTTCGCCGCCGATGACCTCCAGACGCACCCGGGCCGTGGAGTAGTCGTCGAAGCCCTCGGAGAAGCCGACGTTCTTGATGCCGACCGCGTAGCCGACGCCCCGCACCACGCTCTCGCCGTGGGTGGTGTTGGACAGACCGCCGGGCAGGGCGCGGATGTCGACATCCCCGTCCGACGTCTGCCAGGAGCGCTCCGGCGGGAGGGGGAGGTCCCGGACCCGGCGCAGGATCTCGGCGACCGGGGCCGGGGAGTCGACGAGCTGGCCGGTGGGCATGACGGCGCCCTGCGCCATGGCGTTGCGCTGCCGGAACTCGACGGGGTGCAGGCCGAGTTCATGGGCCACGGCGTCCATCTGCGCCTCGTACGCGAAGCAGGCCTGCACCGCGCCGAAGCCGCGCATCGCGCCGCAGGGCGGATTGTTGGAGTAGAGGGCGAGCGCCTCGACGTCCACATGCTCGACGACGTAGGGGCCGATCGCCAGGGAGGCGGCGTTGCCGACGACCGCCGGGGAGGAGGAAGCGTACGCTCCGCCGTCCAGCACGATGCGGCACTGGACGTAGAGCAGCCGACCGTCGCGGGTGGCGCCGTGCTCGTAGGTGAGCTTGGCGGGGTGCCGGTGGACATGGCCGAAAAACGACTCGTAGCGGTTGTAAACGATCTTCACGGGTTTGCCGGTACGGAGCGCCAGCAGACTGGCGTGCGCCTGCATGGACAGGTCCTCGCGCGCCCCGAACGCCCCGCCCACACCCGAGAGCGTCAGCCGCACCTTGTCGGCGGGCAGGCCCAGCACCGGGGCGAGCTGGTCGCGGTCCACGTGCAGCCACTGGGTGGCGATGTAGAGGTCGATGCCGCCGTCCTCGGCGGGCACCGCGAGCCCGGACTCGGGCCCCAGGAACGCCTGGTCCTGCATGCCGACCTCGTAGTCCCGGCGTACGACGACATCGGCGCGGGCCTTCGCGGCGGCGACGTCGCCGCGCCGCACGGGCTGGCGGTGGACGACGTTGGGGTGCGGGGCGTGGGCGGCGTGGTGGTCGGCGCGGCCGGGGTGGAGCAGCGGCGCGCCGGGCGCGGTGGCGGTGGCCTCGTCGACCACGAGCGGCAGCTCGGCGTAGTCGACCTCGATGCGGGCGGCGGCGCGGCGGGCGGTCTCGGGGTGGTCGGCGGCGACGATCGCGACGGCCTCGCCGTGGTAGCGGACCCGGTCCTTGGCGAGGACGGGCTGATCGTGGATCTCCAGCCCGTAGTGGGTGGCGGCCGGGAGGTCGTCGTGCGTCATGACGGCGTGGACGCCGGGCAGGGCCAGCGCCGCGCTGATGTCGATGGACCGGATCTCGGCGTGGGCGTGGGGGCTGCGCAGGGTGAAGCCCCACAGCATGTCCTCGTGCCACAGGTCGGAGGAGTACGCGAACTCGCCGGTCACCTTGAGCGTGCCGTCGGGGCGCAGGGTGGACTCGCCGATGTGGCCCTTGCCCCGGCTGCCGGTCAGATGGGCCTGGGTGATCTTGGTGGGGGCGCGGTCGGGTCGCATGGTCAGCTCGCCTCCCCGGCCGTCGACGTGCGGGCGGCGGCGAGGCGTACCGCGTCGAGGATCTTCTCGTAGCCGGTGCAGCGGCAGAGGTTGCCGGAGAGCGCCTCGCGGATGTCGGCGTCGGAGGGGTCGGGCCGCCGTTCCAGCAGCTCATCGGCGGCGACCAGCAAGCCGGGGGTGCAGAAGCCGCACTGGACGGCGCCCGCGTCGATGAACGCCTGCTGTACGGGGGCCAGCGCGCTGCCCCCGGCACCGGCCGTACCCGCCTCGTGGGCGGTACGGCGCTCCGCGTACTCCGGAAGCCCCTCGACGGTCACCACCTCGCGCCCCTCGGCCTGCCCGGCGGCCACCAGGCACGCGCACACCGGCATGCCGTCGAGCCGGACCGTGCACGATCCGCATTCGCCCTGCTCACAGGCGTTCTTCGAGCCCGGCAGACCGAGCCGTTCGCGCAGCACGTACAGCAGGGACTCGCCCTCCCAGACGTCGTCGGTCTGCTGCGGCCGGCCGTTGACGGTCATGTTCACGCGCATGCGGCGGCCCTCCCTTCGCCCTCGCGGTACGCCTGCCAGGTCCAGCCGAGCGTGCGGCGCGCCATGACCGTCACCGCGTGGCGGCGGTAGGCGGCGCTGCCGCGTACGTCGTCGATGGGGTCGCACGCGCCCGCGCACAGCTGCGCGAATTCCCGGGCGACCGCGGGTGGAATCGTTTCGCCACGGTCCCAGAAGGCGCCCTCCGCCAGCGCCGCGTTCAGGAAGTCCTCCGCCGCCCGGGCCCGGACCGGCGTGGGCGCGGCGGAGCCGATGCCGGTCCGCACCGTGCGGGTGCGCGGATGCAGGGCGAGGGCGAAGGCGCACACCGCGATGACCATGGCGTTGCGGGTGCCGACCTTGGAGAACTGCTGCGGCCCGTCGGCCTTCTCGATGTGGACGGCCCTGATCAGCTCGTCGGGCGCCAGCGCGTTGCGCTTGACCCCGGTGTAGAACTCCTCGACCGGGATCATCCGGGTGCCGCGCACCGAGGCCACCTCGACTTCGGCCCCGGCCGCCAGCAGCGCCGGATGGGCGTCCCCGGCGGGCGAGGCGGCGCCGAGGTTGCCGCCCACGGTGCCCCGGTTGCGGATCTGCGGCGAGCCCACGGTGTGCGAGGCGAGCGCGAGGGCGGGCAGCTCGGGACGCAGCCGCTCGATGATCCGGGCGTACGGAACCCCGGCGCCCAGCCGGACCGTCCGCTCACCGGTCTCCCACTCCCCCAATTCGCCGATACGGGTCAGATCCAGCAGCCGTTCGGGCCGCCGGTGATCAAAGTTGATCTCGACCATCACATCGGTGCCACCCGCGATCGGTACGGCGTCGGGGTGCTCGGCCTTCACGGCGAGCGCCTCCGGCCAGTCGGCGGGGCGCAGGAAGTCCATGGGCCTCTCTTCTCACCAGTCCTGAAGGAACTCGTGCACGCGGCTCCCAGTCCAGTAGACCCGGCCGCGGGCCCCGGGGGCAGTCACCGAAGGCATGAAGCAATTGGCTGGCCAGCGCGCTGGTCTTGTAGATTCGAACGAACAACAGCGAACGGAAACCTCGCGGTATCCGACCGGTGACCTCGCCGGTGACACAACACGAGCGACAAAAACGAGCAACAAAAACAAGATCGGCTGGCACCATCATGCGGCTGCGCGCACTGCTGGAGACCGACGCCCTGGGCCTGCGCCTGCTCGGCGGCGAGGACGAGCTGAACCGCACCGTACGCGGCGTGATGACCACCGACCTGCGCGATCCGAGCCGCTATCTGTCGGGCGGCGAGCTGGTGCTGACGGGGCTGGCGTGGCGGCGGGAGCCGGACGACTCCGAGCGGTTCGTCACGATCCTGGTGGCCGCCGGGGTGGCCGGGCTCGCGGCGGGCGAGGCGGAGCTGGGCTCCGTCCCCGAGGACCTGGTGCGGGCCTGCGCGCGGCACCGGCTGCCGCTGTTCTCCGTCGTCGAGGACGTGGCGTTCGCGTCGATCACCGAGCATGTCGTCCGCCAGGTCTCCGGCGAGCGGGCCGGGGATCTGGCCGCCGTGGTGGAGCGGCACCGGCGGCTGATGACCCCGGGGGCCACGGGTGGCGGCCCCGAGGTGGTGCTCGATCTGCTCGGCTCGGACCTCGATCTGCCCGCCTGGGTGCTCTCGCCCACCGGCCGCCAGATCGCGGGGCCGACCGCCCCCGCGGCCGCGGAGCTGCCGCGGCCGGTCCGCGCCCAGCTGGCCGGTGAGCAGTTGGCCGCCCGGCGCGCCGGACGCCACGGTCCGCACCGGCTGACCGCCGCGAACGGCGTGACGTACTCCCTCTTTCCCATCCGCGGCGGCGGCACGGGTAGTGGCGGTGCGGGTAGTGGCGGTACGGGCGGTGGCGGCACGGGCGATCCGCACGCGACCCGGCTCGCCGACTGGCTGCTGGCGGTCGCCGCGGACGCCGGGGAGTGGCCGGACGAGCGGCTGGACCTGCTGCACGGGGTCACCCAGCTGATCGCGGTCGAGCGCGACCGGCGGGACGCGGCCGGTGCGGTGCGGCGGCAGCTCGCCCAGGAGGTGCTGGAGCTGCTCCAGACGGGCGCGCCGTCCGCCGAGATCACGGCCCGGCTGCGGGTGGCCGCGCCGGTGCTGCTGCCGGGGCTCGACAGCGGCGCGGCGCCGCACTGGCAGGTCGTGGTGGCGCGGCTGGAGGCGACGCCCGGCGAGGAGGACGGGGGCGGCGGCCCGGTCGCGCAGGCGCTGCTGGAAGAGATCCTGGTGGACCCGCGGTCGGCCGGTGCCGGGCCCTCGGACCGGATCGCCGTGGCGCACACCGGCGACGAGGCGGTAGCCCTCCTCCCGCTGCCCGCCGACGCCGCGTCCGCTGAAGCTGAAGGGGAGACGGAGGGCCATGAGCCGGGGCTGCACGCGGACGCCCTGCTCGCCGCCGTCGGCGAACCGCTCGCCCGCGGGCTGGGCGACGACGCCCGGCTGACGCTGGGCGTCAGCGCCCCCGTGCACTCCGCCG
The DNA here is from genome assembly GCF_040629205.1 of Streptomyces sp. NPDC005962. Taxonomy (NCBI): domain Bacteria; kingdom Bacillati; phylum Actinomycetota; class Actinomycetes; order Kitasatosporales; family Streptomycetaceae; genus Streptomyces; species Streptomyces sp. NPDC005962. The sequence continues at coordinate 118,093 of NZ_JBEXVE010000021.1, read as the reverse complement.
AGGCGCTGCGCGGCGCGCTGGAGGAGGCCCGGCACGCCCGCCGGGTGGCCGCCGCTCGGCCGGGCCGGGTCAGCGCGGCCGGGCACCAGGAGCTGGCCTCGCACGTACTGCTGCTCCCCTTCGTCCCGGACGACGTACGCCGCGCCTTCACCGCCCGGCTGCTGGACCCGCTGCGCGCGTACGACCGCCGCCACCGGGCCGAGCTGATCCCGACCCTGGAAGCGTTCCTGGAGTGCGACGGTTCCTGGACGCGGTGCGCGGCGCGGCTGCATCTGCACGTCAACACGCTGCGCTACCGGGTGGGCCGGATCGAACAGCTGACCGGGCGCGATCTGGCCCGGCTGGAGGACAAGCTGGACTTCTTTCTCGCCCTGCGGATGAGCTGACGCACGGACGGCCGCGCCACCACTCGGGACGGTGGTTTGTGAATTCATTCACACCAACCTCTTGGCCGGGCGCGCGCTTCCGTGTTGAGATTCGGCAACGGCTTCCGGCTCGATGACGCGCTTGGGGAGGGCAATGTGGCGGACACCGCCATGTCACCACCTGGATCGTCGGACTCCGACTCCGGCCTACGGGCCGGGCGGGCGGACGACCCGCTCGACACGGCGGTGTGGCGGCTGCGCTCACGGGCGTGCTGGAAGGACGCCGCCGAACTGCTCGCCCCGCACGCCACGGACGACGCGGCCGCGGCCCTCCAGCGCAGCGCCATCCTGATCGAGCGGTGCATGTACACCTCCCAGGGCTGGGACGCGGCCGCGGACGCGCTGCGGGCGGCCGAGGCCCTGGCGCTCACCGACGACGAGCGGGGCGCCATCGCCTGCGAGCGCGGCTATCTCGCGTACGCCTCCACCCTGCTCGGGAACCGGGACCGCGCCGACGAGGCGCGTACCGCCCTCGGCCGGGCCGCCGCGCTGCTCGGGCCCGGCTCGCGCACCCGCCCGCTGCTGGACTTCCGCCGCGGGCTGATCTCCCAGCACCTCGCCCACAACCCCACCGGCGCCCAGGCCGCCTTCCAGCGCGCCCACGCGGGCGCCGCCACCCACGGCGACACGCTGCTGCGCTCCTTCACCTGGCGGCATCTGGCCGGGATGGCCGAGGAAGAGGGCAACCTCGCCGAGGCCCGCCAAGGCTTCGCCGAATCGCTGCGCATCCGCGAGGAGCTGGGCTACCTGGTCGGCATCGCCCCCGCGCTGGCCTCCCTGGCGGACGTAGAGGAGGAACCGGAGGCGCAACGGCTACGCGCCGAGGCGGGGCGGCTGGTGCGGCTGCTGGGTGGTGTGCCGGTGTGGCTGGCCGAGCAGTTAGCGGTATGAGGGGCCGCGCCCCCTCAGGCTTGAGGGGCCGCGCCCCTCAGGCTTCACCGCCGGGCGCGGGCCGGTGGCCGGGCGTGCCCCCCCCTGGGGCATCGTCGCCGGGCGCGGGTGGCCGCGTTGTGCCACCTGAGGCATCGCCGCCGGGCGCGGGCCGGTGGCGCGTCGTGCCACCTCAGGCTTCACCGCCGGGCGCGTGCCGGTGGGCGGGTTGTGCCACCTGCGGTATCGCTGCCTAGTGCAGGCCGGTGGCCGGGTTGTGCCCACCCGTTCCGCCCTGCGGAACAGTTGCCCACAACGGTTGCGGAACGATTGCCCACAACGGTTGAGGGCACCATCCAGCCCCTCCGGCGTTTGAGGAGCGGGGGTGCAGGGGGCGGAGCCCCCGCGGCGGGGCGACGGCCCGGGCGGGGCCGCAGCCGGGCGGGGTCCGGGGCGGCGACCCGGGGTCGGGGAGGGGCGGGTAGGGGAAAGGCCGGCGGCTGGGCGGCGCGTCAGGCGCCGGACGTGAAGTGTTCGCGGACCAGGGACTCCACCACGCCCAGGTCACGCACGGCAAGCGCATCGAGCAGCGCCATATGCTCGGCCGCATCGGCGACCAGATCGGCGGTACGCACGGCCCGCCCACAGGCCAGCGGCCACTGCGCACGCCGGTGGAGCTCATCGGCGACGACGACCAGCTGCTGGTTCCCCGCCAGGCTCAGCACCGACTGGTGGAACGTACGGTCCGACTCCAGGTAGGCGGCGCGGTCCCCCTTCGCGGCCGCCACCGCCGTCGCCTCCGCGAACGGCCGCAGCCGCGCCCAGCGCTCGGGCGCGATCGCCCGGGCCAGGCTGAGCATCACCGGAACCTCCAGCAGGGCCCGGACCTCGGCCAGCTCGGCCAGCTCGCGCGCACTGCGCCGGGCCACCCGGAAGCCGCGGTTCGGCACGACCTCGACGGCGCCCTCGCCCGCGAGCTGCTGCATGGCCTCGCGTACGGGGGTGGGCGAGACGCCGAAGCGGTCGGCGAGGGCCGGGGCGGAGTACACCTCGCCCGGGGTCAGGTCACCGCCGACCAGCGCGTCCCGCAGGGCGTCCAGGATCTGTCCGCGCACGGAGTGGCGGCGCGGGGACCTGCGCGCCACGGGCACGCCGGAGGGGCCCCGCGACTCCGTAGCCGCCTCGGCTTTGGCCTGCTCCACTCGGGTCCTCCTGACATCCCATCGAAACGATATGCGGATGCCGCCCGAGGACAAAGCCCACACACAGGGACAGGAAGCCCGGCATGACCCTGACCACATTCCGCTGCCCGCCCGCGGCCCGCACCCCGTCGGGTTCCGGCCCCGCCGAACCCGGTGAGCGATGCGTTTCGGCCACGGATGCGGCGTTCCCGAAGCGCCCACTACCGGACAGGAGCGGGGTAAAGATCACCAAGAGGTTTGGACGTCCGACGGCAAGCCGACCGATCCGATTTACCCGCGATCGGGTTACGTGAATAGAATCAAGCCGCTTGCAACGAGCGAGCGTTCGAACCGTATCGCACCTATCCGCGTGTCCCCCCGCCCACTTGGCGGCCACTTGTCCGGAAACCGCTTGAGGCCCGGCAGGATTCCGCCAGGATGTCGCGCGAGTAGGGCCGCACTGCGGCCAGAACTTCACGGAAGCGAGGCAAGGGGCACCGGATGAGACTGACGGACATATCGCTGGGCTGGGCCGTGCCAGTCGTCATAGCGCTCGTCGGAGTCGTGGGGGCGGGAGTTGTCCTCGCGCGCGGCCGTAACGGGAAGCAGGAGGAGAGCGGGCTCGCCGACTCCTGGGAGCGCAGTGAGGAGCGCCGCCGGCGCAAGGAGGCCGTCTACGCGACGGCCTCGTACGTCCTGCTGTTCTGCTGTGCCGCGGTCGCGGCCGCGCTCTCCTTCCACGGCCTCGTGGGCTTCGGGCAGCAGAACCTGAATCTCTCGGGCGGCTGGGAGTACCTGGTCCCGTTCGGGCTGGACGGCGCCGCGATGTTCTGCTCGGTGCTGGCGGTGCGCGAGGCCAGCCACGGTGACGCGGCGCTCGGCTCGCGGCTGCTGGTGTGGCTGTTCGCGGGCGCCTCCGCCTGGTTCAACTGGGTGCACGCGCCGCGCGGCATGGGCCACGACGGTGCGCCGCAGTTCTTCGCGGGCATGTCGCTGTCGGCCGCGGTCCTCTTCGACCGGGCGCTCAAGCAGACCCGCCGGGCCGCGCTGCGCGAGCAGGGCCTGGTGCCCCGCCCGCTGCCGCAGATCCGTATCGTCCGCTGGCTGCGCGCGCCCCGCGAGACCTTCGGCGCCTGGTCGCTGATGCTGCTGGAGAACGTACGGACGCTGGACGAGGCGGTCGAGGAGGTCCGCGAGGACCGGCGCGAGAAGGAGCAGAACCGCAACCGCCGCCGGGGCCAGGAGAAGCTGGACAAGGCCCGGATACGGGCGCTCAACCGGCAGCACCGCGCATGGGGCCGGAGTGGTGGCCGCCAGGTGGACCTCGCCGCCGCGGCACAGCCGCCGCAGCTCACCGCGGAGTCCTCCCTTGAGGAGAACGCGCTGGGAAAAGCCGAAGCGGCCGAGCTGTCAGCGCCCTCAGCTCGGCCCGCCTTGCAGTCCGCGGACGCGGCTGAGGCCGGTCACCGCGACGACCGCCGCGAGAACCGCGGCCGGGACTGGAGCCGTGACCTGGATTTCAGCTTCGGCTTCGGTGACTCCACCATCACCGAAGCCGACCAGGACAAGGCGAAGAACACGGACGGCAGCAAGGACGGCGACAAGGACAGGGCGCGCACCGTCGACCTCACCGCCGAGGACGACACCCTGACCATCCCGCGACTGGACTCCCTGGAGGAGAAGCTCGCGCAGATCGAGAGGCAGTTCGGCTGAGTTCAGCTGAGTTCGGCCGTATGTGCCGATGACGGGCGCCCGGTGGCATCAGCCCCCGTCCGCGTCCAGCTCGAACCAGACCGCCTTGCCCACGCCGTGGGCCCGTATGCCCCACGCGTCCGCGAGCGTGTGCACCAGCAGCAGGCCCCTCCCGGAGGTGCTCTCCTCCGGGGGGTGGCCGCGCAGCGTCGGGTGACGGGACACGAAGTCCCGCACCTCGACCCGTAATCGGCCCCTCACCGGCCCGGCGATCCCGCCGCCCATCCTGGCCGTGACATGCGCGCCCCGGTCGGTGTGCACCAGCGCGTTCGTCACCAGCTCGCTCGTCAGCAGCTCGGCGAGATCGGCCCGGCCGGGCTCGCCCCAGTGCCGCAGCATCTCGCGCAGCCCGGCGCGGACGTCCGCCACCGCCGCGTAGTCGTCATGCCTCAGTCGCTTGTTGAGGACCCGGCCCCGCTCCCCTTCGATGGCCACCGCCCCAGAGTCCGGCCGGTTGGTCATCCGGCCCCGCCGTACAGGCTGACGCTTCATCCTCCCCCGCCCCGGCCGCCCTCGGCGCGGCCAGCGTCCCATGCTGTCGAATCCCCTCGAACATGTTCACGGAATGCATTCCCGCCTGTTGCCGTGCCACACACCGGGGGAAGACACCTCCCGAGTGATCCGCTGAGCGCCGAGCCCGAGGAGCGTTGATGCACGACGACCGACTGTTGGTGGAGGGGCGCCTGGAGCGGGCGTTGCACCAGTTCATCCGGCCCGCCCAGTACCCGGCGCGCGTTCCGCTGTCCCTGTACGCCTGGCGTACCCCCGATGAGCCGGTCCCGGTCGCCGACGCGCTCGCCGGGACGTACGAGCCGTTCGAGGCCGGTACGGAGTGGGGCGAGCCGTGGTCCACGTGGTGGTTCCGGCTGGAGGGCGCGGTTCCGGAGGAGTGGGCGGGGCGTCGGGTCGAGGTCGTCATCGACCCCGGCTTCACGGACGATGGTCCGGGGTTCCAGGCCGAGGGGCTGGTGTACGACGCGCACGGCGTACCGCTCAAGGGCATCCACCCCCGTAACCGCCACATCCCCCTCGCGTCCCCGGCCGCCGGCGGCGAACCCGTACGGCTGCTGCTGGAGGCGGCCGCCAATCCGTCCGTGCTGCGCGACGGCTTCGCCCCCACCCCGCTCGGCGACGTGCTCACCGCCGGGGACCGGCCGCTGTACCGCTTCGCGTCCGCCGATGTGGCCGTGCTCGACGAGAACGTCTGGCATCTGGTCCTGGACATCGAGGTGCTGTCCGAGCTGATGGACGAACTGCCCGCGGACCGGCCGCGCCGCCACGAGATCCTGCGCGCCCTGGAGAACGCGCTCGACGCGCTCGACCTGCACGACGTGCCCGCCACCGCGGCCGCCGCGCGCGCCGAGCTGACCGAGGTGCTCAAGCGCCCCGCACACGCCAGCGCCCACCGCGTCTCGGCGGCCGGGCACGCCCACATCGACTCGGCGTGGCTGTGGCCGCTGCGCGAGACCGTGCGCAAGGCGTCCCGTACGTTCGCCAACGTCACCGCGCTCGCGGAGGACTACCCGGAACTGGTGTTCGCGTGCTCACAGGCGCAGCAGTACGCCTGGGTCAAGGAGCACCAGCCGCACATCTGGGAGCGGATCAAGAAGGCGGTCGCGGACGGCACCTGGGCGCCGGTCGGCTCTATGTGGGTCGAGTCGGACGCCAACATGCCCGGCGGCGAGGCCCTGGCCCGGCAGATCGTGCACGGCAAGCGGTTCTTCCTGGAGGAGCTGGGGGTGGACACCGAGGAGATCTGGCTGCCGGACTCCTTCGGCTACACCGCGGCGTTCCCGCAGCTCGCCAAGTTGGCCGGGGTGAAGTGGTTCCTCACCCAGAAGCTGTCCTGGAACCAGTCCAACAAGATGCCGCACCACACCTTCTGGTGGGAGGGCATCGACGGCACCCGCGTCTTCACCCACTTCCCGCCGGTGGACACCTACAACGCCCAGTTCAGCGCGGCCGAACTCGCCCACGCGGAGAAGAACTTCGCCGACAAGGGCCTCGCGACCCGCTCCCTCGTCCCCTTCGGCTGGGGCGACGGCGGGGGCGGCCCCACCCGCGAGATGCTGGAGAAGGCGCGGCGGCTGGGCTCCCTGGAGGGCTCGCCGCGCGTCGAGATCCACAAGCCGTCGGTGTTCTTCGCCGAGGCGGAGCGGGAGTACGGGGCCAAGGCGCCGGTGTGGTCGGGCGAGATGTACCTGGAGCTGCACCGGGCCACGTACACCACCCAGGCGGCGACCAAGCAGGGCAACCGGCGCAGCGAACACCTGCTGCGGGAGGCCGAGCTGTGGGCCACGGCCGCCGCGCTCCGCGTGCCCGGGTACGCCTATCCGTACGACGACCTGGACCGGATCTGGAAGACGGTGCTGCTGCACCAGTTCCATGACATCCTGCCGGGCTCCTCGATCGCCTGGGTGCACCGCGAGGCGCGCGAGACGTACGCGCGGGTGCGCACCGAGCTGGAGCGGATCGTCGCGGACGCGGCGGGGGCCCTGGGCACCGCCGGTCCTGGTGGCCCCGGCGCCCCGGCGGTGCTCAACGCCTCGCCGTACGAGCGCGAGGAGGTCGCCGTCCTGGACGCGGAGACGGCGGCGGCCCTGCCCACCGACACCCCGGTGCAGCCGCTGGGCGACGGGCGCGCGGCGGCCGGGGTCCGGGTGGCCGCGCTGGGCACGGCGGCCGTCGCCGGTACGGTGTGGAACGCGCCGCCGGTGACCTCGCTGAGCGACGGTCACGCCATCGTCCTCGACAACGATCTGCTGCGGGTCACCATCGACGGCGACGGGCTGCTCACCTCCGTCCTCGATCTGACGGCGGGCCGCGAGGTGCTGGCCCCGGGCGCGCGCGGCAACCTCCTCCAGCTCCACCCCGACCACCCCAACCACTGGGACGCCTGGGACATCGACCGCCACTACCGCCGCAGCCACACCGACCTCACCGCGGCCGAGTCGGTCGAGCTGACCGAGTCCGGTCCGCTGCGCGCGACCGTCCGCGTCGTCCGTGCCTTCGGCGCCTCGCGCGTCGTCGAGGAACTGACCCTGGCGGCGGGCAGTGGCCGCCTCGACATCGCGACGGAGGTGGACTGGCAGGAGTCGGAGAAGGTCCTCAAGGCGGCGTTCCCGCTGGACGTCCACGCCCGGGAGTCCACGGCGGAGATCCAGTTCGGGCATGTGGAGCGCGCCACGCACACCAACACCAGCTGGGACGCGGCCCGTTTCGAGATCTGCGCCCACCGCTGGCTGCGGGTCGCCGAGCCAGGGTACGGGGCCGCGCTGCTCAACGACTCGACGTACGGCCACGACGTGACCCGTACGACGCACTCCACCGACGACGGCGAGGGTGAGGGTGAGGATGACGTGCTCGGCACGACCGTACGGCTGACGCTGCTGCGCGCCCCGCACAGCCCCGACCCCGAAACGGACCTCGGCACCCACCGCTTCCGCTACGCGCTGCTGCCCGGCGCGAGCGTCGGCGACGCGGTCGCCGGGGGCCTGGCGCTGAACCTGCCGCTGCGCACCCTGCCCGCGGGCCCGGCCGGTCCCGCGCCGCTGCTCTCCGTGGACAACCCGGCGATCACGGTGGAGTCGGTCAAGCTCGCCGAGGACCGCAGCGGGGATGTGGTGGTGCGGCTGTACGAGTCGCACGGCGGCCGCGCGGCGGGCACGCTCATCGCCGGTTTCCCGGTCCTGTCCGCGGACGTCACCGATCTGCTGGAGCGCCCGCTCCACCCGGCCGCCACCGGCCCGGCCGGGCTGAGCCTGGCCCTGCGGCCGCATCAGATCGTCACCCTGCGGCTGCGGCCGGTGCCCGCGTAACCATCCCTCGCAGACATGTCGACCGCCCGGTGCCGCCCCCGCGCGGCGCCGGGCGGCCCGCTCATCTCCCCCTCACCTGCCGCGCCCCTTGCGACGGATCTTGATGTGGCGCATATCCGTCACCCCGACCCGCAGGACCCGGTGCGGATAGCCGTGCGCCACCAGCGCCGCCATGGCCCGCTCGGTCGCCTCCGCCTCACCGTCGCCGTCCGCCTCCGCGGGCACCTGGCAGCGGAAGGTGAACGCCGAGAGCCCACGGCCGTAGGTGAACGTGCCCTCCTCGGTGAAGGCGGTCCGGAAGGCGTCGGCTCCTTCCAGCAGCGCGGTCCGGGCCTCCCCGTCCAACCCCTCGAACACACCACGGATCGTCACCCGGAACACGCCTGCGCCCCCTTCCCCCGTACGGCATAGGTGGCCAGCGGCTCGCCCAGCACCCTCTGGAACGCGTCCAGCAGACCGTTCACCGCCGCGGCGATCGCGTCGGGCCCCTCCCCCGCCTCGGTCCGCCTGCCGATCTCGGCGAACACCAGCGCGTGGAACGCCCCGAGCTGCGTGGCCACCACCCGCGGCAGCGGATCGTCCGGCGCGGCGCCGGTCTCCTCGGCCAGCACGGCGGCCAGCGCGTCGGTCATCTCCCGGCCGAGATCCTCCAGCCGGGCGATGAGCGTAGGCGCGGCGCGCATCATCGCGAAGACCCGCCCGAAGCCCTCGGTCAGCCCGAGCGAGCGGTCCCGCCGCCCCACCTCGTCCCGCAGCCGCGCCAGCACCGCGTCGGCCGCCGACTCCCCGGGGCCGCGGTCCCGTACGAGGTCGGCGAGCCGCCGCGAGGACGCCTGATCCGGCGGCAGCACCAGGTCCTCCTTCGCCTCGAAGTAGTTGTAAAGGGTGTTGACCGACACCTCCGCCGCGGCCGCGACCTCGGCGATCGTGACGCGGTCGAAGCCCCGCTCCACGAACAGTTCGATCGCGACCCGGTTGATGCGCTGCCGCGTCTCCCGCTTCTTGCGCTCCCGAAGCCCTTCTGCCATGCCCTGAAGTCTAACCGCACTGCAAAGTTGAAGTCGATTGCACTTTTGCAATCCACTGTGCTTTTATCGCCGACATGCCCACACCACCCCTCCGCTCACCGGCCATCCGCACCCGGGGCCTCACCCGGACGTATCCGCTCCCGGCGGGCCCCGTACACGCCGTCCGCGGCATCGACCTGACCGTCGACCGCGGCGAAATCCTCGGCTTCCTCGGCCCCAACGGGGCGGGCAAGACCACGACCCTGCGCATGCTCACCACGCTGCTGCCGCCCAGCGGCGGCGAGGCCACGGTCGCCGGGCACGATCTGCGCGGCGACTCCGCGGGGGTACGCCGCAGGATCGGCTACGTGGCCCAGTCCGGCGGCCTGGACCCCGCCTGCGCCGTACGCGAGGAACTGGTCACCCAGGGGCGGCTGCACCGGCTGCCCAAAGCCGAGGCGCGCGAGCGCGCCGAGGAACTCGCCCGGGATCTCGGCCTCACGGCCCTGCTGGACCGCCCCACCGGCGCGCTCTCCGGCGGTCAGCGCCGCCGGGTGGAGATCGCGCTCGGCCTGATCAACCGGCCCGAGGTGGTCTTCCTCGACGAACCGACCACCGGGCTCGACCCCGGCAGCCGCGCCGAACTGTGGGACCTGGTCCGGCGCATCCGCGCCGAGCACGGCACCACGGTCTTCCTCACCACGCACTATCTGGACGAGGCCGACGCGCTCGCCGACCGGATCGTGGTCGTGGACGCCGGGGTGATCGTCGCCGAGGGCACCCCCGCCGACCTCAAGGCCCGCCATGCGGGCAACCCCACCGCCAGCCTTCAGGAGGCCTTCCTGGCCATCACCGGCCGGTCCGCCACGGCCGATGAACCCCTCGCCATCTGAACCATCTGAACCATCCGCCCCTTCACCCCTTCACCTCCTCGCCCCTTCGACACCTTGAGGCACCGCCATGACCCTGCTCGCCGACACCGGAGTCGTCTTCGGCCGCTATCTGCGGGCCACCCTCCGCTCCAAGACCAATCTCTTCTTCGGCATGCTCCAACCGCTGCTCTTCCTGGCGCTCTTCGGACCGCTGCTGACCAAACTCAGCCTGGGCGTGAGCGGTTCGTCCTGGCAGACCCTGGTCCCCGGGGTGCTCGTCCAGCTCGCCCTGCTCGGCGGCTCGTACGTGGGACTCGGCCTCCTGATGGACCGCAACCTCGGCGTGATCGACCGCATGCGGGTCACCCCGGTGAGCCCCCTGGCCCTGCTGCTCGGCCGGGTGCTGCGCGACGTCGTCCAGCTGGTCGCCCAGTCGGTGCTGCTCGTCCTCCTCGGGCTGGCCTTCGGGCTGCGGGCGCCGCTCCCCGGCATCCTGCTCGGCCTGCTGTTCGTGGCCGTCCTCTCGACGGCACTGGCCGCCCTCTCGTACGGGCTGGCCATGCACGTGAGGACCACGCCCGAGTTCGCCGCCATCGCCAACACGGCGGGCATGCCGCTGATGCTGCTGTCCGGGCTGCTGCTGCCGATGTCCCTGGCCCCCGGCTGGCTGGACGGCGCCTCGCGCGCCGTGCCGTTCCGCTACACGGTCGACGCCGTACGCCAGGCCTACCTGGGCCACTACGCGGACGGCACGCTCGCCCTCGGCGCCGCCGTCACCCTGGCCCTGGCCGCCCTGTGCCTCACCGCCGGAGCCCGCCTCTTCCGCCGCGCGGAACGCTGAGGCCACGGCGCGCGGCCCGGCGGCTCACCACGCGTCAGAATCGATCAGGCGGGGTAGGCAGGCGTTCAACTAACCGCATACGGCCAGGAGAGATACGTGCCCAGATCGCTCGTCACCGGTATCGTCGCCACCGCCGCCGCGACCCTCCTGCTCACCGGTTCCGGGGCCGTAAGTGGCAGCGCCACCGCCACGTCGCCGCGTGAGCCCCGCGCCACCGACGTTCATCAGGTTCGCATCCAGGACGAGTTCGATTCGCTCGGGCCCGAGGTGCGGGCGATGAAGCTGGATTCGGGGCGCACCGCGCACTACATCGACGAGGGGCCTCGGGACGGGAAGCCGGTGCTCTACATCGGGGGCACGGGGACCAGCGCGCGGGCGGCACATATGACGGACTTCCTGCGCAGCACGCGGGAGTCGCTCGGGCTGCGGCTGATATCCGTCGAGCGCAACGGCTTCGGGGATACGCAGTTCGACAGGGGCCTGGGGAAGGCCGACTTCGTGGAAGACGCGCTTCAGGTACTGGACCGCATCGGGGTGCGCAAGGTCAGTGTGATCGCCATCTCGGGCGGCGGTCCCTACGCCGCTGAGCTGGCTTCCCGGGCACCGGACCGTATTCAGTCGCTGCACCTGGCCGCCGCCTTGCCACCGTACGGGGCCAAGCCGTCGTACTGCTCGATGTCCGACGAGGAGCTGGGCAAGTCCCTGGAGAAGCAGATCGCCGATCCGCGTATCTGGTGGGCGCTTCCGGAGGACAGCCCGACCAAGCGGGTGCCCGGGTTCGCCGACACCGCGTACGAGGACGGCGCCCGCACCTACAACCAGCGCGGGCAGAAGGCCGATCCCGCGCCGCAGGTGCACGAGCAGAAGCTGTACTGCGGGCGGCCGGGCCCGGATCTGTCGAAGCTGAAGGCGCCCGTCATCGTCTACAGCGGGAAGAAGGACACGACCGTGCCGCCGAGCATGGTCGGGACCTGGAAGGACCATCTGCCCGGCGACCCGGTCGTACGCAGCTATGCCGACTCGGGGCATGACGTGCAGTACCGGCACTGGGATCAGATCCTCGTCGACCTGGCCGGGTACCCGGACCGCACCGTCGTCTGCTACCGGGGACACAGCTCGATGCCACCGGCCAGGGTCGCCGATCCGCTGGTGGAGAAGGGGCGTGCCACGCTCGGCAGCTGCGCCTGGCAGAAGTCCGGCTGATCAGGTGTAAGGGTCAGGGGCGGGGGACGTTGCGGAGGTTGGAGCGGGCCATCTGGACCATCCTGCCGACGCCGCCGTCCAGCACCATCTTGCTCGCCGACAGCGCGAAGCCCGTCACCATCTCCGCCCTGATCTTCGGCGGGATGGACAGCGCGTTGGGGTCGGTGACGATGTCGACCAGCGCGGGGCCCTTGTGGTGCAGGGCGGTGCGCAGCGCGGAGCGCAGGTGCTTGGGCTTCTCGACGCGTTCGGCGTACGCCCCGGCGGCGCGGGCGAGTTGGGCGAAGTTGGGGTTGTGGTTGCCGGTGCCGTACGCGGGCAGGCCCGAGACCAGCATCTCCAGCTCGACCATGCCGAGGGAGGAGTTGTTGAAGAGGATGACCTTCACCGGCAGGTCGTACTGGACGAGGGTGAGGAAGTCGCCCATCAGCATCGTGAAGCCGCCGTCGCCGGACATCGAGATGACCTGGCGGCGGCGGTCGAGGAACTGTGCGCCGATCGCCTGCGGGAGTGCGTTGGCCATCGAGCCGTGGGTGAACGAACCGATCACCCGGCGGCGGCCGTTGGGGGTCAGATAGCGGGCCGCCCAGACGTTGCACATGCCGGTGTCGACGGTGAAGACGGCGTCTTCGGCGGCCTCCTCGTCCAGGATCGAGGCCACGTACTCCGGGTGGACCGGAATGTGCTTCTCCACCTTGCGGGTGTACGCCTTGACCACGCCCTCCAGGGCCTCCGCGTGCTTCTTCAGCATCCGGTCCAGGAACCGGCGGTCGGTCTTGGGGCGCACCTTCGGGGTCAGGCAGCGCAGCGTCTCGCGGACGTCGCCCCAGACGGCCAGGTCGAGCTTGGAGCGGCGGCCCAGGTGCTCGGGGCGGACGTCGACCTGGACGGTGCGGACGTCGTCGGGGAGGAAGGCGTTGTAGGGGAAGTCGGTGCCGAGCAGGATCAGCAGATCGCATTCGTTGGTGGCCTCGTAGGCCGCGCCGTAGCCGAGCAGTCCGCTCATGCCGACGTCGTACGGGTTGTCGTACTGGATGTGCTCCTTGCCGCGCAGCGCGTGTCCCACCGGGGCTTTCACCCGTTCGGCGAAGGCCATCACCTCGGCGTGTGCTCCGGCGGTGCCGCTGCCGCAGAAGAGCGTCACCCGGCCTGCCTCGTCCACCATGCGCGCGAGGGCGTCGATCTCGTCGTCGCCGGGGCGCACGGTGGGGCGTGAGGTCACCAGCGCGTGCTCCTCGGCGCGCTCGGGCGCCGGGCGGGCCGCGATGTCGCCGGGGAGCGAGACGACGCTGACGCCGCGGCGGCCGACCGCGTGCTGGATCGCGGTCTGCAGCACGCGCGGCATCTGCTGGGGGCTGGAGATCAGCTCGCTGTAGTGGCTGCACTCGCGGAACAGCTGGTCGGGGTGGGTTTCCTGGAAGTAGCCGGTGCCGATTTCGCTGCTGGGGATGTGTGAGGCGAGGGCGAGGACCGGGGCCATGGAGCGGTGGGCGTCGTACAGCCCGTTGATCAGGTGCAGATTGCCGGGGCCGCAGGAGCCCGCGCAGGCGGCGAGCTTGCCGGTGAGCTGGGCCTCGGCGCCCGCGGCGAACGCGGCGCTCTCCTCGTGCCGCACCTGAATCCAGTCGACGGCGGAGTTGCGGCGGATCGCGTCCACGACGGGGTTGAGGCTGTCGCCGACCACCCCGTACAGCCGCCGCACCCCGGCGCGGGCCAGGATGTCCACGAATTGCTCGGCCACGGTCTGCTTGCCCATCGCGGCGCCTTCCGTCCATGTCGTCGCTGACGTCCCTGTGGCCCCGGGTTGCTGTGTTCCCTTGTTCCCTTACGGACCATCAACCCATCAACCCACGGACGGGACGCTCACGCCTCCCAGACGGCCGCCGCCGTACGGTCGTCGGCGTACCCCTTCACCCCCACCTGGGCGTCGGCGAGGAAGCCCGCGAGGCCCGGCGGCTCGGCCCCCGCCCAGCGTTCCGCCCAGTGGGCGGCGAGCGCGGGCGCGGCGCGCAGCGGCTCGGCGAGGCCCGTGCCGCACAGCAGCAGGGTGTCACCCGGTCGGGCGACGGAGGCCCGGAAGCGGAAGGGGTCGGCGGAGGGTGGGGCGGCGCCGGGGGTGCCGTCGTGCGGGATGCCGTCGTGCGGGATGCCGTCGTGCGGGATGCCGTCGTGCGGGATGCCGTCGTGCGGGATGCCGTCCTGGGGATCGCGCCGGGCGGCTTCCCAGTCGGCGGGCAGTTCGGGCGCGGACGGGCGCCCGTCGCCGAAGGCGAGCACCGGCCCGCCGACGGTGTCGCCCTCCCGCGCGTCCGGCTCCAGGTCCTGCCAGGCGCCGTCGCGCAGCCGGAACAGCCCGCCGTCGCCGACCCCGAAGAACACCCGCACCCGGCAGTCCGGGTGGGCGGAGAGCAGCAGACAGCGCACCGGGGCGGTGTACGCGGTCGGGTCGAGGCCGAGTTCGGTCGCGCGGGAGCGCAGCCGTCCGTAGCCGCGGTCGGTGAGCCGGTGCAGCCCGGACTTGAGCGCTCCGCGCCGGGCGGCGCGGATGTCCTCCGCGAGCCGCGCGTGGCTGCGGCCGACGGCCGTCCCGATCCAGTCGCACAGCTCGCGGGCGGCGTCCGGCGCGCTCGCCGGGGTGTGGGTCCCGCTCGCCACGGCCACCAGGACCAGTGCGCCGTCCCCGGTCCCGAACCGGGCCGTGAGCAGCGCGTCCCGCCGGGGCTCGCCCCGGGAACGCGCAGCGTCGCCGCGCAGCGATACGGCCCGCAGGGTGAACGTCCCGTAGCGGGCGCCGTCGAGCACGGTGTCGGGCACCAGGTCGCCCAGCTCTTCCGGATCGGCGACGGGCAGCGTGGTCGGCTCGGACTCGTAGACGGGCGGCCCGTCGCCGACGAACCCGGACGCGGCCGCGTGCCAGGGCCGCCGGGGCGCGGGGGCGGATGGGGGCGGTGCCGCGCCGGGGCCGTCGCCGCCCTCGGGAGGTCGCCACCCCTGCGGGCCACCTCCCGCGACGCCGTCCGGACCCGGCGCGGCACCGCCCGGCTCGCCCTCCGCCGGGCCCCAAGGAGCCCCCGCGGCGGGCATCTGATCCCCGCTCCCCGGCCGCCCGCGGCCGAGCGTGCGGGACGCGGAGTCGAAGCGGTCGTCCACCGAGTCCGCCACGGCGGCGGGCCCGGTGTCGGCCCGGGCAGGGTCGTACAACTCGCCCCACCAGTCGTTTTCGTGACGGCGTCGGTCGTCCCCCTGCTGGCTCATCCCCATATTGTCCACAGGGGAGCTTCACGGGAACACCACGCGATGGCCCCGGGGGCCTCGCGCGGACGTCTCCCACCGCTCCGGCGCCGCCCTGGACAGTCCCCCGAGCGGCACCGCCTCCAGACCCCCTCTAGCGGACTTCCAGCAAGTCCCACCGAGCCCGCGACGCCTGGCGCGCACGCTCGCCGCGTTGTCGGAGTCGTCCGAGTAGGCCCCACTGTGCGGACTGTGCGGACGCCCCTCCCTAACCCCGGTACGCCTCCAGCAGCCGCAGCCAGACCTCGCTCACCGTGGGGAACGACGGCACCGCATGCCACAGCCGTTCGATCGGCACCTCACCGGCCACCGCCACGGTCGCGGAGTGCACCAGCTCCCCCACGCCCGGGCCCACGAACGTCACGCCGATCAGATGTCCCCGGTCCAGGTCGACGATCATGCGGGCGCGTCCGCGGTAGCCGTCCGCGTACAGGGCTGCGCCGGTGAGCTGGCCGATGTCGTAGTCGACGACCCGGATGCTGCGGCCCTCGGCCTCGGCCTGTTCGGCGGTCAGGCCGACCGCGCCGACCTCCGGGTCGGTGAAGACGACCTGCGGCACGGCCCCGTGGTCGGCTGTCGCCGCGTGGGCGCCCCAGCGGTCGGTCTCCAGCAGCGGTACGCCCTGGGCGCGGGCGCCGATGACCGCGCCCGCGATCCGCGCCTGGTACTTGCCCTGGTGGGTGAGGAGCGCCCGGTGGTTGACGTCGCCCGCGGCGTACAGCCAGCCGCCCGGCACGTCCCGCACCCGGCAGGTGTCGTCCACGTCCAGCCAGCCGCCGGGCGTGAGCCCGACCGTCTCCAGGCCGAGGCCGTCGGTGCGGGGGGCGCGTCCGGTGGCGAACAGCACCTCGTCGGCCTCGACGGTCTCCCCACCGTCCAGAGTGAGCGTCACCGCGCCGCCCGCGCCGTCGCGTCGTACGGCCGTCACGGACGTCCCCGTACGGATCTTCACCCCCGCCTCGGCGAGCGACTCCGCCACCAGCTCGCCCGCGAACGCCTCCATGCGCTCCAGCAGGCCCGAGCCGCGGATCAGCATGGTCACCTCGGAGCCGAGGGCGTTCCACGCGGTGGCCATCTCGACGGCGACCACCCCGCCGCCCACCACGGCCAGCCGCCGCGGCACCGTGGACGAGCTGGTCGCCTCCCGGCTGGTCCAGGGGCGGGCCTCCGCGAGGCCGGGCAGATCCGGCAGCGCGGCCCGGCTGCCGGTGCAGACGGCCACGGCGTGCCGGGCGGCGAGGAAGCGCTCCTCCCCGTCCGGCTGGGTGACCGCGATACGGCGCGGCTCGACGAGCCGCCCGTGGCCGCGGACCAGGTCGATTCCCGTCGAGTCGAGCCAGCCGACCTGGCCGTCGTCCTTCCAGTTCGACACGTACGCGTCGCGGTGGGCGAAGACGGCGGCCACGTCCAGCGGCGCGGCACCCGCCTGCCGCGCCCCGGGCGCACGGCGCACCTCGGCGCGCGCGATGACCGGGCGCAGCAACGCCTTGCTGGGTACGCAGGCCCAGTACGAGCACTCGCCGCCGACCAGCTCGCTCTCCACGATCGCCGTGGAGAGCCCGGCCGCGCGGGTCCGGTCGGCCAGGTTCTCCCCGACCGGGCCCGCGCCCAGGACGACGACGTCGTACTCATCCGTACCGGAATTCATCGCGACCCGCTCTCTGCCGACAGCCGGTTGCCGACCGCCGACGGTGTGCCCGACCGTGGGATGACGCTTCCCCCATCCTCCCGTCGAGTCCCCACCGACGGCCACCCGAACCGGCCCCCGCCCGCTCCGGGCCGCCCCGCGGTCCCCGGCCGCAGCCGGAGGAGAGGGGGCCGGGGTCCGCCAAGCCGGGTGATCCGGTTCGGTGCGACCCGATGAGTACCGTCAGGCGCCCGCCTGGGTGAGGGCGAGGTGGAGGGCGAAGACGCCGAGGGCTTCCTTCTCGGGAGGGTAGATGTCGCGGATCGCGGCGACGAGCTCGTCGTGGCTCATGCCCGGTTCGCCGATCGCGGCCGGGTCCTCGGCGGCCAGCATCGCGGTGAAGGACTCGTACTCCCTCACCGCGGTGACGCGGGTGTTCAGGGACTCGTCCCCGCAGATGATCCGGAGGGTGTCCGCCGCGTTGATCTTACGGATTTTGGGATAGCCGACACGGACCTCGATGGTTTTCGCACCGCTGGCGATCAGGTCGAAGTACGGCTTGCGGATATTGAGGGAGTGCTCGGCAGGCTGCTGGGCGCCGGTCACGCTATGCCTCCTTCTGGTTCATGCTCCGGAGGTTTCGGGCAGGGCCGGGCGGCCGCTCCGGCGGCGGCCAGTCGTTCGCGAAGACCCTCCACGGCTGCCTGGCGGGGATAGCGACGGGCGAGAAACGCGGTGAGGTCACCGGCCCGGTGACGGACGGAGTCCACGACACGAGCGGAGTCGAGAGCCTGATGGCCCAGCGCGACGGCGTCGTCGGGGTCGCCGAGCTGGGCATGGGCGAGGGCCAGATCGATCCGGGCGATGGCCTCCCGGCTCGGTGAGCGGGAGGCTTCGGGCGCCGATGCATAGGCCGCGAGCGCGTGCTCCGCATGCTGACGGGCTTGCTCGGCCTGGCCGAGCCAGATGAACGAGGTCGCCGGATACGAGGTGAGCGCGTAATCGGCCAGCGGCAGCACGTCCACGCCGAAGCAGCGGGGCGAGCGGGGCGGCAGCAGGCGATAAGCGTCCTCGGCACTCCGGAAGGCGGTGGTGAAGCCGTCCGCATCACCGTCGGCAGCGGCGGCGCGGGCAGCCTGGGCATGCAGCCGCACGGTCAGCGGATGGGTGGGCGGGGCCTCGATGAGGCCCTTGAGAGCCGCGTCGCGGGCCTTGCCGGGCCGGTGTTCGTACAGGTTGATGGAGGCGGCGGCGTCCATCGCCCACGCGCACAGCTCACCGTGTCCGGCCTGTCGGCCGTGGACGAACGCGTCAGTGGCGAACGCCAGACCGGTACGGGCGTCCCCAAGGTCATGGGAGAGCCAGGCCAAGAGCTCCGACAGCCACCCGGCGAACGCCAGCAGTTCACGTTCCTGGCGGTGGGTGTGACGGCTCTTGAGCAAGGCATCGACCTTGCGCCGGTAGTCCATCACCGCGTCGAAGACGACCCTGGGCGGTTTGAGCGAGTACGCGTGGTTGAACTCGCCGACCGCCAGATCGAGGTGATCCAGGGTTCCGGAGCCCAGGGAGGACGCCTCGGCTTGCTGGGTGAACTCCATGGCCTCGGCGGCGGCCCGCTCAAGGATCTGTGCCGCGGCAGCCGGGGACGCCATGGCCAGTCCGGCGAGTTTCACCGCGTCGCGACGCTTCGTTGCCTCCACCTCCGTGAAGGTCCGCGAGCCCTCACCAGCTCGGGCTGCCTTCCCTGCGGGAAGTGTTCCATCCGGGCTGTCCCCGTTCCAAGGCGGAGCGGTCTCGTCCGCCGCCGGGACAGGTGAGTAGTCGCGGGCAAAGCCCAACTCGACGGGGTTGGTGGCGAACAGGCGGCACAGCAGGTCCTGGTAGTCGGGGCTGGGCAGGACGCCGGCCTCCCAGTCCTTCCAGGAGCGCTCGGACATCCCCACTTTGGTCAGGCGCTCGTCTTCGACCGTCTGGTGGGCGGCAGCGACGGCCTGGGCGACGGTCCACCCCCTCGCCAGGCGGCGACATTTGAGGCGGCGATGACGACAGTGAGCCTCGATCTCTGCGGCGATTTTCGCGACCAGAATCGCCGGGACGGGGTCGGGAGAACCGGCTTGCCCCAGGGCGCGCTCGCGCAG
The DNA here is from genome assembly GCF_040629205.1 of Streptomyces sp. NPDC005962. NCBI lineage: Bacteria > Bacillati > Actinomycetota > Actinomycetes > Kitasatosporales > Streptomycetaceae > Streptomyces > Streptomyces sp. NPDC005962. The sequence continues at coordinate 99,068 of NZ_JBEXVE010000021.1, read as the reverse complement.
GGACTTGCCGCAGGTGATGTCGTGGACTGTTCTCGCTCGCTGCCTTGCCTGGCTTGGCACCGGCCTGCCTCCCCGCGCGCACGCGGCGGCGCCGGGTTGCGCCGCTGGTGCTGACCAACGACCTCCTGCCTGCCCAGGCACGCGGTCAAACCTGTCGCAAGTGGGCGGATCGACCGCCCACTGCGGGCGGCCGCACCGCCCAGGCGGGGTGGGCACCTCTCACTACCTGCGGCAACGCGGACGGATCACTCTGGTGTCGGCGCCGCGTCCAGCCGACGGCCCCCGGTATCCACGGCTCCCCTGGCGGTGCGGTCCGGGGCATCCGGCCGGACGCGGAGCCTTCCACCCATTTCCGCATGGCTCGGGTCTTGGTCCTGGGCAGGAGATCGAGAGGGTCATCATGGAAGAAGCACAGCCGACTGCTGCCTTGTCCGGGCAGATCGTCCAGTTGGAGAGGCTGGACGGGCAGTTGGTCGAGCGTATGCGGCACGAAGCCCTGACCGCCCCGGCACCCTGGAAGGCCGAGTACGGCGAGTTCCAGTCCGGCGGCTGGTGGACCACTTCTCTGATGAACGCCTCCGGTGACGCCGCCGACGTGAGGATCGCCGACGGCGCCGCCAGGCCCACCGCACTGCTCCAGCACATGCCCGCCACCGCCGGCCTGCTGGCGGAGCTGGGCCTGAGCTACATGTGGGTACGGCTCGCCCGGCTGGAGGCGAACGCATTCCTCTGGGAGCACCGCGACTACGACGAACTCGACCGGGTCGAGCGGCACCGGCTGCACATTCCGCTGCACACCAACTCCTCCGCGTTCCTGGTCACCGGCGGCACCAAGGTCCACATGGGCGCCGGGCGGATCTGGCGGCTCACCCCGACCTACACGCACGGGGTCTGCAACCTGCTCGGCCCGGACCGGATTCACCTGATCGCGGACGTCTACGCGGACGACGCCTACACCCGCCTTGCCCGGCAGGCGGAGGAGCCGTCGTCCGCAGAGCGGCTGCCGACCGCGTCGGAGGCGGAGTTGGCCGACCGTCTCGCCGCGGCCCGGCGCCTGGCCGACCTCGGCTACGCCGACGCCGCCGAACAGTTGCTGCTGCGGCTGTTCTACTCCTTCGCCCTCCCCGAGGGCACCGCCTACGACCTGATCGCCGGCCTGCACACCGCGCTCGGCGACAGCGAGATGAACGAGCGCTGGACGGCTGCCAAGGTCAAGCTCCTCGCCGTCGTCTCGTGAAGCCGCCCGCACCTCCCACCCTCGTCCGTGCCATCACCGGCCCGGAAGGACATTCCTCATGACCACTGCTCCGTCCCTGCCTCCGGCCGAACTGCACCTGGCCGAACTCACCGAGGCCAACCGGCCCACTCAGCTGCCGTTGTTGACCCGCATCGCCGGGCTGCTGGCCACCTCCGCGGCGGTTACCCACCTGCTGGTTCGTGGCTCCCTCGCCTCCGGCACCGCCGACCGCCTCTCGGACGTGGACTTCGTCGTCGGCGTCCACGACCGGGACCTGCCCGCCTTCACCTCCGCGCTGGACGACCTGATGACGGTCACCGGCGGGGCGCTGCTGCCCGGCTGGCGCGACACCATCGTCGCGGACCTGGGCGGCATCGGGTTCGTCTTCCTCGTCCAGCACGAGGGCAAGCTCCAGCAGGTCGACATCTACCTCGCACCCGCCTCCCGGATCAGCGCTCTGCGGCGACAGATCGGTGGCAAGGTGCTGCTGGACCGGCCCCCGGCCGAGATCACCACCGCCCAGATCGGACAGGCCAAGGCCTGCGTCGCCGAGCTGACGGCCCGGCCGAGGTCCTGCACCGAACTGTTGATCGAGCACCTGGTGCTGGCGGTGCTGCTGCACAAGCGCGTCCAGCGCGGGCAGCGGTTCGTCGCCTACGCCGAGTGGCACAAGCTGCACACCGCGACGAAGGACCTGATCAAGACCGCCCTCGCTCCGGCCTCACGGTTCTGGGGCTGGTATCAGCTGCGGGAAGAGCTCGCGCTCACCCCGATCGGCCGGGCCTGCCTGGCCGATCTGGACGCGGCGGTCACCTCCCCGGCCGTCCCCGAGGCCGCCGATGTCAACGGCGCCCTGGACCGGGTCCTCGTGCTCACCGCGCGGGCTTGCCCGAACGCCCTGGACGGCCTTGCGGACGCGATCACCGCCTACCGCACCTACCTGGAGCTGGTGTGACCTCCCGGGACCGCCGTCTCCCCGTCCCGGCCGCCGGCCAGGACGGGGCCCGGGGCCGGCAGATGACGGCGGTGTTCTTCGGCGGGGTCGTCCCCGCCTCTCCGGATGAGGAACAGCTCGCGGAGGAAGTCGGCATGGCCCTGGCCGGGGCCGGATTCACCCTGGTGCACGGCGGCTACAACGGGCTGATGGAATCCGCCGCCCGCGGGGCCGCGGCCAAGGGTGGTCCGGTCACCGCGGTGACACTGGCCGACAAGCACGCGGAGTGGGGCGCCTTCAACCCGCACATCACCGCCGAGGTCCACCTGCCCGACCTTGGCGCCCGCCTCAACCACTACCTGGACGCGGCGGACCTGGTGGTCGCGATGGGCGGCGGGGTCGGCACGCTGCACGAGCTGACCGCCGCCCTCTACTACGCGGGCAACATCCGCCCCGTCCCCGTCTGGATCACTGGCCCCACCGCGCTCGGGTTGCTGGCCTTCCTGCGGCGGGAGAGGTGGCTGTTCGAGACGCCCACCCGCCCCCTGGGCTTCCTCAGCCCGATCGCGTCGGCGGCGGCGTTCGCCGACCGGCTCCACCACCTCACCAGCCAGACGGAGGCCGACACATGACCGTCACCACTGCGAGGGCCCTGGCCGCCCGGATCGCCGAGACAGCCTGCATCCGCGATGCGTTCACCCTGGCCGACGGGCAGGCGCTGGACTCGTACTTCGACGAGTACCGGCTGGCCGCCGACCCGCAACTGCTGCACGACGTCGCCGACGCCATGACCGCTCTGGTCCCCGAGGACGCCGATGTCCTGGCGGGGATCGAGCTGGGCGGCGTCCCTCTGGCCATCGCCCTGTCCGCGGCCACCGGGCTGCCGGCCGCGTTCCTGCGGCGGCTGCCCAAGCGCTACGGTTCCCAGCGGCAGATCGAGGGCACCAGCGTCGAGGGACGGCGGGTCGTCCTAGTCGACGACGTTGTCCGCTCCGGCGGGCAGCTGCTGGCCATGACCCGGATACTGCGGATCACCGGCGCCCCGGTCACCGACGCACTCTGCGTGCTGGAGAGGCCGCTGGGCGGACGGCTGCTGCTACACCAGCACGGTGTCACCCTGCACCCACTGCTGACGGAGGCCGACCTCCCCGCCATCGGGGCGGCGTCGTGACGGGGGCGGTGCTGTTCGACCTGGACGGCGTTCTTCTGGACAGCCGGGAGGCGATGCTGGCAACCCTCGCCGGTATCGCGACCGCTGCCATGGGTCGCCGGGTCACCGTCGAGGACCTGCCTCCGAACGCTCTGACGACCCCGCGGGTCGAGGTTCTGACCGGGCTCGGTGTCACCGAGCCCGACGAGCTCTGCGAGATCTGGTGGGATGCGGCCCTGGCCACCGCTGCGGGCACCGCTCTGTTTCCCGGGGCGCTGGAAGGGCTGATGGCAATGAAAGACGCCGGGATCGCAACGGGCTTGGTCACCCTGCAGACCCGCACCCGGCTGTCCTGGTTGCTGTCTCCGGCCGTCCTCGCGCTGTTGGACGCCACCGTCTGCCGCGAAGACGCTGAACCGAAACCGGCCCCGGACGGGCTCCTGCTCGCCCTGGGCAAGCTCGGCGCCACCCCGTCCGGGACGGTGTTCCTCGGCGACACCACCGGCGACATGGCCGCCGCCCGCGCGGCCGGCATCACCCCGCTCGGGGCCGGATGGGGCTATGCCGGAGCCGCCGCCCTCACGGCGGCCGGGGCCGCAGCAGTCCTGAACGATGCGGCTGTGATCGGGCCCGGCCTGCTGGACTACGCGCCCTGCCCGCCGACCGCGCTCCCAGTATCGGCGCGCACACGCTGAGCGATCTTGACGCCAGGCCCGCTACAGTCGGTGGTGCAGCAGACCAGGACAGGAGTTCTGGTGGCCTGCTGCGCCACCGGTGTGTCAACGGATCTGGAGTCAAGGTGCGGCCCATGGGGGCGCGAGCTATCCGCGTCGAGCTGGAGAACTGAGAACCCTCTCAGTCCCTGTTCTCGGCCCGGCTCGGCGTGTGATCTCCCCACCACCTTCCATGACTCTTCCGTGAGGCCATGCCGCCATGCGCTCGACGCAGATCCGTCAGACGTTCACCGACTTCTTCGTCTCTCGCGGCCATCAGCCGGTCCCGTCCAGTCCACTGGTTCCGGACGACCCGACCCTGCTGCTGGCGAACGCCGGAATGAACCAGTTCAAGCCCTACTTCCTGGGCGAGATCGCCCCGCCGTTTCCTCGCGCCACCAGCATCCAGAAGTGCGCCCGCACCTCGGACATCGACAACGTCGGCCGCACCAACCGACACGCGACGTTCTTCGAGATGATGGGCAACTTCTCCTTCGGCAGCTACTTCAAGGAAGACGCCATCGCCTTCGCCTGGGAACTCCTCACGGAGGGCTACGGGCTGGAGAAGAACAAGCTCTGGATCACTGTCTTCGAGGACGACAACGAGGCCGAGCACATCTGGCGCCGCATCGGCGTTCCAGCCTCCCGCATCCAACGTCTCGGCATGGAGGACAACTACTGGTCCATGGGCGTCCCAGGCCCCTGCGGGCCCTGTTCGGAGGTCAGCTACGACCGCGGCCCCGCCTTCGGCAAAGAGGGCGGCCCCGCCATCGACGGGGAACGCTACGTCGAGATCTGGAACCTGGTCTTCATGCAGTTCCAGCGCGGTGAGGGCGATAAGAAGGGCAACTTCCCCATCCTCGGCGAGCTCGCCCGCAAGGGTGTCGACACCGGCCTCGGCCTGGACCGGCTCGCGGCGATCCTCCAGGGCGCCCAGAACGTCTGCACCACCGACCTGCTGCTGCCCGTCTTCCGCACGGTCCAGGGCCTTGCCGGGCGGGCCTGCCCCAGCGAGGGCGAGGAGAAGGTGTCCTTTCAGGTCGTCACCGAGCACGCTCGCTCCATCGCCTTCCTGATCGCCGACGGCGTCCTGCCCGCCAAGGACGGCCGCGGCTACGTCCTACGACGTCTGATGCGCCGCGCGATCCGGCACGCGCGGCTGCTCGGTATCGACGGGCCCGTTCTGCCCGCCGCGACTGCCAGCGCGATCGGCAACCTCAGCAGCGTCTGGCCGGAGCTGACCGCTCAGGCCACGCTGATCGACCAGATCGTCACCGCCGAAGAGGAATCCTTCACCCGCACCCTGGCCCAGGGCACCCGACTGCTGGACGCGGCCATCAGCCGCACCCAGGTTGGCGGCTCGGCCGCCCTGCCCGGCGAGACCGCGTTCGAGCTCGCCGACACCTACGGCTTCCCCCTTGAGCTGACCGTCGAGGCCGCCCGCGATGCCGGACTGACTGTCGATGAGGACCGGTTCGCCACACTGCTGGACGAGCAGAAGAAGCGAGCGAAGGTCGGCGGCAAAGCCAAGACCGCCGAGGCCCTCAAGAAGATGGACACCTATCGCTCGGTGCTTGCCGAAACCGGCGCCGACGCGCCGTTCCTCGGTTACGAACGACTCTCGGCCGAGGTCACCGTGCTCGGCCTACTCAAGGGCGGCAAGTGGGTCGACTCGGCCGGTGAGGGCGATAACGTCGAGCTGTTCTTCAACCGCTCACCTTTCTACGCGGAGGCCGGCGGGCAGGTCGGGGACACCGGCACCTTCCGCACCGAGGACGGCGCCCTGGCCGAGATCACCGACACCAAGTGGGGCCTGGAAGGACTGCGCGTTCACACCGGACGCGTGGTCGAGGGCGAGATCCGATCCACGTTCGTGGGTGAGGCGTCCGTGGATGCCAAGCGCCGATCAGGTCTGATGCGTTCGCATTCGGCCACCCATATCCTGCACGCCGTCGTGATGGCCACCCTGGGCGATCACGCCCGCCAGCAGGGCTCCCTCGTCGAGCCCGACCGGCTCCGCTTCGACTTCGCGCACTTCGCTGCCCTCACCCCCGACCAGCTGGGCCAGATCGAGGCAGCCGTCAACGGCCACGTCCTCGACGACCCGGAAGTGCGAGCCTGGCACGCCGACCGCGCGGAGGCCGAGGCCGCCGGAGCCATCGCGCTGTTCGGGGAGAAGTACGGAGAGCGGGTCCGCATCGTCGATATCGGCGACTTCTCGCGCGAGCTCTGCGGCGGCACTCACGTCGCCCACGGCTCCCAGGTCGGCGCCTTCCGTCTGCTGTCCGAGTCCTCGATCGGCTCCAACCTCCGCCGCGTCGAGGCCCTCACCGGCCACGGCGCCCTCCGCCGGCTCGACACCGAACGGCGGCTGCTGGACGAACTCGCCTCACTGCTCGGCACCGGCCCCACCCAAGCCCCCGACGCCTTGCGCAAGCGCCTGGAGGCCCTCGCGACCACGCAGGCCGAACTGGCGCGGATGCGGGCCGCTGGACTGCGCGCCCAGGCCGCCCGGATCGCCGACACAGCCCGTCAGCTCGGCAGCGGACGACTCGTCGCGCATAAGGTCACCGGCGCCACTCCCGACGAGCTGCGGCAGCTGGCCTCCGAGACTCTGGCCCGCCTGCCCGCCGGCCCCGCGGTCGTGGTCCTGGCCCTGGAACACTCAGGCAAGGCCCTGCTCGTCGCAGCCGTCTCCCCACACCTGCTCGACCGCGGCGTCCATGCGGCCCGGGTCATCACCCGCGCCGCCACGACAGTCGGCGGCGGAGGCGGCGGTACCGGCGCCCTCGCCAGCGCGGGCGGGCGCCGTCCCGAACACCTTGACCAGGCCCTCGCGGCCGCGGCCGAGGACGCCACCGCCCTCCTCGGCGGCCAGTAGGCCGAGCAGCCTGCCGACTGGGGCAGGGCCTTCCGGGCCGTACTGGCCCGGAAGACCCCACCCCACAGGCGCCGTGCGGCGTTACGGCTTGTGCTGCGGGCCGCGCTTGCGCTCGACCATGTGGCGGCCCAGCGCCTGCCGCTGTTTCCACTCGCGCCGCATCTCGGACCGCAGCCGGGCGTCGGTGCGGGCCGCGAGGTAGGCGTTCTCGCGCAGCAGCTTGCGGTAGCTGTCCAGCCGCCGGGGCGGCAGCGAACCGTCGTCGACCGCGGCGAGCACCGCGCACCCCGGCTCGGTCTCGTGCGCGCAGTCCTGGAAGCGGCAGTCCTCGGCGTACGCCTCGATCTCGGCGAACGCCTGCGACACCCCGCCCTCCGCGTCCCACATCCCGACCCCGCGCAGCCCGGGGGTGTCGATGAGGGCGCCGCCCGTGGGGAGCGGCAGCAGGTTGCGGGTGGTCGTGGTGTGCCGCCCCTTGCCGTCGCTGTCCCGGATGGCGTGTACGTCCTGGACGTCCTCCCCCACCAGGGCGTTGGCCAGGGTCGACTTGCCCGCGCCCGACTGGCCGAGGAGGACGGAGGTCCCGGCCGCGAGCAGTGCGCCGAGTACGTCCACGCCCTGCCCGGTCGTGGCGCTCACGGCCAGCACCTGAACCCCGGGCGCGGCGGCCTCGGCGTCGGCGACGAGATGCGCCAGAGTGTTCGGGTCGGTCACCAGATCCGCCTTGGTGAGCACCACGACCGGCTGCGCCCCGCTCTCCCAGGCGAGCGCCACGAACCGCTCCACCCGCCCGAGGTCCAGCTCGGCGGCGAGGGAGACGGCGATGACGGCGTGGTCGACGTTCGCGGCCAGCACCTGGCCGTCGGAGCGCTTGGAGGAGGTCGACCGCACCACCTCCGTACGCCGTGGCAGCAGCGCCCGTACGTAGCGCGGCTCGCCCGCTTCCGCGGGGTCCACCGCGGCCCAGTCGCCGGTGCACACGACCTTCATCGGGTCACGGGGAACAACGAACTCCGTGTCGGCGCGTACGGTGCCGACCTGGGTGACGACGTCACACTGACCGCGGTCGACCCGCACCACACGCCCGGGGATCAGCCCCTGCCGGGCGTACGGGCCGAATTCGGCCTCCCGGCTGTCGTCCCAGCCATAGGCGTCGGAAAAAGCATTGCTCAAGCTCAAGGGAAAACCCTTCGAAGGGCGGGCCCCGGCGCGCTACGGAAAGTGCGCGAATGTCAGCCGGAGACCACGGAGGTGAAGTGGATGTACTTCTGGTTGCGGGCAGCGCCCATCACAGAGACAGCCATCGGTCACACCTCCCGTTTCCCTCGCTCTCGACGCGAACGGGGAGAACGTACCCCTACTCCGGTCCGCGGCTCCACCGATTTTCCGCGTACGCGGCCGGGGCCCATGCCACCGGCGCCGGAGGGCGGGGCCGTCCACTTCGATAGCTTCCTCATAGCCGTACGACCCACGCCGACCAGGTACCCAGGTGAGGTAATCAACAGCATGCATGACGACGACCTGCTCGCGGAGCTGCTCCCCCGGCTGACCCAGCTCAGCAATGTGCTGAACCGTGGCCGTATGTACGAGCAGGCCGCCGCGGCCGCCGGAGTCACGCTGGAGCGACCGGCGATGGCCGTGCTCGGCATCCTCAAGACGGCCGGTAAGCCCCTGCGCATCGGCGAGATCGCCGACCGCATGCAGGTCGCGGGCCCCCACGCCACCCGCCAGATCCAGGGTCTCGAACAGCGCGGCCTGGTCCACCGCATCGCCGACCCCGACGACCAGCGCGCCCGGCTGATCGACCTCACCCCGGAGGGCGAGTCGACCGCCGACCGCTACATGCGCACGGTCCTCGGCTGGTTCACCGGCGCCCTCGCCCACTGGCCCGCCGAGGACCGCCAGGAACTCGGCCGCCTGCTCGGCCGCATGGTCGACGACCTCTCGGCCCATCTCAAGGACCTCGACTGAAGCCCGGGCGCGCTTGACGTGGCAGTGCGGGGGGCATCGATCGGGTCGAGGGCGCCGCGACCGCGAGCGCCGAGAATGGCCGCCACCGGACCGACACCGGAACCGCTACCGACTCTCGCGACATTCCTTCGATATTCCTTCGACGTTTCGAACGAACACGGCACGCTTTTTTCGAATACCAAGTAGGCATATGACACAGGCAGATTGCGGCACGTAACCTCGTCACGGGAAGTGACCGACAACGGAGAGAGTCACCTCACGCCCGGATAGCGCATATCAGTTCGGGTGAGGGAAAAGATGTTCTCCAGGGGTCGTGGCACTCATGCGTTCGGAGGGGGACGGGTGCAGGGGCAACCGCGTGGTGACCACAACGAGTTGAGCGGGACGGTGTACGGCGGGGCCGTGCAGGCGGGGACGGTTTACGGGGGGATCCATATCCGGGCCGAGGCTGCCGGTGAGGGGCCGGGGGCCCATGTGCCGTGGCAGCTGCCGCCGTTGGTGCGGATCACCGACCGGACGGCGGAGCTGGGGGCGCTGGAGGGGCATCGGGAGCGGGCGGCCGCGGCGGGGTACGGGACGCTGGCCGCGGTCAGCGGGCTCGGCGGGGTCGGGAAGACGGCGGTGGCGCTCGCGTGGCTGCACGGGCTGCGCGAGCGGTTTCCGGACGGGCAGCTCTACGCCCACCTCGGCGCCCAATCCGCGGCCGGGCCCGTGACGCCCGAGGAGGTCGTGGGGCGGTTTCTGCGGGCGCTGGGGGTGGAGACCGGGCAGATACCCACGGCGCCCGCCGAGCGGGTGGCGCTGTACCGGTCGCTGACCGCGGACCGGCGGCTGGTCGTGCTGCTCGACGACGCCGCGACCGCCGCGCAGGTCCGGCCGCTGCTGCCGGGCGGCCGGAACGTGACGGCCGTGACCAGCCGTTGGCGGATGCCGGGGCTGACGGTCGACGGGTGTTACGCGGTGTACCTCGACCCGCTGGCCACGGAGGCGGCCGTCGAGTTGCTGGAGGTCACGCTCGCCGACGACCGCGTCGCCGCGCAGCCCGCCGAGGCGCGGGCGCTGGTCGAGCTGTGCGCCGGGCTGCCGCTCGCGGTGCGGGTGGCCGGGGCCCGGCTCGCGGCGCGGCCGCGACGGCACATCACGACGATGGTGCGCGCCCTGACCGAGGAGCGCGGCAGACTGGAGGCGTTGGCCATCGAAGGCGATCACAACGTACGGGCCGCTCTGGACCTGTCGTACCAGGGGCTGTCGCCCAACGCCGCCCGGCTGTACCGGCGCTTGAGCCTGCATCCGGGCCCGGAGTTCGGGAGCACGGTGGCGGAGGCGGCGCTGGGCGACGGGGACGCGGCCGGGCCGCTGGACCTGCTGTACGACGCGAATCTGCTCATCGACGCCGGGGACGAGCGCTACCGCTTCCACGACCTCGTACGGCTGCACGCCGCCGAGAAGGCGGAGGCGGACGAGACCGCGGAAGCGCGCGCGTCGGCACTGCGCCGCATCGCCGACCACTACCTCGCCACCGCCACCCGCGCCGAGGAGATTGTCGATCCTCAGCATCGGACACTGAAACGGAACTACGGCGAGGACTGCGAGGGCGACGCACCCGTACCGGAGGAGCTCGGCGAGGACACCGACTCGGCGCTGGGCTGGCTGGAGAGCGAGCTGCCCAATCTGATGGCGGTGATCCGCGTCGCCCGCCCCGCCGGTTTCCCGACCGTCGCCTGGCAGCTCGCCGACGCCCTGTGGCCGCTGTTCCTGCGCCGGAAGTTCTACGAGGACTGGCGGGCCGCCCACCGCGAGGGGCTGCTGGCGGCGGAGGAGCTGCGGGACGCGGTCGCGGAGTGCCGGATGCTGACCTCCGGCGGGATGGGCGAGCTGGGGATGGGCGACCACGAGCGCGCCCTGGAGATGTTCGAGCGCGCGGCCCGGACGTTCCACGACAGCGGCAACGCGCTCGGCCACGCCCGTACGCTCAACTACCAGGGCCTGGCCCATCAGCGGTTGGGCCGCCTGGACCGGGCGGCCGAGCTGTTCACCCGGGCCGCCGCGGAGTTGCCATCGGTCGGCGACCGGCGGGCCGGTGGACTGGCCCGGCTCAACCTCGCCGACATCGCCCTGGAGCGCGGGCTGTGGGAGCAGGCGGTAACGGACGCCGACGCCGCGCACACCACGCTGAACGCGGCGGGCGACACGTACAACGCCGCCCGCGCGGCCACCCTGCTCGGCCGCGCCCACCTCGGCCTGGACCGGCACGACCTCGCGGAGCAGTGGCTGTCCACGGCGCTCGCCACCCTGCGCGGCATGGCCGCGCACTACGAGACGGCGCGCGCCGTGGAGAGCCTGGCCACGCTCGCCGAGCGGCGTGGCCGGACGGACCTGGCCCGGGAGCGTTACCGGGAGGCGCTGAACCTCTACTCGGCGGTGGGCCGTTCGAAGTCGGCCCACGCCGAGGCCGTACGCACCCGGCTCGGACGTCTACCGGACCCGGACGCGAGACCTCCGGCAGGCACAGCGGACATGGACGGCACGGCAGACACCGGCGGCACCGCCGACACGGCGGGCTGACGCCACACCAGCCGCATCCGCGCCGCCCCCAGGTCCGCGGCGGGGAGCCCGGCCACCAGCCAGGTGTGGGCCACCGAGGCCCACACCGCCCAGGGCGGCCCGGCCGCCGGGGGCCGCGCGCGCAGCGTCAGCGCGAGCCCGTCGGGTCCCAGCCGCATCCAGAGGTCGTCTCCCCGGTGCACCGCCACCACCAGGGCACCGGGGTGACGGGCGGCCAGCGCGGCGGTCTGCCGATGCGGGTCGGCCCCGGACGAGGCCTCAGTCCCGGCCGCGGCCTCCTCGGCCAGCAGCACATCCGCCAGGGAGGAGAGCACCGGCACCGGTGTGGGGAGCACGACGCGCAGGTGCTCGTCCACCGTCCGGGAGGCCCAAGGCCGGGAGGCCCGAGCCCGGGAGGCCCGCGCGTCGCACCCCGGCCGCAGCAGCGTCACCTGGACGCGCCCCGTCGGCACCCCCCACGCGGGTTCGGTCACCACGGCGGTCACCGGAGCCACCGAGGTCACCGGAGACGCCAGAGTCACCGGCGTCATGACACGGCCCCCGGCGGCATGCCGCCCGGTACGACGTTGCCCGGGACCACGCTGCCCGGCTCGTCGTACCGCACCGTGAACGGCAGCCGCGCGGGCTCGGTGGTCGGCCGCCCGGCGGGGGCCCGCAGCCGCAGCTTGCGGTAGAGCAGCGCGCGCATCTTGCGGGCGAACCGGCCCGGTTCCGAGGTGATCCGCGCCGCCACCCGCTGGTGGCGCTGCGCGCGGTACGTCGCCGAGCTGCGCTTGAACTGCTCGCGCAGCGGACGGTCCCCGTGCAGCCGGGGCGCGAACGAGCCCAGTTCGGCCAGCGGCGACCCGGGGTCGACATCGGCGTCGGGCAGGGTGGCCATCAGTACGGGCACCCCGGTCATCGCGCCGTAGAGCGTGACCGAGCCGTGGTCGCCGACGATGTAGTCCGCCGCGACGAGCGCCCCGACCCAGTCGGCGTAGTGGCTGAGCACGGTGAGCCCGGAGCGGCCCAGCCGGGCGAGCCAGGCGCGGACCTGCCACTCGCCGTGTCCGTTCCACACGTGCGGATGCAGCAGCGTCGCGACCCGGAACTCCTCCCTCGGCAGCTCCGCCACCAGCCGCTCCAGCACCTCGAGGCTGTGCCCCAGCAGGGAGTTGGGCCCCCAGGTGGAGCAGGCGAGGACGAGCCGCTGCCCGGGCCGGGCGCCCAGCGCCTCCCGGTACAGGGCGCGGGCGGGCAGGCTCGCGGCGATGCGGTCGAAGCACGGGTCGCCGACCACCTCCGCGACCGGCAGCGCCTCGGGGCACTCCCGGCCCAGCCGGGCCAGCTCCTCCTGGTGCGCCAGGACGATGGACTCGGGCACCACGGCCCCGTCCCGGACCAGCCGCTGCCTGCTGAGTCCGTAGACGCTGCGCCGCGCCGCCACCGCGCGTCCCCGCCGCCGCCCGGGCACGATCTTGTTGTGTCCGGCGCCGTGCGGCAGCACGATGACGGGCGCGTGGAGTTCGTGCAGGCTGCCGTGGCCCGCGGCCAGCGCGAGGTCGAACGGCGTCTGCACCGCCTGGCTCCAGGGCAGCACCAGCCCCCGCAGCCCCTCCAGAAACGCGGCGACGCCGTTGCTGAACACATCGGGCGCCGCGGTGAAGAACACCTGTACCCGCGCGTCGCCCTCCAGCAGCCGGATGGCTTCCAGCAGCCGCTGTCCGGCGGTCACCGTGTGCACCACGGCCAGGACCTTGCGGCGGATCTCCCGGGTCGCCCAGTACTCGACGTCCGGACGCACCGGCACATGGCGCGGATGGGCTTCCAGCATGGTCACGCTCATCGGTTCGACTTCCCCCGGTCTTTCCCTCGGGCCAGACGCCCGATTCCGTCCGGCGACCCGGTCGGCCGCCGGAGGAGGGGGTGCCCCGACGACTGGATGCGGAGGTTGCAGAAATCCTGCATCGGCCCTGCGGCGGCGAACGACCTGATCACAGCGGTGAGGACGTGCGCCCGCCGCGCACCCGTGCGCCTCTGTCCGCCACCCCCGGCTTCGCCGCAACGTGAATCGAGTGCCGTACGAACGTGCGCGGGCCGCCGGAAACGGCGGGGAGAAAGCACACCCATCGGGGGCCAACGGTGAAACTGCTTGCTCTGGGACCCCTCGAACTATGGCATCACGAGCGGCGCCACACGCTCGGTTCGGTGAAAGAGCGCTGTGTGCTCGCCGTGCTGGTCCACGCCCGTGGCGAGCCGGTCGCCGCGGACACGCTGATGGAACGGGTCTGGGACGGTGAGCCGCCGCCGACCGGCCTGGACACGCTGCAGAGCTATCTGTCCCGGATACGCGGACGGCTCGGCCAGGCGGTCGGGGACCGGGCCGGGGTCGAGCGGCCGTCGCCGCGGCTGTACCGGCTGCGGGTCGCCCCGGAGGACATCGATCTGCTGTGCTTCCAGCGACTGCGCGACGAGGCGGGCGCGGCGGGCTCACGCGGCGAGCGGGAACGGGCCGTGGGGCTGCTGCGGGCCGCCGAGGAGCTGTGGCGGGGTGAGCCGCTGACGGAGTTCACCGGGGCCTGGGCGGCGGCGGCCCGCACCCGGCTGGTCGAGGACCACCGGCGGGTGCGGGAGCAACGGATCAGGATGCAGCTGGAGTTGGGGCTGCACGCGGATCTCATCGGCGAGCTGGGCGAGCTGGCCGCGCAGAACCCGTACGCGCAGAAGGTGATCGCCTCCCTGATGCTGGCGCTCTACCGCTGCGGACGGGACGACGAGGCGCTCACCGTCTACCGGAACACCCGGCAGCTGCTGCGGGAAGAGCAAGGCATGGAACCCGGGGCGGAACTGCGCGAACTGCATCAGCGCATCCTCGATCAGGACCGTGCGCTGATGGACACCGACCGTCCGGCAGCGCCCCCGATGGCATCCCACGCGGTGTCCCCAGTGGTGCGCGAGCCCCGCAACACCCTTCCGCGCGACGTCCGGGAGTTCACCGGGCGGACGAGCGAACTCCGCATCCTGCTGGCCGCCTGTGCCGCCACCACGGCCGCCGGGGACGAGGGGCACACCGGGGACGAGGGGGACGGCGGCGGGCTGCCCCTCACCGTCATCCACGGCATGCCCGGCGTCGGCAAGACCGCGCTCGCCATCCGCGCCGCGAACGGGCTGTGCGGCGCGTATCCGTCCGGGCAGTTCTACGTGGACCTCCACGCCTACGGCGGACAGCAGCCCTGCGACCCTTCCGAAGCCCTCGCGGCCCTGTTACAGGCGTCCGGCGCGCCCGGACCACTCCCCGACTCGCTCGACGAACGCACCGCTCGGTGGCGGGCCTGGACCGCCCGCCACCGGGTGCTCGTCATCCTCGACAACGCCCGGGACGCCGCCCAGGTCGGCTCGCTGCTGCCGGGCTCCTCCGGCTGCCGTGCGATCGTCACCAGCCGCAACCGGCTGGTCGGGCTGAACGGCGCCGCCTCGCTCCATCTGGACGTCCTCTCCGAAGCGGAGGCCATCGCGCTCTTCACCCGGATCGCGGGCCCCGCCCGGCTGGCGCCCTCGCCCGCCGCGTCCTCCGAATCCGCAGAGTCCTCCGCGTCCGACGCCGAAGCGCTGCGGCAGGTGGTGGCCGCGTGCGGCTGCCACCCCCTGGCCGTCCAGCTGCTGGCCAGCCGCTTCCGGCACCGGGACACCTGGGATCTGCGCCACCTCCTCGACCGGCTGGCGGAGGCCGCCGACCCGCTGGAGGAGTTCGACCCCGCGGTGGCGTCGGCCTTCCAGCTCTCGTACGCCGAACTCAGCGCCCCCGCACAGCGCTTGTTCCGCAGGCTCGCCCTGCACACCGGCCCCGACATCACCCTCCGCGCCGCCACCGCGCTCGCCGGATCGGCCCCCGCGCGGCTGCGGCGGGTGGTCGAAGAGCTGCTGGACAGCCATCTGCTGGAGGAACCCGTACACGACCGCTACCGGTTCCATGACCTCGGCCGCGCGTTCGGCCTCCAGATCTGTGCCCGGGAGGAGCCCGAACCCGCCCGCCACGAGGCCGTCGAGCGGCTGCTCGGCTACCACCTCACCGCCGCGCACCGCGCCGACCGCCTCGTCCATCCGCAGCGGCGGCCACCGCCGCCCGGGCCGCCGCAGGACTCCCCGTACGCGCCCGAGTTCGCCGACGCCGACGAGGCGTCGGTGTGGCTCACCCTGGAACGCGCCAACCTGCTGGCCGCGGCCCGCAGCGCGCCCGGCCGGTCCCCGTCGTACGCGGCCCTCTTCCCGCATGTCCTGGCGGGCGCGCTGAAGACCTGGGGAACCTGGGACATCGCGGCCGAGCTGTACGGCGCCGCGCTGACCGTCCTGCGCGGCCGCGGCGACCGGCCCGCCCTCGCCAGAACACTCGTGGAACGCGCGGAGGTGCTGGCCCAGAAGCGCCACGACGAGTCCCAGCGCTGCGCCACCGAGGCCCTGATCCTCTTCCGTGGCCTCCGCGATCCGCACGGCTGCGCCGACGCCCTCCTCCAGTCCGGGCGCGCCCATCTCGCCGCGGGCCACGGTGACACGGCCCTGCGGGTGCTGGACCGGGCCATCGGACGCTACCGGCAGGTCGGCGACCGCGGCGGGGAGGCGGACTGCCTCAACATCCAGGGCGCGGCGCTGCACATCGCGGGCCGGTACGGCGAAGCGCTGGAGCGGGTACGGGCCATGCTCGGCGTCCACGAAGCGCTCGGCAACCTCCGTGGGCAGGCCAAGGCCCTCAACAACCTCGGCGAGCTCGACTGCCTGCGGGGCCGCTACGAGGACGCCCGCGCCCACTACGAACGCTCCCTCGCCCTGGTCCGGCAGTTCGGCGGCCGTCAGGAGCTGGCCATCCTCGACACCAACCTCGGCGCCGTCCACCAGGCCACCGGGAACACCGACCGGGCGCTGAGGTGTTTCCGGCGCGCCCTCGAGAGCCACCGGGCGGGCGGGGACACCCTCGGCGAGGCGAACGTGCTGATCAGCATGGGGACCGCATACGCCGAAAGCGGCGACACGGACGAGGCGCTGCGCCACTTCGCCCGGGCGGAGCGGGCCGCCCGCAGCATCGACAACGCGTACGAGCGGCAGCGCGCGCTCATCGGCACGGCCGACGCACACCACCGCTCGGGCCGCCTCGCCACCGCCACCGAGATCTACCGGCAGGCGCTGGACCTGGCCCAGGGCATCGGTTTCCCGCTCGGCTGCGCCCACGCCCTCGCGGGGCTGGCCCGTACGGCGCTGTCCGCCGCCGACCGGGAGAGCGCACACCACCATGGGGCGCAGGCGGTGGCCCTGTACGAGCGTCTGGGAGCGGGGGTGGAGGCGGAGCGGCTGCGGTGTCTTCTCGACGGGCCACTGACGCCACCGGGCGCCTGACGTAACGTCAAGCGCCCGGGGCGGATGGTGCGGGTCGTCTGTCAGGCCGCCACCTGACGCATCATCCACATCCACTGATCCGATCCGACGACCGCCGTCAGGCTCAGCACGAGTACGGCCACGGTGGCCATGACGACGTTCCTTGCGCAACTGCTCACAACGCCCCTAGGGGAGAAAGAAGTTGATGGGTAGTCACCTTGATGATCGCCAAGGCGGTGGCAAAGGTATACACCCAATCGCAGCAGCGAAGAAACGTGTTTGCATATGCCCCGTCAGATTTTCTTACGCCAGACCATGGCGACGGACACCGGGTGGTGGCGGAAGCGCTCCCACTTCGGCTTCACGGCCAGCCACCGGTCGTCCACCACACCCTCCCGCATCTCGGCGAGTGTCCAGCCCGCGCCCAGCCCCGCCGCGATGTGTTCGCTGAGCAAATGGACATGGGTGCTGATGGCGACCGACTCACCGGTGTCGCTGGTGAAGTGGGTCGGCATGCCCGTGGTCATGATGAAGTGCGGGTGGAAGGCCACCACGACACAGGCCGCGCCGGGCTCGGCGAGCCGCCACGCCTCGTCGTAGAACGGGCCCATCTCGGGCAGGTGTTCGTCGATGAGCGAGGCGATGACCAGGTCGTACGCGCCCGCCTCCAGCCCGGTGGCGCGGACGTCGCCCTCGGTAAGGCTGTCGTGGACGCCGCGCCCGCGGGCGCGGTCGAGCATTTCCGGGGTGAGGTCGACACCGTCGATCGTGGCGGCCACCCCGCTCCCCCGCAGCCAGGCGGCGGTCCGGCCGGTGCCGCAGCCGAGGTCGGCGACGCGGCGGACGGAGGACCAGCGGGGGTCGGTGAGTTCGTCGAGGAGGGCGAGGTCCATCACGTCCTCGACGGTCTGCTCGTACGTGCCGACCCACTGCCCGTAGCCCGTGGCGACGTCCACCATCCGGTACCCGCGCGTATCGAAGTCCGAGAAGTTCCCCATGCGCCGCAGTATCGACGACCACCAGGACGCGGCGCGACGCGTTTTACGCCGGGGGCGCGCCGTCCCGTGTGGCGCCGTCCTCGGCGGCGTTCACCTCGGGGTGCCTGACCTCGGGGTGCTCGGGCTCGGGGCGCTCGGGCTCGGGGGCCTCGGTCCGCTTCGGCTCGCGCTCCGCGCCGGGCTCGGGAGCCGCGTGACGGTCGCGTTTGGCGTGCAGCCGACTCCGTATGTCCGCATGGGGCAGGAACTGGGCCCAGCGCTCGGGGAACTCCGACGGGGGGCTGATCTCGGCCGCTCCGTCGTCGGCCGTGCGCTGGTCCCTGGCGCGCTCCCGAGCGGCCTGTTCCCGGGTCCAGGCCGCCCGCTGGGCGCGGCCTGCGGCGGTGGCCACCGAGGGCCACACCCGGTCGATCGCGGCGTTGACGGCCGCGCCGACGAGCACCGCGAAGGCGGACACGCCGATCCACAGCAGGACGGCGACGGGCGCAGCCAGCGATCCGTAGATCGTCGGACCCTCCACCGTGTGGATGAGGTAGATCCGCAGCAGGAAGCTGCCGACCACCCACATGGTGAGCGCCACGAGCGCCCCCGGGATGTCCTCCCGCCACACCGAGCGCACCGGCACCGACACGTGGTAGAGCGTGGTGAGGAAGGCGACGGACAGCAGGATCACGGTGGGCCAGTACAGGAACCGGACGAGGGTGGCACTGGACGGCACGAGGTCCACGAGGGTCTCCGGGCCGATGACCATCAGCGGCAGCGCGACCGCCCCGATGACGAGGGCCACCAGGTAGAGGTTGAAGGCGAGCAGCCGGGTCCGGACGATCCCGCGGCGGCCCTCCAGCCCGTACATGATGGTGATGGTGTCCACGAACACGTTCACCGCGCGGGAGCCGGACCACAGCGCGATGCCGAAGCCGAGCGAGATCACGTCGGGGCGGCCGCCCTCTATGACGTCGTCCAGGAGCGGCCGGGCGATCTCCTTGACGCCCTTGTCGGAGAGCACGGTGCCCGAGGCGTCGAGGATGTTCTGCCGGATGGTGGCCACGGTGTCGGTGGCGGTCCACGCGTCGAAGTAGCCGAGCAGCCCGATGAGGCCGAGCAGCAGCGGCGGCAGCGACAGCAGGGTGAAGAAGGCGGCCTCGGCGGCCAGCCCGGTGACCCGGTACTCCATGCAGGAGTTGACGGTGTCCTTGAGAAGCAGCCAGGCCATCCTGCGCTTGGACACGTTGCGGTACATGGCACGGGCCTTGTTCAGCCGCCCGGACGGCTTCGGGATGTCTTCTGCTGGCTGCACGTCCCAACCGTATCCGGCGCCTCCGCCTCGCCCGACACGGTCCACCGGCGCAGACGGCCGGAACGCGTCGGCGGAGCGACGGCGAAAGCGTCGGAGGAAGCGTCGGCGGAGGGGACGCCGCGCCGACTCGGCACCGCCCTCCGCCCGCTGCGGACACTGTCCGCGCCCGGTGCGCGGGGCGGCAAAGGTTGCGTCGCGTTGCACGTCGCGCCGCGCAGCGACCGAGCCCAGACCCACGCCGAGGCCCGCACCCGGGCCGTTCTACCTGTCACGGCGGAATCCATGGTTGGCTTTCCCCATGACCATCGACGTGACCACCTGGTCCCTGGAGCAGACCTCGGCCGCGGACCTCGGTCCGGCGCGGGAGCCCGGGGCTGGGGCGGGGGTGCGGATCGTCCGCGCCGAGGTGCCGAGCCCGGCGTTCAGCCGCTTCCTCTACACGGCGGTCGGCTCGGACAACGCCTGGACCGACCGGCTGGAGTGGTCGCACGAGCGGTGGCTGGAGTTCCTGGACCGGCCAGGGTCGGAGACGTGGGTCGCGTACGAGCGCGGCACCCCGGCCGGGTACATCGAGCTGGACCCGCAGGACGCGGGCGTCGTGGAGATCACGTACTTCGGGCTGCTGCCCGCCTTCCGCGGCCGCCGCATCGGCGGGCACCTGCTGACCTGGGGTACCCGCCGCGCCTGGGATCTGGCCGACCGCTGGCCCGGCAGGCCGCCGACCAAGCGGGTGTGGGTGCACACGTGCAGCAAGGACGGGCCGTACGCGCTCGACAACTACCGCGGCCGGGGATTCCGGGTCTTCGACGTCAAGACCGAGGCAGAAGGGTGACCAACCCCACACCGTCCCACAGAACGAGACAGAGACGTCCGAATACTGGACAAAGGTGGACTCGCCGAAGATGGCCGTGCCACGCTTCCCTCATGTCTCGCGCTGGAATTGCCTTGGTGAGTCGACGCCACGTCGACCTCGGCCGCATGTCCAGCGCGATTTGTCCGGCGAGCTGACGCACTCAGCAGGGCCCTTACCGGCCCCCGGACAGCCTCCCGCACCTCCCGCCGCCCCCGATGACGTGGGCGAGCGCGCACGCCTCGACACCTCCCCGTCGTAGTCCACCCGCACCGGTACCCGCCGCAGCGCCGTGCCCGCCTGCGCCCCTGCGCAGGTCAGAGCGTGCGCGCGAGACCATCCGCCGCACCGAGCCGCTCAGAAGGACACACACCGCCATGCCCGCCACACCGGAACGCGCAGCAGCCACGCCCCGCCGTAAGGCCGGACGCCATCGCGGCGAAGGCCAGTGGGCCGCGGGTCACTTCACCCCGCTCAACGGCAACGAGCAGACCAAGAAGGACGACGACGGTCTCAATGTGCGGACACGCATTGAGACGATCTACGCCCACCGTGGCTTCGACTCCATCGACGGTGCGGACCTGCGCGGCCGGATGCGCTGGTGGGGTCTGTACACCCAGCGCAAGCCCGGGATCGACGGCGGCAAGACCGCCATCCTGGAGCCGGAGGAGCTGGACGACGAGCACTTCATGATGCGCGTCCGGATCGACGGCGGCCGGCTGACCACCGAGCAGCTGCGGGTCGTCGGCGAGATCTCGGAGGAGTTCGCGCGCGGCACGGCCGACATCACCGACCGGCAGAACGTCCAGTACCACTGGATTCGGATCGAGGACGTCCCCGAGATCTGGAAGCGGCTGGAAGCCGTCGGCCTGTCCACCACCGAGGCCTGCGGCGACACCCCCCGCGTGATCGTCGGCTCCCCGGTCGCCGGGATCGCCGAGGACGAGATCATCGACGGCACCTCCGCCATCGACGAGATCCACCGGCGCTACATCGGCAGCAAGGAGTTCTCCAACCTGCCGCGCAAGTTCAAGACCGCGGTCTCCGGCTCCCCGGTGCTCGACGTCGTGCACGAGATCAACGACGTCGCGTTCGTCGGCGTAAACCACCCCGAGCACGGCCCCGGCTTCGACCTGTGGGTCGGCGGCGGGCTGTCCACCAACCCCAAGATCGGCGTCCGGCTCGGCGCCTGGGTGCCGCTGGAGGACGTCCCGGAGGTCTGGGCGGGCGTCATCTCGATCTTCCGCGACTACGGCTACCGGCGGCTGCGCACCCGCGCCCGGCTGAAGTTCCTGGTCGCCGACTGGGGCCCGGAGAAGTTCCGCCAGGTGCTGGAGGACGAGTACCTCAAGCGCCCGCTGTCCGACGGCCCGCCGCCCGCGGAGCCCGTCCAGCAGTGGCGCGACCACATCGGGGTCCACCGCCAGCAGGACGGCCGCTTCTACGTCGGCTTCGCCCCGCGCGTCGGCCGGGTGGACGGCAAGACCCTCACCAAGATCGCCGACCTGGCCGAGGCCCATGGCTCCGGGCGGCTGACCACCACCGTCGAGCAGAAGATGATCGTGCTCGATGTGGCGGAGGACCAGGTCGAGTCGCTGGTCTCCGGGCTGAAGGCGCTGGACCTCCAGGTCAAGCCGTCCACGTTCCGGCGCGGCACGATGGCCTGCACCGGCATCGAGTTCTGCAAGCTCGCGATCGTCGAGACCAAGGCGCGCGGCTCCTGGCTCATCGACGAGCTGGAGCGCCGTCTGCCCGAGTTCGACGAGCCGCTCACCATCAACCTCAACGGCTGCCCGAACGCCTGCGCCCGCATCCAGGTCGCGGACATCGGTCTCAAGGGCCAGCTGGTCATGGACGACAACGGCGAGCAGGTCGAGGGCTACCAGGTGCACCTGGGCGGCGCGCTCGGCCTGGACCCGGGCTTCGGCCGCAAGGTGCGCGGCCTGAAGGTCACCGCCGCGGAACTCCCGGACTACATCGAGCGTGTGCTGCGCCACTTCGAGGAGGAGCGCGAGGACGGCGAGCGGTTCGCCACCTGGGCGGGCCGGGCCAGTGAGGATGCCCTCAAATGAGCGAGCGCGCGGCGCCGTTCTACTGCCCCTATTGCGGGGACGAGGACCTGCGGCCCTCCGAGGAGGAGGGGCCCCGCGGGCAAGGGGCGGCCTGGGAATGCGCGTCCTGCAATCGGGCGTTCCGACTGGCGTTCCTCGGGCTGTTGGCCAAGGGCCTGCGGCGCGATCCAGCCGAAGAAGGGGGTACAGCGAAATGACCCAGCTTCAGCAGCACACCGACCTCGAAGCGCTCGCCACACAGGCGGGCCGCGATCTTGAGGACGCCCCGGCGCTCGACATCCTGCGCTGGGCGGCCGACACGTTCGGGCCGCGGTTCTGCGTCACCTCCTCGATGGAGGACGCGGTGGTGGCCCATCTCGCCTCCCGTGTGTTCCCCGGTGTCGATGTGGTGTTCCTCGACACCGGCTACCACTTCCCGGAGACCATCGGCACCCGTGACGCGGTGGCGGCCGTGATGGACGTCAACGTCATCAGTCTCACCCCGCGCCAGACGGTGGCCGAGCAGGACGCCGAGCACGGGCCGAAGCTGCACGACCGCGACCCCGACCTGTGCTGCGCCCTGCGCAAGGTGCGGCCGCTGGAGGAGGGGCTGAAGGCGTACGACGCGTGGGCCACCGGGCTGCGCCGCGACGAGTCCCCGACCCGCGCCGGCACACCGGTGGTGAGCTGGGACGACCGGCGGCAGAAGGTGAAGATCGCGCCCATCGCGCGCTGGACTCAGGCTGACGTGGACACGTACGTCGCCGAACAGGGTGTACTGACCAACCCCCTGCTCATGGACGGATATCCTTCCGTCGGCTGCGCGCCCTGCACCCGTCGGGTGCTGGAGGGCGAGGACGCCCGGTCGGGCCGCTGGGCGGGGAGCAACAAGACGGAATGCGGACTGCACGGCTGATGGCTGTCGACCAGGAGAACGAGATGAGCGCGCCGATACACACCGGGGCCACCGTGTGGCTGACCGGTCTGCCGAGCGCCGGAAAGACGACGATCGCGTACGCGCTCGCGGAGCGGCTGAGCGGCGAGGGCCACCGGGTGGAGGTGCTGGACGGCGACGAGATTCGCGAGTTCCTCTCCGCCGGGCTGGGCTTCTCCCGCGAGGACCGGCACACCAATGTGCAGCGGATCGGCTTCGTGGCCGAGCTGCTGGCCTCCAACGGGGTCAAGGTGCTGGTGCCGGTGATCGCGCCGTTCGCGGACAGCCGTGAGGCGGTGCGCAAGCGCCACCAGAGCGAGGGCACCGCGTATCTGGAGGTGCACGTCGCCACGCCGGTCGAGGTGTGCTCCGAGCGCGACGTCAAGGGGCTGTACGCGAAGCAGGCGGCGGGCGAGATCAAGGGGCTGACCGGGGTGGACGACCCGTACGAGACCCCGGCCGACCCGGATCTGCGCATCGAGACCCATGAGCAGGGCGTGCAGGAGTCGGCGGCGGCACTTCGGGCGCTTCTGAACGAGAGGGGACTGGCATGACGACCGTGACTCCCATCAACGGGGCGGGGACCGGTCCGGACGAGGGCGACCTCTACGCGCTCTCGCATCTGGACGCACTGGAATCCGAGGCGGTGCACATCTTCCGCGAGGTGGCGGGCGAGTTCGAGCGGCCGGTGATCCTGTTCTCCGGCGGCAAGGACTCCATCGTCATGCTGCACGTGGCGCTGAAGGCTTTTCAGCCCGCGTCGGTGCCGTTCTCGCTGCTGCACGTGGACACCGGGCACAACTTCCCGGAGGTCATCGAGTACCGCGACCGCACCGTCGCCGAGCACGGGCTGCGCCTCCACGTGGCGTCGGTGCAGGAGTTCATCGACGACGGGCGGCTGCGGGAGCGCCCGGACGGCACCCGCAACCCGCTGCAGACCGTGCCGCTGCTGGACGCCATCGAGAAGGGCCGTTTCGACGCGGTCTTCGGCGGCGGCCGCCGGGACGAGGAGAAGGCGCGCGCCAAGGAGCGGGTGTTCTCGCTGCGGGACGAGTTCGGCGGCTGGGACCCGCGCCGTCAGCGCCCCGAGCTGTGGCAGCTGTACAACGGCCGGCACTCCGCCGGTGAGCACGTCCGCGTGTTCCCGCTGTCCAACTGGACCGAGCTGGACGTGTGGCAGTACATCGAACGCGAGAAGATCGACCTTCCGCAGATCTACTACGCGCATGAGCGCGAGGTGTTCCAGCGCGCCGGTATGTGGCTGGCCCCCGGTGAGTGGGGCGGTCCGAAGGACGACGAGACGGTGGAGCTGCGCCAGGTGCGCTACCGCACCGTGGGCGACATGTCCTGCACCGGTGCCGTGGAGTCGGACGCGGTCACGATCGAGCAGGTCATCGACGAGATCGCCGCCTCCCGGCTGACCGAGCGGGGCGCGACGCGCGCCGACGACAAGCTGTCGGAGGCCGCGATGGAGGACCGGAAGCGCGAGGGGTACTTCTAGCCATGACGAGCAATCTCAGTGCCGAGGAACAGGCCGTGGTGACCGCGGTGGAGCAGTCCGCGGCCTCCTCCCAGCTGCGCTTCGCCACCGCCGGTTCGGTGGACGACGGCAAGTCGACCCTGGTCGGGCGGCTGCTGCACGACTCGAAGTCGGTCCTGGCCGACCAGCTGGAGGCGGTCGAGCACGCGTCCCGCAGCCGTGGCCAGGAGGCGCCGGACCTGGCGCTGCTGACCGACGGGCTGCGGGCGGAGCGCGAGCAGGGCATCACCATCGATGTCGCGTACCGCTACTTCGCCACCCCGCGGCGGCGGTTCATCCTCGCCGACACCCCGGGCCATGTGCAGTACACCCGCAACATGGTCACCGGCGCCTCCACCGCGGAGCTCGCGGTCGTGCTGGTGGACGCGCGCAACGGTGTGGTGGAGCAGACCCGGCGGCACGCCGCGGTCGCCGCCCTGCTGCGCGTCCCGCATGTCGTCCTGGCCGTCAACAAGATGGACCTGGTGGACTACGCGGAGCCGGTGTTCGCCGCGATAGCCGAGGAGTTCACGACGTACGCGGCCTCGCTGGGCGTCCCCGAGATCACCGCGATCCCGATCTCGGCGCTGGCCGGGGACAACGTGGTGAAGGCGTCCGCGAACATGGACTGGTACGGCGGCCCGACCGTGCTGGAACACCTGGAGACGGTCCCGGTGGGCACCGACCCGTCGCAGGACCCGGCGCGCTTCCCGGTGCAGTACGTGATCCGTCCGCAGAGCGCCGAGCACCCCGACTACCGCGGCTACGCGGGCCAGGTGGCCTCCGGTGTGCTGCGGGTCGGGGACGAGGTGACGGTGCTGCCGTCCGGCCGCACGAGCACGGTCACCGGGATCAACGTGCTGGGCCAGGCCGCCGAGCTGGCCTGGGCGCCGCAGTCGGTGACGGTCCGGCTCGCCGACGACCTCGACATCTCGCGCGGTGACGTGCTCGCCCCGAGCGCGCACGCGCCCGCCCCCACCCAGGATGTCCACGCGACCGCCTGCCATCTGCACGACCGGCCGCTGCGGGTCGGGGACCGGGTGCTGCTCAAGCACACCACCCGGACGGTGAAGGCGATCGTCAAGGACATCCCGTCCCGGCTCACGCTCGCCGATCTCTCCCACCACCCGGCGCCGGGCGAGCTGGCCGCCAACGACATCGGCCGGGTCGTGCTGCGCACATCGGAGCCGCTGGCGCTGGACGCGTACGTGGCGTCGCGCCGCACCGGGTCCTTCCTGCTGATCGACCCGGCGGACGGCACGACGCTGACCGCGGGCATGGCGGGCCACTCGTTCGCCGAGCAGGCGCCGGAGCCCGACGGCGAGGCCACGGGCGACGACGAGGGCTGGGACTTCTGACGATGGCCGGTGAGGTGTTCTCGACGTTCGCGAAAGAGGGCGGCCGCGTGGGCAGCGGCGCCCTGGGCAGTGGCCAGGGCGGAGTCGGGCGATGTGTGCGCTGACGCGCGTCCTCGCCGCTCTGCCGTCCCACCCCCTACGAAGATCGTCTGAACTGCCGGGCGTCCCATGACATCGGGCCGCCCGGCCCTCCGAGAGGAACACCTCCCGTGTCGTCTGCCACTTCCGGCGTCATAGCGCCCTCGCGCCGCCGCCGTAACACCCGCCTGCTGGCCGCCTCGGCCGTCCTCCCGCTGCTGATCGGCTCGCTCGGCGCCTGCGGCTACGGCTCGAAGAAGACCGACGACGCACCGAAGGTGGCGGCGAAGGGCAAGAAGCTCGACGGTCTCGACGATGTGAAGGTCGGCTACTTCGCCAACGTCACCCACGCCACCCCGATGGTCGACCGCCAGGAAGGTCTGATCCAGAAGGAGCTGGGCGGCACGAAGGTCAAGCCGTTCATCTTCAACGCGGGCCCCTCCGAGATCGAGGCGCTCAACGCGAAGTCCATCGACATCGGCTGGATCGGCCCCTCCCCCGCCATCAACGGCTACACCAAGTCCGGCGGCCAGAACCTCAAGATCATCTCGGGTTCGACCTCCGGTGGCGTCTCGCTCGTGGTCAACCCGGACAAGATCAAGTCCGTGAAGGACCTCAAGGGCAAGACCATCGCCACGCCGCAGAAGGGCAACACGCAGGACGTGGCCCTCCTCAACTACCTTGCGGAGAAGGGCTACAAGGTCGACCCGCAGACCGGCAAGGGCGACGTGTCCGTGCTCCGGCAGGACAACAAGGAGATCCCGACCACCTTCAAGACCGGTGGTATCGACGGCGCGTGGGTGCCCGAGCCGACCGCGTCCAAGATCGTCTCCGAGGGCGGCAAGGTGCTGCTGGACGAGAAGAAGCTGTGGAAGGACGGCAAGTTCGTCATCACGAACATGATCGTCTCCCAGAAGTTCCTCAAGGAGCACCCGAAGGTCGTCGAGGCCGTGCTGCGCGGCTCGGTGAAGACCAACGCCTGGATCAAGTCCCACCCGGACAAGGCCGCCCAGGACATCAACGCCTCGCTGAAGCAGATCAGCGGCAGCGATCTGCCCGCCAAGGTGCTCGACCCGGCGTTCAAGAACATCGACGTCACCAACGACCCGCTGGCCTCGACGCTCCAGGACGAGGCGCAGCACGCGGTCAAGGCAGGTCTGCTGGAGAACCCCCGCCTCAAGGGCATCTACGACCTCACGCTGCTCAACAAGGTGCTCAAGGCCCAGGGCGAGCCGGTGGTCGACTCGGCCGGGCTCGGCAGCAAGTAGGGCCCCGGTGCCTTGGATGACCCCGTCAGCAAACGCAGTCCTCAGGAGGTGACGGCCATGACCGCTACGCTCACCCAGAAGCCCGTCGAGAAGAATGGCACGGGTACCCATGCCGCCCGCTTCGACCACGTGTCGAAGTCGTTCGGCCGCCCCGGCGCGCAGCAGCTGGTGCTGGACGACATCACGCTCGATGTCGCACCAGGAGAGTTCGTCTGCCTCCTGGGGGCCTCGGGGTGTGGCAAGTCCACACTCCTCAACCTCGTCGCCGGTCTCGACAAGCCGACCGGCGGCAGCATCGACGTCCCGGGCGGGCGCCCCGCCCTGATGTTCCAGGAGCACGCGCTCTTCCCGTGGCTCACCGCGGGCAAGAACATCGAACTCGCGCTGCGCATGCGCGGGGTGCCGCGCGCCGAGCGGCGCGACGAGGCCGAACGGCTCCTGGAGCTCGTACGGCTCAAGGGCGCGCACGGCAAGCGGGTGCACGAGCTGTCCGGCGGCATGCGGCAGCGGGTCGCGATGGCCCGCGCGCTGGCGCAGGACAGCAAGCTGCTGCTGATGGACGAGCCGTTCGCCGCGCTCGACGCCATCACCCGCGACGTGCTGCACCACGAGCTGACCCGCATCTGGGCCGAGACGAATGTGTCCGTCCTCTTCGTCACGCACAACGTGCGCGAGGCGGTGCGGCTCGCCCAGCGCGTGGTCCTGATGTCCTCCCGGCCCGGCCGCATCGCCCGCGAGTGGGACGTCGAGATGCCGCAGCCGCGCCGGATCGAGGACGCGGCCGTCGCCGACCTGTCCGTCGAAATCACCGAACAGCTCCGTGGGGAGATCCGCCGACATGGCCAGCACTGAGGCTCAGCAGAACGCCTCCGTAAAGACCCCGGCCGACGCCGAACCGGCCCCCGACCAGCTGGCGGGGCTCGAAGCGGGCCTGGACGCCCTGGAGACCCGGACCAAGGACCGGGTGCCGGTCGGCCGGGTGCTGCTCGACAAGGTGCTGCCGCCGGTCGTCGCCATCGCGATCGTGCTGGCGCTGTGGCAGGCTGCCTACGTCCTGGAGCTGAAGCCGCACTACCAGCTGCCCAGCCCGGCCGACGTCGGCCACTCGCTCCAGGAGAAGTGGCTGGACGGCACGCTCCTGGGCTACGTGTGGCACAGCATCTCGCGTGGCGCGCTCGGCTTCGCCGCCTCGCTGGTCATCGGGACGCCGCTCGGCCTGCTGGTGGCGCGGGTGCGGTTCGTACGGGCGGCCATCGGGCCGATCCTGTCCGGGCTTCAGTCGCTTCCGTCGGTCGCCTGGGTGCCGGCCGCGATCATCTGGTTCGGGCTGACCGACTCCACCATCTACGCGGTGGTGCTGCTCGGCGCGGTCCCCTCGATCGCCAACGGCCTGGTCTCCGGCGTCGACCGCATCCCGCCGCTGTACCTCCGGGCGGGCCGTACGATCGGCGCGACCGGCGTCGCGGGCATCCGGCACATCCTGCTCCCGGCCGCGCTGCCCGGCTACATCTCGGGGCTCAAGCAGGGCTGGGCGTTCTCCTGGCGCTCCCTGATGGCCGCCGAGCTCATCGCCACCTCCCCCGACCTGGGCACCGGTCTCGGCCAGCTCCTCGACCAGGCCCGCGTCGACCAGGACATGTCCCTCGTGCTCGCCGCCATCCTGCTCATCCTCATCGTCGGCATCGGCATCGAACTGCTGATCTTCTCGCCGATCGAGCGGCGGGTGCTGCGCAGCCGGGGCCTGCTGGCGAACGCGCGCTGAACGGAACCGTCATGTCTGCCCCGACCCTCCTCATCGTCGCCCACGGCAGCCGCGACCCCCGCCACGCGGCGACCGTCGACGCGCTGTGCGCGCGTGTGCGGTCGCTGCGGCCGGGGCTGCGCGTCGAACCCTCCTTCCTGGAGTTCAACGCACCACGGGTGGGCCAGGTCCTGGACCGGCTCGCCGCGGAGGGGGCGGACGAGGTGATCGCCCTCCCCCTCCTGCTGACCCGCGCCTTCCACGCGAAGACCGACATCCCGGCGGTCCTGCGCGAGGCCACGGCCCACCACCCCCGCCTGACCGTCCGCCGGGCCGATGTCCTGGGTCCCTCCCCGCTCCTCGTCCAGGCCCTGGAACACCGCCTGTACGAGGCCGGGCTGCGCCCCGCCGACCGGCACCGGACCGGCATCGTCCTGGCCTCGGCGGGCTCCACCGACCCGGAGGCGATCGCGGTGATCGCTGAAATCGCGCGGGAGTGGCGGCACACCGGCTGGTGCGCCGTGCGACCCGCGTTCGCCTCCGCTTCCCTCCCCCGCACCGAGGACGCGGTCCGCGCGCTGCGCGCCGAGGGCGTCGAACGGGTGGCCGTGGCCCCGTACGTCATCGCCCCCGGCCGCCTCCCCGACCGCATCGCCCACGGCGCCGAAGCGGCGGGCGCGGACACCCTGGCCGACGTCCTCGGCCCGGCCCCCGAACTGGCCCGCCTCCTGCTGACCCGCTACGACGAGTCCCGGGCGGCCCGGCGGGCCCTGCTGACCGCCTGACACCGCTCCCCGTCAGCGGGCCTCCGCCACCTTGGAGCCGCAGGTCAAGGGGCTGGTGTGACGGTCTACTGGGAGTCTCACGCTGGTCGTGGGCGGCAGTCTGAGCAGTAGATCGCCCGGCAGGGCGGGGAGGTCGTCCTGATCGACGGCACCCTCATCCGCACCCAGCGCCGCACCGGAAGAGCCGACCGGCGCAACTACTCCGGCAAACACCGAAGCCACGGCCTCCACTTCCTCGCCCTGACCGACGAGCGTGGTCGGCTGATCTGGATATCCGCCGCCCGGCCCGGCCGCACCCACGACAACACCGCTGCCCGCCATGACCACATCCTGGCCCACCTGCGCGCCGCCGGCCTCGGGGCGCTGGCGGACCTGGGCTTTCGCGGCCTGGACAACGATGTCCGCGACCCCGTGATCGTCACCGGCTTCACCGCCACCCGCGCCCGCAAACTCACCCCCGGCGAGAAGGACGCCAACCGCGTCCCCGCCATCGGGCGCGCACCGGTCGAGCGTGGCTTCGCCCACCTGAAGAACCGGCGCGTCCTCGCCAAGCTCCGCACCGATCCCGCCCGCGCCACTCAGCTCCTGCGCGCTCTGCTCGTCTTGACGAACCTCGAAGTCAACCGCTGAGCAACACCGCATGGAGCTCCGGGCTATTGTGCGCAGGGAGCGCCAGAGTGATCGTCTGCCCGGCCCGCTCCTGCTTCTTCCGGATGCGGCACCATCTTCGGTAGCCGTTCCGCCCTCTGGCCAAGAGCCCCGGGCGCGGCTTTGACTTGCTGGAACACGGCAACGGTCACGTGAAGGGACATGGACGTGCGCGCACGGGGCATCAACTACGACACAGGGTTCCTCCCAGGGGAAGAACTCTCCCGCAAGAGCTTCACCCCTGAGACGGTCCGGCACGACATGGCGGTGATCTCCAGGGATCTCCAATGTGACGCCGTTCGTATCTCCGGACGAGAGCCAGAACGGTTGAGCATCGCTGCCCGACACGCTGCAGACGCGGGCCTTGAGGTCTGGTTCGCCCCCTTTCCCGTTGACCTTCCCCGCGACCAGTTGCTCCCGTTCTTCGCCGACTGCGCCGCTCGGGCCGAAGCCGTACGAGAGGCTGGCGCCGAAGTGGTGTTCGTCGCTGGCTGCGAGATCAGCGCGTTCTGCGGCGGTTTCCTCCCGGGCGACACCTACGGCGACCGAATGCGGACCATGGCTTCCGCCGACATGGAGTGGTGGTCCTCCCTCGGACCGGTGCAAGAACGACTCAACGACTTTCTCTCCCAGATCGTCGCGACCGTCCGTACGCACTTCGGCGGGCGGGTCACCTACGCCTCGGCTCCCTGGGAGTTCGTCGACTGGGGTGCGTTCGACCTCGTCGGCATCGATGCCTACCGGGCCGCCTACAACGCCGAGAGCTTCCGGGACGAGCTGCGTGAGCACCTCGCCCACGGCAAGCCCGTCGCGGTGACCGAGTACGGAACCTGTGCGTACCAGGGCGCGGGAGAACGTGGCGGCATGGCCTGGCAGGTGCCGCACGGCGCAGTCCCGGACGAAGACGAGCAGGCGCGCTACCTCACCGAATTGCTGGACATCTTCGAGGAAGAAGGCGTGGACACCGCGCTCTGGTTCACCTTCGCCGGTTACAGCAGGCCCGGGGAGCAAGACCTTGGCTCCTACGGCGTCGTCCGGATGCTCGACGAGAGGCGCTGGGAACCGAAGAAGGTATTCCACA
This sequence comes from Streptomyces sp. NPDC005962, assembly GCF_040629205.1. Lineage (NCBI taxonomy): Bacteria > Bacillati > Actinomycetota > Actinomycetes > Kitasatosporales > Streptomycetaceae > Streptomyces > Streptomyces sp. NPDC005962. The sequence continues at coordinate 67,666 of NZ_JBEXVE010000021.1, read as the reverse complement.
CGATGGCCGCCAGATACCAACGCAGCTGATGTACCAAGATCTCCAGCCCCTGGCAGCACCCCGCTCTACAGCCCCCGATTATCCGTCAGGCCGGGGTGCGGGCTGACGGATGATCTACTGCACAGACTGCCGCCCCTGACCAGCATGAGCACCCCGAACGACCGTCACACCAGCCCTTTGACCTGCGACTTCAAGTTGGCGGAGGCCCAGTGGTTCGGTCTCGCGTGAGAGCGGGCGCGCGGCCTTTCGTGGGAGCGCGCAGGCTATCGATGCAGGCAGTCCGACATGGATCATGAGCGGGGCAGCGCGCCCCGTTCCGCCTGGGGCCTCAAACGGCCTCGGCATGGGCGAGCGCGGCGCTCCCGGACCGACTGAGCCACACCAGCCTTGCCGTCACGCCGTCCTCACCACCACCGTGCGTGAACCATCGAAGAGCCCGCTCCGGCGAGTTGAGGACCATCTGTCCGGTGCCGTCGGCTGTGGTCACGTGGACGGGGCCCTCGTCGAACGCCATTCCCCACGCCGCGACGCACCCGTCTTTCAGCCCGGGTCGCACCTCGCGTTCCTGGACGACGGCGAAGACTCTGGGCGCGACGGTGAGGACGAGGTCGCAGAGTTCCTTGTCGAAGAGTGCTGTGGTGTCCGGTGTCTCCATGTGGGCCTCCGCGAGGTGTCGGAACCGCCTTTCGACCACGCCAGTGCCGAAGGCAGGGGCGTGGAGGAGGCAGTAGGCTTCGACTGCCGCTCACCACTGTGTGATGAGTGCGTCACACAAAGTACGCCACAAAATTGTGGCAGCCACAACTTTGTGGCGGATATTGGGGGCCGACAGAGCTACACAGCGAACACCTGTCGGGTTACGAGAGGGCGGAGGCGACGGGTACATGGCGGTGAGGAGTCAGCCCACGGCACGCCAGGAGCGACTGGGAACCGAACTTCGCAAGATGCGTGAGGCAGCGGGCTTGACCGCCCGAGAAGCGGCCGAGCGGGTCGGCACGACCTCGGCCCAGATGAGCCACGTTGAAGCGGGACGGACGGGCGTCAGCGAGGAACGGCTGCGCGGGATGGCGACTCATTACGTCTGCCTCGACGGCGCGCTGACCGACGAGTTGGTCGCCATGGCCACGGAACGTGACAAGGGGTGGTGGGAAGAGCACCGGGGAACCCTCGCACACGGAGCCCTGGATCTCGCCGAACTGGAGTATCGATCTCCCCGTTTGCGCACCTTCCAGGGTGTCTACATCCCTGGGCTCCTACAGGTCGAAAGCTACACGCGCGCCCTCATGGCTTACGGGGTTCCCCAGCCGTCTCCACTCCAGTTGGAGGCACTGGTCGCGTTCCGTATGCGACGACAGGAGGTGCTCGACGGCGAATCGCCTCCCGCGTATGAAGCAGTCGTTCATGAAGCCGCTCTGCGGACACTCGTCGCCGACCGGGACGTCGCACGCCAACAGCTCGGCTTCATCCTGGAACAAGGCGAACGACCGGGTGTCACCGTCCGGGTGGTCCCGTTCGACGTAACAGGGTTCGGCGGCGCCGGGACCCCCGTGCTGTACGCAAACGGCCCTGTACCGAGGCTGGACACCGTACACATCGATGTGCCGCACGGCCCTATCCTGCTGGATGCGGAGTCACAGCTCGCGCGGTATCGCGCACTTCTCGACAAGGCCCTGACGTTCGCCCTGTCGGCGAAAAAGTCTCAGGACTTCATCCACACCATCATGCGGCAATTGTGAAGGGCGAGATCATGGAAAAACCGATGACCTGGCGGAAGTCATCGTTCTCCGGGCATGGCGAGACCAACGACTGCGTTGAACTTGCCGCAGCGGACGGTGAGATACGGCTTCGGGAGAGCGACAACCCCGGCGACATCCTCACCACCACCCCGGACCGACTCGGAACCTTCGTACGTGCTGTCAAGGCAGGCGCGCTCGACCACCTCTCACGCTAGCCGCGAGGGCCGGTGCCTATCGGGCGCGGGAGGGCGTCCGGCATCACCGGTTCAGGGCGCCGCGGACCTCCGGTAGTCCACCTCGGCGGGCAGCCGGTGGCCCAGAGCGGTCATCTGAGACGCGACGTCTGCCGGACTGGATGGTGCGCCGCGCGACCCGCGTTCGCCTCGGCCTCTCTCCCCCGCACCGAGGACGCCGCCCGCGAACTGCGCGCCGACGGCGTCGCCCGAGTGACTGTGGCCCCGTACGCCGTCCGCCCCGCTGCCGCTTCTCGTCGGCCGGCGCTGCCCCGGCAGCGCCTTCGGGCCAGGTACTGCTCAGGTGTCCAGGGCGGCGATAGCTCCGGCCAGGCGGTGCAACTGGCGGGCAAGCTGCGTGCGTTCGGCGGGCAGGAACCGGGTGAGGATACGGGCCTGGCGTTCACGCAGCCGCGTGCGTACAGCGGCGAGCTGGTGGGCGCCCTCATCGGTGAGGCCGACCAGGACCCGACGCTCGTCGGTCGCCGAGCGCCGTCGGGTCACGCTGCCCTTGCTCTCCAGTTGTTGGAGCATCCGGGTGGCGGTGGGGACGCTGACGTCGGCCGCGGCGGCCAGCCGCCCGACCGGGAGCTCTCCCGCCGCCGCCAGCGGGTCGAGGAGGGCCAGCTGGGCGAGGGTCAGCCCGGAGCTGGCCTGACCGGCCGCCGAGCGGGCACGGCGCATCGCGTAGAAGAGCGCGTCCGCGGCCTGCGCCAGCTCTTCCACTCCGGCTTCCGATGCAGCGGGTGCGTCCGGCCCGGTGCCCTTGTTCAGTAGGCCATTGCTTCCTTCATCCATGACCGTTAGCTTACTAAATAAGTTTGTTAGCACGCTAACTTTTAGGAGGGCAGAGAAGTGAGTTTCCCGGCACGCATCGACGTCCACCAGCACATCGTTCCGCCGGTCTGGGCGCAGGCCCTGGAATCCCGGGGCCTGGACTCCGGCGGCTGGGCCATCCCGGCCTGGAGCGCGGCGGACGCGATCACGATGATGGACGAGCAGGGCATCGCCACCGGCATCCTCTCCGTCACCGCGCCCGGTGTCCGCCTCGACAACGACGCGGCCGGGGCCCGCGCTCTGGCCCGTGCCGTCAACGAGTACGGAGCGGAGATGGTCAGGGACCACCCCGACCGGATCGGCTCCTTCGCCTCCGTCCCGCTGCCGGACGTGGACGGCGCGCTGGAGGAGACCGCCTACGCACTGGACACCCTGGGTGCCGATGGTGTGGTGCTCATGTCCAACGCCCAGGGCCGCTACCTCGGCGACCCGGACTTCGAGCCGCTCTGGGCCGAGTTGGACCGGCGCGAGGCGATCGTGTTCATCCACCCGGCACAGCCCCCGATGGCACTGCTCCCCGGAACCCCGGCCCCGCTGGCCGACTACATCTTCGACACCACCCGCACCGCCCTGGACATGGTGCTGGGCGGTGTCATGAGCCGGTACCCGAAGGTGAAGGTCATCCTGTCGCACGGCGGCGGCTTCCTGCCCTACGCCGCCTACCGGTTCTCCGGCCTGACCTCGACCGTGGTCGACACCGACCGCAAGGCCGAGGACATCCTCCGCGACCTCAAGCGGTTCTACTTCGACACCGCCCTGTCCGCCAGCCCCAGCGCCCTGCCCTCACTGCTCGCCTTCGCCGAGCCCGGCCACGTCCTCTACGGCAGCGACTGGCCCTTCGCCCCGCAGAACGCCGGCAGCTACTACAACCACTTCCTGGAGACCTACCCCGACTTCACCCCCGGCCAAGCCGAGGCGATCAACCACGCCGGCGCCGAAGCCCTCTTCCCCCGCCTCGCCCGCTGACCACCGCGCGGGCACAGCAGCCGTGGCCACCGGCATCACCGGTTCAGGGCGCCGCGGACCTCCGGATAGTCCACCTCGTCGGGCAGCCGGTAGCCCAGGGCTGTCAGCCGCGACGCGACATCGGCCGGGCTCCGTCCGGTCGGGCTCGCGCTGTGCAGGACATGTTCCAGATGGACGCCGTCCAGGTACGAGCGGTCGACCGTCTCCAGCAGCCGGATGTCCTCCGGGTCCGCGACGGCGGGTCAGCCGCCTCGGACAGCGGGCCCCACGGTTGTCCGAGCTGCGTGCCATGGTGAAGCCGAGAAACACGAGGAGGCGGTGGTGGCGAGCATGAGCGTCCCCGAGATGCGCATCGACGATCACGAGGGCCCCTGGACGGTCGAGGACGTCCTCGCGCTCCCGGAGCACCCGGCACGCGTCCGCTTTGAACTTGTGGACGGCGTCCTCATGATGTCCCCCACTCCCGGCTGGGACCATCAGATCGTGTCTTCGGAACTGCACAGGCAGATCAACGCCACCATGGACCGGTCAGGTGCCCCGTTTCTCTCCGCCGGGGCGGTGAACGTAACGGGCGATTCCCGGTTGTTCATCCCGGACATCGCCGTTGCCGACAGCTCCGCCGTCCCCCGTGGCACCCTGGCCGTGCCGCTGGAGGCGGTGCTGCTGCTGGTGGAGATCGGGTCTCCGTTCAACCAGTCCACCGACCGCATCCTCAATCCGACGCTTTACGCCCAGGCCAAGGTGCCCGCTTTCTGGCGGGTGGAGCTGGAGCCCGAGGTGCGTGTGGTCGTGCATGAGCTGGAGGCCGACACCTACCGCGAAGTCGCCACGGTCACCGGCAAGGAGTCGGTCCAGGTCGCCGATGAATTCACCGTCGACCTGGACGTTGCCGCGCTGCTCGGCAGCCTGGCCGACTGAGTCGGCGACCTCGGCCTTCAGCCCTCGGGATAGAAGACGAAGAGCGTGCAGCCGGTGGTGGTCTGCGGGATGTGCGAGGAGCCCGCCGGGGCGTGGAGGAAGGTGCCCGCGGGGTAGTCGCGGTGGCCGTCGTTGAAGGTGCCGGAGACGACGAAGACCTCCTCGGGGCCGGGTTCGTGGACGTCCAGGCCCTCCCAGGCGCTGCCCGGGTCCATTTCCAGGACGTGCGCCTTCGCACCGTTCTCACCGGTCCACAGCGGGCGCAGCCGGATGCCCGGGAAGAGTTCCTTCACCGGCGCGTCCTCGACCGCCGCCCATGCGTATCCGCTGGTGATGTTCATGCCGCTCAGGCTGGCACGGCGGGGCAACGGGCCCAAGGTGTCAGCCAGTTGCTCCCGGTACCCCGCTGCGCGACCGGCCGCCGCGTCCAGTGGGGTGGAGGCGGCGGCCGGTTTCAGGTGCGTCTGGGTTGAGTTACTCGACGACCTTCAGGAGCTTGTTCGGGGTGCCTTCGCTCGGGTTGGAGATCTTGTCGGCGGTGGCGCCGTCGGTGAGCGCCTTCGCCACGTCGGCCGGTTTGGCGTCCTGGTGGCCGCTCAGGTAGACGGCGGCGGCGCCCACGACGTGCGGGGTGGCCATCGACGTACCGGAGATGGTGTTGGTGGCGTCGTCGCCGGTGTTCCAGTCGGAGGTGATGTCCGAGCCGGGGGCGTAGAGGTCGACGACCTTGCCGAAGTTGGAGAAGTCGGACTGCTCGTCGGCGTCGGTGCTGGACGCGACGGTGATCGCGTCCTCGACCCGGGCGGGTGAGCTCTCGCTCGCGTCGGCGGACTCGTTGCCCGCCGCGACGCCGAAGGTGACACCGGAGTCGATGGCCTTCTGCACGGCCGCGTCCAGGGCCTCGTCGGGGGTGCCGCCGAGGCTCATGTTGGCGACCGAGGGGCCCTTGTGGTTCTTGGTGACCCAGTCGATGCCGGAGACGACCTGCTCGGTCGTGCCCGAGCCCTGGTCGTCCAGGACTCTGACGGCCACGACCTTGGCCTTCTTGGCCACGCCGTGCTCGGTACCGGCGATGGTGCCCGCCACGTGGGTGCCGTGGCCGTTGCCGTCGTCGGCGTCGTCGTCGTTGTCGATGGCGTCGAAGCCGGAGGTGACGCGGCCGTCGAAGTCCTTGTGCGAGGCGCGGACACCGGTGTCGATGACGTACGCGGTGACACCCTCACCCGCGCTGTCGGGGTAGGTGTACTTCTTGTCGCCCTTGGTGTCGTCCTGGTCGATCCGGTCCAGGCCCCAGGACGGCGGGTCCGCCTGGGTGGTCTTGATGGAGTAGCGGTGGTTCTGGACGACCTTGGCCACCGACGGGTCGGCGGCCAGCCGCTTGGCCTCGGTCTCGTTGAGGCTGGTGGCGGAGAAGCCGTTGATGGCCGAGTCGTAGCTGCGGCTCAGCTTGCCGCCGTAGGTCTCGGCCAGGTCCTTGCCCTCTTCGGCGGCCTTGACGGACTTTCCGCCCTTGAGCATGACGATGTAGCTGCCGTCGACGGCGTTCTTGGACTGGGTGCCGTAGACGGTGCCTTCGGCGGGCGCGGTGGCGGCGCCGGCCGGGACGGCCACGAAAGCACCGGCGGTGATGGCACCCGCCGCGGCTATCGCCAGGGTGAGTCGACGCGCGTTGCGCTGCTTGTGTACTGCCATGACGAGGTACTCCTCGTGCGAGATGTGGGGGGATTTCGCACACGGTGCTCGCACACACGGTGCGATAGCGCCGGAGCGTGGTCAGTCACTCCGGGCTGAAACGAAACCCTGACGGATGGAACCGGGCAATTCAAGATCCTGATCGATGTGTGACATATGCAACTTCATCGCGGGACGATCATGACAAGTCCCTTTACGTGTAAGGGCCTTGGAGCGGTGGGGTAGGGCTGGCCCCCCTCCTCGGGGTGGAGAGCCCCGTCCCCCGTATCGGCGGTCAGCAGGATGGGCCCGGGTGTACCCGCGCCCTAGCGTCGTCGAGGGATGGCGGCAGGGGGTCGCCACCTTGGGAAAAGGGGACGTCGTGGGGGACACAGCAGGACTGGACAGGCCGCGGGGGCTGGCCGCCCGCGCGGGCGGCTGGAGCGCCCGGCACCGCTGGACCGCCGTCGGGGGCTGGCTGCTGCTGGTCGTCCTCGCGCTGGCCGTGGGGTCGATGACGGGCCGGGTCGATTCGACGGACAGTGAGGAGCTTCCCGGCGAGTCCGGGCGTGTCGTGAAGATTCTCGACGATGCGGGCATTGTCGAACCGGCCGGGGAAACCGTCCTGATCCAGGCGAAGGACGACGGAGTGACCGCGGACGACCCCGCGTTCCGGAGCGCGGTCGACGGGGTGCTCGCCGCGGTGCGCGGCACTGGCGAGGCCACCGCGGTGAAGTCCCCGTACGGGACGAAGGCGATCTCGGCCGACCGGCGGTCCGCGCTGGTGCGGTTCGACCTGCGCGGCGACGCGGAGTCCGCCCCGGACCGGATCCAGCCCGTGCTGGACGCGGTGGAGAAGGCGCGCCAGGGCCACCAGGCCCTGCGGATCGAGGAGTTCGGCGACGCGAGCGGGGACAAGGCGTTCAACGACGCGTTCGGCTCCGACTTCGCGCAGGCCGAGTACTCGGCGGTGCCGGTGGCCCTCGGCATCCTGCTGATCGCCTTCGGCGCGCTGGTGGCCGCGCTGCTGCCGGTGGCGCTCGCGATGACCGCGTTCCTGGCCACCACCGGTCTGGTGGCGGTGGTCAGCCACTGGATGCCCATGAACGACACCGCCAACTCGGTGATGCTGCTGGTGGGCCTGGCCGTCGGCGTCGACTACTGCCTGTTCTACCTGCGCCGGGAGCGCGAGGAGCGGGCGGCGGGCCGGGACGCGGACACCGCGCTGCGCATCGCGGCGGCGACCTCCGGCCGGGCCATCCTGGTCTCCGGTGTCACGGTCATCGTGGCGATGTCGGGCATGCTCTTCACCGGCCTCACCGAGTTCCAGGCGATGGGTCTTGCCACCCTGATGGTGGTGGCCGTGGCGATGGTCGGCTCGGTGACGGTGCTGCCCGCGCTGCTGTCGCTGCTCGGCGAGCGGGTCGAGAAGGGCCGGGTACCGTTCGTGTCCCGCGCCAAGCGGAAGGGCAACGGCGAGAGCCGGGTGTGGCGCGCGGTTCTCGGCCGGGTGCTGCGCAGGCCGAAGCTGTCGCTCGCGCTGGCCGGCGGCGCGCTGATCGCCATCGCCGCACCGGCGGTCAGCATGAACACCGCGAACCTGACGCTGGACCAGGAGTTCAGCGACTCCATGCCGATCGTCCAGGCCTACGAGCACATGGACCAGGCGTTCCCCGGCGGACCGGACCCGGCCCAGGTCGTGGTCAAGGCGAAGGACATCGACGCAGCGCCGGTACGGGACGCCATCGCCCGCTTCCGTACGGAGGCCGTCGCGAAGGGCGCCTCCACGGGCCCGGTCACGGTGGCCTTCCACGAGAAGCAGAACCTGGCGATCGTGTCGGTCCCGCTGACCGGCGGCTCGGACGAGGACAAGGCCGAGAAGAGCCTGAACATCCTGCGGGACGAGGTGCGCCCGGCGACGCTCGGCACGGTGGACGGCGTCGACGCGCCGATCGGTGGCTCCGTCGCCGCCAACAAGGACTTCAACGACAAGCTCGGCTCGGCGATCGCGCCGGTCTTCGCGTTCGTCGTCGTGTTCGCGTTCCTGCTGATGCTGATGTCGTTCCGTTCGCTGACGGTCGCCGTCACCTCCATCGCGCTCAACCTGCTGTCGGTGGGCGCCGCGTACGGCATCCTCACCGCCGTCTTCCAGCACGGCTGGGGCGCGGGGCTGGTCGGGGCGGAGGGCGTCGGCGCGATCGTGTCGTGGCTGCCGCTGTTCCTCTTCGTGATCCTGTTCGGGCTGAGCATGGACTACCACGTGTTCGTGGTCTCCCGCATCCGCGAGGCGCGGCTGGCCGGGCGCACCACCCAGGACGCGGTGGTGCACGGTGTGGTCACCACGGCGGGCGTGGTCACCAGCGCCGCCGTCATCATGGTCGCGGTGTTCGGCATCTTCGGAACGCTGTCGATGCAGTCCATGAAGCAGATGGGCGTAGGCCTCGCGGCCGCCGTCCTCATCGACGCCACCGTGATCCGCGGAGTGCTGCTGCCCGCCGTGATGTCGCTGCTGGGCGAGCGGAACTGGTACCTGCCGACGTGGCTGCGGTGGCTGCCCGACCTGACCCACGACGAGACGGCCCCCACCCCGCCGCCCGTCCCCGCGGGCACACTCCCCGCCCCGGGCCTGGACGCTCCGGACCTGGACGACCCGGACCTGGACGACCGCCCCCGGCACGCCCGGGTCTGACACCCCGGGTCGCGCTCCTCAGCGCTGGTATCGGGCGAGCACCAGCCCGCCATCCTCGATCAGCCGTTCTCTCAGTCCGTCCATTCCGATGGCTCCGCTGTAGTACTCCTGGAACGCCGGGGTGGCCACCTTGTCCTTCCATTCCGGATAGCCGCGCACCGACAGGGCGGGGGCCGGGCGCAGTTGGGCGGCCAGTGCGGTGCCGGTCGCCCAGCCGTGCTCGGCGGTGTGCAGCGCCCGGTCGCGCAGCGCCCCGGTGCCCGTGGGCAGCATCCAGTCGCCCCGTGCGAGCCGCACCATGTTGCGCGGGCGCAGGAAGAAGTCGAGGAAGCGGGCGGCCTCCCGCTTGTACGGGCTGTCCTGGGCGATGGACAGGGTCTGCGGGCTGACGCCCTGGCGCTGGTCGCCGCCGGGCCCGGCGGGCGCGGGCAGCACCGTCCAGGCGAAGCCCTCGGGGGCCTGCTGGACGAGCTGCTGACGGTACGAGAACCCGAGCGGCAGCATGGCGTACTTGCCGCCGAAGAAGCCGGGGAGGGTGTCCGAACCGCCCATGCCGAGCGTGGACTTGGCCGCCGTACGGGCGATGGCGCGCGGGACGCGCCGGTCGGCGGCGTCGAAGCGGACGGTGACCTTGCCGTCGGCGCCCCGGTGGAAGACCCGGCCGCCGGTGGAGAGGGCGAGGCCGAGCGTCGCGGCGACGGGGTCCTTGAGCGGCCAGGCGACCCCGTACGTCCCGCCCCGGGTGAGCGCCCGCGCCGCGTCCTCGAACTCCGCCCAGCTCCAGGGGGCGCGCACGCTCGGGATACGCACCCGGGCACGCTCCAGCAGCGTCCGGTTGGCGATGATGACGCGCGGCTCCTGGAGGAACGGCACCCCGTAAACGCCGCCGCCGTCGCCGTCGCCGAAGGTGGTGGTCGCCCAGCTGTGGGCCGGGATGGCGTCCTTCAGCCGGTCCGGCAGTAGGCCGCGCAGATCGGCGAGATAACCGCCGTACGCGAAGTCGGCGAGGTCGTCGGCGGCGTCGTGGATGATGTCGGGCGCCTCGCCGCCCTCGAAGGAGGTGAGGAGCTGATCGTGGACGCTGTCCCAGCTGCCCTGGACGTAGTCCACCCTGATCCCGGGGTGGGCCGCGTTCCACTCCGCCACCAGCCGCTTGTTGGCCTCGACGGACTCCTTCTGCCAGGCCAGCGACTGGAAGCGGAGGACCGCCGCTCCCCCGCTGGCCCGGCGCCGCGCGGGCGCGCATCCGGCGCCCAGAGCCGCGGCGGCGCCGGTCAGCGTGCCGGTGAGCAGCGTACGGCGGCGCATCAGGACTTCACCGCCCCGGCCAGGGTGCCGCTGGTGATGCGCCGCTGGATGACGGCGAACAGGACGAGCGAGGGAAGGGTGGCCAGCAGTGAGGCGGCGGCCAGCGGCCCGAGGTCGGCGACGCCCTCCGCGCCGATGAAGTGGGTGAGGATGACCGGCACGGTCTGCCTCTCCGGCGTCTTGAGCAGCACCAGCGCGAAGAAGAACTCGTTCCAGGCGGTGATGAAGGCGAACAGGGCGGTGGCCACGAGGCCGGGCGCCAGCAGCGGCATGGTGACGGAGACCAGGACGCGCAGCCGCCCCGCCCCGTCCACCGCCGCGGCCTCCTCCAACTCCCCCGGCACGGCCCGGACGTACCCCGCGAGCATCCACAGGGCGAACGGCAGCGACCACACCACGTACACCATGATCAGCCCGGACAGGGAGTTGATCAGGTGCAGGTTCTTGAGCACGAGGAACAGCGGGATGATCACCAGGACGAACGGGAACGCCTGGCTGACCACGACCCAGCCGGTGGCCGCCCGGGACAGCGGGGAGCGGTGGTGCCGGGCCATGACGTACGCCATCGGGGTCGCGATGACGACGGTGATGGCCGCGGCGGCCACCGAGGCGGTCAGGCTGTTGGCGGCCGCGCGCAGCAGCGGCTGCTCGTCGAACGCCTGGCGGAAGTTGTCGAGGGTCGGGTGGGCGGGAATCCAGCCGGGGTCCGGGCTCGCCAGCTCGCGCGGCGGTTTGAACGCGGTGGACAGCAGCCACAGCAGCGGGAACGCGAGGAAGACGAGATAGCCCAGCAGGGCGAGGTACTGCCCGGCGCGGGCGGCCCGGCGTCTGCGCGTCACGGCGGCCCGGTTCACGCGTCGTCCCCTCTCAGCCGTCCGACGAGGAAGACGGCGAGCAGCACGGAGACGACCGCGACCAGCACGCATCCCATGGCGGCCGCGTACCCGAACTGCCCGTAGCGGAAGGCCTCCTCGTAGGCGAAGAGCATCGGCAGCCGGGTGCGGCCGCCGGGCCCGCCGCCGGTCAGGACGTAGACCAGCGCGAAGGAGTTGATGTTCCAGATGAGGCTCAGCGCGCTGATGGCGAGCGCCACCGGTCTGATGGCGGGCCAGGTGACGGTGCGAAAGCGCCGCCAGGCGCCCGCGCCGTCCATCGCCGCGGCCTCGTGCAGCTCTCGCGGTACGTTGGCGAGCGCGGCCAGCAGCGTGACCGTCACCTGCGGCAGCCGGGCCCAGATGCCGACGACGATCACGGCGGGCAGCGCGGTGGAGAGGCTGCCGAGCCAATCCCGGTCGGTGCCGAGCATGTCGTTCAGCAGGCCCGCGTCGGGGTGGTAGACGAGCCGCCACATGATGCCGACGACGACCTCGGGCATCGCCCACGGCACGATCGCCAGGGACCGCGCCAGCCAGCGGAAGCGGAGGTTCTGCACCAGCAGCAGCGCCAGCCCGAGCGCCAGCACGAACTGCGGAACGGTCACCGCGACCGCCCACACCAGGCCGATCCGGAACGAGTCCCAGAAGAGCGTGTCCCGGGCCAGGTCCTGGAAGTTGAGCAGCCCGGTCCACTGCGTCGGCTCGGTGCGGCCGGACTGGGCGTCGGTGAAGGCCAGCGCGATCCCGTACAGCAGCGGACCGACGCTGAGCAGCAGGATCGGCAGCAGCGCGGGCAGGACCAGGAACCACGCGCCGCGGGCCGGAGGCTTGTCGGACCGCGCCGTCGCGGTCGTGGCTGTCACGCAGGTCATCGTGCGGACGGGGTGCGGGCCCCGTCAAGGAGTCCGGTCGGCCGAACCCAGCAGCGTACGGGTCACCACCCCGGCCAACGCCGCCGCCTGGGCGGGCTGTTCGAGGTAGAAGTGGCCGCCGGGGAGGCGGGGCGTGACCTCCGTGGCCCCGGTCGTGCTGTGCCGCCAGCTGTCCAGCTGGGCGTCGGTGAAGACGTCCTCGGTGCCGCAGCACACCACGAGACCGGCGCCCACGGTGGTGGCCCGGCGCTCGCGCAGAAACGAGTCGCCGAGCGAGAAGTCGGCGCGCAGCAGCGCCGCGGTGCGCTCCCGCAGCACGGGGTGCGCGCGGATCTGCGGGGAGATCGTGCCCCCGGACCGCTCGGCGATGGCGAGGATCTCCTCGTCGGTGGTGAGCGACAGCGAGCCCGCACAGGGAAGTTCGGCGCTCACCGGACCCGCGTTGGCGGAGACGAACAGGGTCGAGCAGCGCGCCCCGCCGGACTCCGCCAGCCGGGCCGCCAGGCACAGCCCAAGGTAGGCACCCACGCTGTGGCCGAAGACGGCGATCTCGCCCCGCAGTCCGGCGACCGCCCGCTCCAGGTCGCCGACGGCGTCCTCGATGGTGGTGACGGGCGCCTCGCGCCACCGCCTGCCCCGCCCGGGCAGCTCCAGCGGCAGGGGCAGGATGCCGTCCGGCAGGGCCTCGGCGAGCCGCTCGAAGACGGCGGCCGAGCCGCCCGCGTGGTGCAGCATGATGAGGGGACGGGGCGTCATATGTGCCTCCTCGGGGCACGGCGGGGCGGCACGCGGCCGCCCCGCCGCCGGGCGCGCGGAGTGGTGCCAGATGGGGTCCGCGGCCGGTCAGCTGGGGACCTCGCGCGGTACGAACGCGTAGCCGCGCCGGCTCGTGCGGGCCAACCGGTTGTGCCCGTACGTGTCCACACCGGAGGCGAGGACCGCGCCGTAGTGTTCGAGGTTGATGCCGTCGCCGTACTCCCTCAGGTTCTCGGTGCCGGGGTAGACCCGCACCTGAGTGGGCACGTAGCGGGCGGCGAAGCCCATGCGGTAGTCGGTCTTGCCGCCGGTGTGGGGGAGCGAGGCGTGCATGGTGTTCGACCAGAAGATGACTGCCTCGCCCGGCTTGAGGACCATCGGGTACGCCTGCGACTCGTCCGGCTTCCAGTGGGGGTCCTTCTGGAGGGACCGGTAGTCGTAGCCGAAGAAGCCGCGCTTGATGCCGTCCTTCTCGCGCCGGTTGATGGCGTCCGCGTCGTAGTCCATGCCCTTGGACTCGTCGTAGTTCATCGACGTGTGGGTGCCCGGCATCAGCTGGAGGCAGCCGTTCTGCTCGGTGGAGTGGGTGAACGCGGTCCACACCGTGATGGTGCCGATGAAGGCGGGGCGGCCCTCGTCGGACGGCCAGATGATCTGCGGCTTGCCGGTCGCGTGGGCGAAGGTGGCGGCCTGGTGCCAGTCGGTGCCCTCGTCGCCGTGGTACTTGGGGAAGAACTCGCTGCGCCAGCAGAGCAGGTCGGGGCCGATGAGGGAGGCGACGCGGTCGACGATCTCGGGCCGCGTGACGTGCTCGGACAGCAGGTCGATGTCGAGGTGGCGGTCGTAGTTGGAGATGTTGGCCTTGCCCGTGCTGTCCGGGTAGATGGCCAGGGAGCGGTCCAGGAGCTGGCGCCGGACGGTGTTCCAGCGGCGGGTCATCTCCTCGGGCTCGAAGACCTTGACCGGGCCGATGTAGCCGTCCCGTTCGAACCGGGCCACCTCTTCGGCGCTGAAGGTGAAGTCGGCTTGCTCGCTCGCGGAGGTCATGGCAACGCTCCTTCCTCTGCTTGAGGGTCTCTACTGGGCGCTCCGGGCGCGGGTGACGGCGTCGGCGACGGCCTCGCCGATGCTGCGCTCGAAGAGGATCTGCATGTCCAGCTCGACGCCGAGCTCCTCCCTGACCCGCTCGTTCAGCTCCAGGGCCAGGACGGAGTGGCCGCCGAGGTCGAGGAAGTTGTCCTGGGCCGACAGGTCGGACTCCTCCAGCACCTCACCCACCCAGGTGACGGCCAGGGCGTCGGGGTGCCCGTCCTGTGCCGCAGCGTTCTGTTGTCCCGTCATGAACGTGCCACCTCTTCCTCCCAGGACCGGGCGACGGCCGCCCGGTCGACTTTTCCGTTGACGGTGCGGGGCAGCACCGGCAGGCGCAGATAGCGCGCCGGGTGCATATAGGCCGGTAGCCGGGTCTTGAGGTGGTCCCGCAGCTCCCGCGCGGTGGCCGTGCTCCCCTCGCGGGCCACGTAGGCGCAGACCAGCCGCAGGTCGCCGGGCTTGAACTCGCGCACGGTGACGACCGCGTCGACGACATCGTCGTGGCGGCGCACGGCGGTCTCGATGTCGGTCGGCTCGATGCGGTAGCCGCGCAGCTTCACCTGGAGGTCGGCGCGGCCCTCGTAGGCGAACCGGCCGTCCGGCAGCTCGCTGACCAGGTCCCCGGAGCGGTAGTAGCGGACGGGCTCGCCGGTCTCCTCGTCCGTCACCACCGGGAACTTCTCCGCCGTCAGCTCCGGGCGGCCGAGGTAGCCGTCGGCCAGCTGGGCACCGGCGAGCCACAGTTCGCCGGTCTCCCCCGGCACCACGTCCCGTCCGTCGTCGCCGACGACCCGGGTACGGAACGACGGCAGCGCGCGCCCGATGACCGAGGCGTCCTGCGTCAGGTAGGCCTCGCCGATCTCCTCGAAGGTGGTGAACACCGTGGTCTCGGTGATCCCGTAGCCGTTGACCAGCCGCGGCCGGTCCAGCCCGAACGCCGTGGCCCAGGGCCGCAGCATGGGCGCGGTGAGCTTCTCGCCGCCAAAGATGACGTAGCGCAGCCCGGTGAGGTCCCGTCCGCCGCGCACGGCCGCCTCGGTGAGCGCGCAGAACGCGGTGGGGGTCTGGTTGATGACGGTGACGCCCCGGTCGAGGACGACCGTCAGATACCGCTCGGGCGTACGGGCCGACCAGTGCGGCAGCACGACCAGTTCCGCGCCGGTGGAGAACGCCCCCCAGATCTCCCACACCGAGAAGTCGAACGACAGCGAGTGGAACAGCAGCCAGCGGTCGTCCTCCGAGAAGTCGAACACCGACCGGGCGCCGGAGAGCAGGGCCGACACCTGGGCGTGGCGTATCGGCACGCCCTTCGGATCGCCGGTGGTCCCGGAGGTGTAGATGACGTACGC
This sequence comes from Streptomyces sp. NPDC005962, assembly GCF_040629205.1. NCBI lineage: Bacteria > Bacillati > Actinomycetota > Actinomycetes > Kitasatosporales > Streptomycetaceae > Streptomyces > Streptomyces sp. NPDC005962. The sequence continues at coordinate 52,364 of NZ_JBEXVE010000021.1, read as the reverse complement.
CAGGTCCTCGGCGCGCGGGCGCCCGCTCCCGGTCATGGGCTCCGGCCGCGCGTCCCGGCACTCCGCCACGGCCGCGGTGCCGACCACGCCGGTGACCGCGCATCCCTCGAAGGGCTCGCCGATCAGCGCGCTCGCCCCGCTGTCGGCGAGGATGAAGCCGCTCCGGGAGGCCGGGTTGCGCAGGTCCACCGGGACATACGCGGCACCGCACTTGAGGACGGCCAGGATCGCGGCGATCGCCTCGGCCCCCGGCGGCATGCGCAAGGCCACCCGGTCCCCGGGCCGGACCCCCTGGGCGCACAGGGCCCGGGCCACCGCGTCCGACCAGGCGTCGAGCCGCCGGTAGGAGAGACGGTCGTCCTCGGCGGACAGCGCCGTCCGCTCGGGTGCCGCCGTGGCGACCTCCCGGAAGAGGCTCACGAGATCGGAATGCGGCAGCATTTCGGGGAACCCTTCTCGCGGCCGTCGGTGCACATCACTGTCACCGCGGGCGGCCGGGCGCCTCAATTGAACCTTGGTACAGGCGGACTCAAGTGCCGTCGGCGAGGCTGGGGCATGGGCCCGACACCGGCCCATTACTCTGTGGCCCGGCCACACCGGACTCTGTGGCCCGGCCACACCAGCACAGCACCATCCGCAAGGGGGAAGCACATGCGGCGGAAGCAGCAGTGGACCGGAGGGGGCACCAGCCCCTATCTCTTACTGACGACCACGATGGTCTTGTGGGGCAGCGGCTTCAGCAGTTCGAAGGTGGTCGTCGACCATCTGCCGCACGCCGTGGCCGCCCTGCTGCGCTTCGGCGGCGGGGCGCTGGTCCTGCTCGTCGCGCTGCGCTTCGTCCCCTCCCGGCGCCCCACCTCCCGGCGGGACGTGGGGCGGGCGGCCGGGGCGGGGGTGCTCGGCGTGTTCCTGTACAACCTGCTGTTCTTCTGGGGGCTTTCGCTGGCCCCGGCGATGGACAGCACCGTCATCATCCCGGTCATGAGCCCCGTGCTGACCACCGGATTCCTGCTGGTCACCCGCAAGGAGCGGGCGTCGGGCGGGCGGGTGGCGGGGCTGGCGCTGGGGCTCACCGGTGCCGTGATCTTCCTGATCGGCGCGCGGACCGACGCGGGCGCGGGCGGTGACCGGTTCCTCGGCGATGTGCTGTTCCTGCTGAGCGCGGGCTGCTGGGCGGCGTTCACCCTGCTCGGCCCCCGGGTGCTCGCCGGGATCGAACCGCTGCGGGCCACGGCGTACGCGATGAGCTGCGGCGCCATCCTGCTGGGGCTCTACAGCGTGCCCTCCGCGATGGACGCGGACTGGGGCGCGGTGTCCGCGACCACCTGGCTCAACGCGGTGTTCGTGGCAATCGGCCCGACGGCCGTGGCGAACCTCTTCTACTACCGGGGCGTCGGGGCGGTGGGCCCGGCCTCCGCCTCGATCATGATGTTCATGGTGCCCATGGTCGGCACCCTGTGCTCCTCCGTCTTCCTGGGCGAGTCCTTCGGCACGGTCCAGGCCATCGGCGCGGTGGTACTGCTGGCGGGCGCGGTGCTGGCGGTCACCCAGGGCCGGGTGCGGGCGAAGCCGGGGGAACCGGCCGGGGCGGTGTCGGGCGCGGACGCGGCGGACCGCGAACGGCTCCGCTGAGCGAGAATGCGCCATTGCGGCCCGTCCGCACACCTGTGCCATCAGTGCCTCCGTATACTGCCGAGGCCCCTATGTCTGACGTGAATTCACCTATTACCCGGACCCCGCGATCCGCGTTCTCGGGAGAGGGAGATACATGGCTACAGAGGGAAGCCTGATCGGTCTGGTCCACAGGAAAGCACCCCTGGCACCCAGCGCCCGCCGGACCTGGCAGGAAGAGCTGGACCGGGTGCCCGCGCTTTCGAATCGCGAATTCGACGTGTTCCGCCTGCTCGGTGACGGGGAGTCCAACCGGTCCATCGCCTCCCGGCTCGCCGTCACCGAACGTACGGTCAAAGCGCATGTGGCGCAGATCCTGACCAAGCTGCATGTGGAGTCCAGGCTGCAGGCGGGCCTGGTCTCGTACGCCTGGATCGAATCGCTGCGCACCACCATGTGACCGGTCCGCACCACCGCACCACGGCACGACCTTCAGCACCATCAGCACCACTGATGACGGTGAACCGTGTTCAGCTGCGAGGGGAGGCCGGGGAGACTCATGGTGGCGTCCTCGTCGTCGGCCGTGGCGACCCACTGCCCGTACTGCGCCCTCCAGTGCGGCACCTGGCTGGACCACGAGGGCGCCACGGTGGCCGTACGGCCCTCCGACTTCCCCGTCAACCGGGGCGGGCTGTGCCAGAAGGGGTGGACCGCCCCCGCCCTCCTCGACTCCCCGGTGCGGCTCCGCTCCCCGCTGGTCCGCGGCGCCACCGGGGCGCCGGAACCGGCGGGCTGGCGCCGGGCGCTGGACACCGTCGCGGACCGGCTGCGCCGGATTCGGGACGCGCACGGCCCGGACGCGGTGGCGGTGTTCGGCGGCGGCGGGCTGACGAACGAGAAGGCGTATCTGCTGGGCAAGTTCGCCCGGGTGGCGCTGGGCACCAGCCGCATCGACTACAACGGCCGGTTCTGCATGTCCTCCGCGGCGGCCGCCGGGAACGCCGCCTTCGGCCTCGACCGAGGGCTGCCGTTCCCAGTGGCCGACCTCGACGATGCCGAGGTGGTCCTGCTGGCCGGGGCGAACCCGGCCGAGACGATGCCGCCGCTGATGCGCCACCTGTCCCGCGCCCGGCTGATCGTCATCGATCCGCGCCGGACGAGGACCGCCGGGGCGGCCGCCCTCCACCTCCAGCCGCAGCCCGGGACCGATCTGGCGCTCGCCCTCGGCCTGCTCCATCTCGTCGTCACCGAGGGCCGGGTGGACGAGGGCTATCTGCACCGGCGCACCGCCGGGTTCGACGCCGCGTGGCAGCGGGCGGTGGCGTGGTGGCCGGAGCGCGTCGAACGGGTCACCGGGGTGCCGGTGGCCGCCCAGCGCGAGGCGGTACGGATGCTCGGCGGCGCCCGGCGGGCGTACGTCCTCACCGGGCGCGGCGCCGAACAGCACAGCAAGGGCACCGACACGGTGGCGGCCTTCATCAACCTGGCGCTCGCGCTCGGCCTGCCCGGCCGGGTGGGCAGCGGCTACGGCTGCCTCACCGGGCAGGGCAACGGGCAGGGCGGCCGGGAGATGGGCCAGAAGGCCGACCAGCTGCCCGGCTACCGGTCGATCGCCGACCCCGGGGCGCGCGCCGCCGTGGCCGCCGTCTGGGGCGTACCGCCGGGGGAGCTGCCCGGCCCCGGGCCGGGCGCGTATGAGCTGCTGGACTCCCTCGGCCGTCCCGGCGGACCGCGCGCGCTGCTGGTGTTCGGCTCCAACCCGGCCGTGTCCGCGCCGCACGCCGCGCACATCACCGAGCGGCTGGCCGCGCTGGACCTGCTGGTGGTGGCCGACTTCATGCCCTCCGAGACGGCGCTCCTGGCCGATGTGGTGCTGCCGGTGACGCAGTGGGCCGAGGAGGAGGGCACCATGACCAGTCTGGAGGGCCGGGTGCTGCGCCGCCGCCCGCTCTCCGGGCCCCCGCCGGGGGTGCGCGGCGATCTGGACGTGCTGCGCGGGCTCGCGATCCGGCTCGGCCAGCCGCCGGAACGGTTCCCCGCCGTACCGCGCGAGGTGTTCGAGGAGCTGCGCCGCGCCACCCGGGGCGGCCGGGCCGACTACTCCGGCATCAGCTACGAGCGGCTGGACGCCGGTGAGGCCCTGCACTGGCCCTGCCCCGCCACCCCGCCCGGGCACCCGCCGCACCCGGGCACGCCCCGGCTCTTCCTCGACCGCTTCGCCCACCCCGACGGCCGGGCCCGGTTCCGCCCGGTCGACCACCGGGACGCCGCCGAACTCCCCGACGACCGCTTCCCCCTGTACGCCACGACCGGCCGGGCACCGGCGCACTACCAGTCCGGCGCCCAGACCCGGCGGGTGCCCGAACTGCTGGCGGCCGAGCCGGAGTCGTATCTCGAAGTGCATCCGGACACCGCCGGGCGGGCCGGGCTCGCGGACGGCGATCTGGCGCGGATCTGCTCGGCCCGAGGCGCGGCCGTCGCCCGGGTCCGGCTGGTGGAGACCCTGCGCGCCGACACCGTCTTCCTGCCGTTCCACTTCGGCGCGGACGGCCGGGCCAACCTCATCACCAGTACCGCCCTCGACCCGGAGAGCCTCATGCCCGAGTTCAAGGTCTGCGCGGTCCGCATCGAGCCCTGGACGGCCACCGCGTGAGCGCCGTCGTCGTCGTGGGCAACGGCATCGCCGCCCACCGCCTCGTGGACCGGCTGCACCACCACGGCCACCGGGGCACCGTCACCGTCCTGGGGGCGGAGCCGGTGGCCGCATACCACCGGGTGCTGCTCCCCTCGGTGCTCGACGGCACGCTCCCGGCCCACGCCCTGACCCTGCCAGGTCCGCCGGACGGCACCGTGGTGCGGCTCGGCACCCGGGCGGTGGGCATCGACCGGCGACACCGCCTGGTGCACACCTCCGACGGCAGCAGCCACCGCTACGACCACCTGGTGCTCGCGACCGGCGCCCGGCCCCGGATACCCGCCGTCCCCGGCCTGCTGACCGCGCGCGGCCGTCTCGCCGACGGCGTCACCCCGCTGCGTACCCTCGCCGACTGCCGACGCGTCACCGGCGGCCGGGTGGCGGTGGTCGGCGCCGGGGTGCTCGGGGTCGAGACGGCGCTCGCGCTGCGGCGCGGCGGCGCCCGCGTCACGCTGACGCACCCTCGCCCGTACCCGATGAACCGTCAGCTCGACGCCGCGGCCGGGGCGGTCCTCGCCCGCGGGCTGCGCGACCACGGCATACGGCTGGAACTGTCCCGGCAGGCGGTCGCGTACGCCCCCGGCACCCTCACCCTCGACCGCGGCCAGGCCATCGGCGCCGACACCGTGGTGGTGTGCGCCGGTGTCCGCCCCGACACCCGGACGGCCCGCGCCGCCGGGCTCGCCGTCCGTACCGGCGTGGTGGTCGACGATGCCCTGACCACCGACGATCCGCACATCCACGCCATCGGGGACTGCGCCGAGGAGGACGGCACGGTCCCCGGGCTCGCCGCCACCGCCTGGCACCAGGCGGAACGCCTCGCGGCGCTGCTCTGCGGCGTCCGGACCCGCCCCCGCGCGTGCGCGCCCGTGATCCGGCTGAAGGCGCCCGGGCTGGACGTCGCGGCGTACGGCCCGCCCGGAGCGGCCGACGACGCCGAGGAGACGGTGTCCCTCCAAGACCCCGCACGCGGTGGCTACGCCCGGCTGGCGCTGCGCGGCCAACGGCTCGTCGGCGCCGTCCTGGTGGGATATCCGCAGGCCATCGCCGCCCTGGGCGCCCTGTGCGACCAGGGGCGGCCGGTGCCCTCGGACCGGCTGGCGTTCCTGCTCGGCACCACGGCCGGGCGGCGCGGACCGGTGGAGCTGCCGGACGACGCGGTCGTCTGCCACTGCAACAACGTCACCCGGCGCACCCTCGCCGACAGCTGGCGCGGCGGCGCCCGGGACGCGGCCGCGCTCGCCGCGGCCACCCGCGCGACCACCGGGTGCGGCGGCTGCACGGGCGCCGTCCGCGATCTGTGCGCCGCCCTGCACACCGCCGCGCGGCGCCCCGGGACGTCTATGGCGGAGGCGTCCGTGGCGGAGACGGTCGTAGCGAAGACGGTCCGGTGAGCCGCACCCTCGTCGTCGTCGGCCATGGCATGGTCGGCCACTGGCTGGTGGAGCGCGTCCGGGACCGGGACCCGGACGGCCGGTGGCGCATCGTCGTCCTCGCCGAGGAACCGCGGCCCGCCTACGACCGGATCTCGCTCTCCTCCCATCTGGAGGCCGGGGAGGGCGGGGACGCCGGGGCGCTCGACCTGACCGGCCCGGAGCTCCTCGCCGACCCTCTGGCCGACATACGGCTGAACACCACCGCCGTCGCCGTCGACCGCCGCGCGCGCACCGTCACCAGCGCCGACGGCACCGCGACGGGCTACGACGCGCTGGTCCTGGCCACCGGCTCCCGGCCCTTCGTCCCGCCGATCGCGGGCCGCGACCTGCGAGGCTGCTTCCGGTACCGGACCATCGAGGACGTCGAGGCGATCCGGGCGGCGGCGGTCCCCGGCCGGGCGGGCGTCGTCATCGGCGGCGGGCTCCTCGGCCTCGAAGCGGCCAACGCGCTGCGGCTGCTGGGCATGCGGTCGCACGTGGTGGAGACCGCCGCGCATCTGCTGCCGCTCCAGATCGACGCCGGAGCCGGGCAGGTCCTCGCCCACCTCGTCGGCAAGCTCGGGGTGCGCCCCCACTGCGGAACCATCACCCGGTCCGTCGACCCCGGCCCCGACGGGCGGGTCCGCTCGGTGACCCTCGACGACCGCACCCGCCTGGACGCGGTCCTCGTCGTCTTCGCGACCGGCGTACGCCCCCGCGACGACCTGGCCGAACCGTCCGGTCTCGCCCGCGGACCGCGCGGCGGCATCCTCGTCGACGACCACTGCCGCACGGCCGACCCCCGGATCTGGGCGGTCGGCGAATGCGCCGCCGTCGACGGCCGCTGCTACGGGCTCGTCGCCCCCGGCTACCGCATGGCCGAATGCGTCGCCGCGCAGCTTCTCGGCCTCGCGGCGCGGCCCTTCGCCGGGGCCGACACCTCCACCCGGCTCAAACTGCTCGGCGTCGACGTCGCCAGCTTCGGCGACTGCCACGCCGAGACGCCCGGCGCGCTCGAATTCATCCGCCACCGCCACCGGGCGGGCAGCTACGCCAAGCTCGTCCTCACCGACGACGCCCGCACCCTGCTCGGCGGCGTCCTGGCGGGCGACACCACCGCCTATCCGCTCCTGCACTCCCTGCTGGGCCGCGAACTGCCCGCCGGACCCGAACAGCTGCTGCTCGGCACGGCGGCCGCTTTCTAGACTGGGCCGTCCGGGACGGCAGCGGGATGGGAGAGGTACGGCGTGGCGGACGCGGGGTTCACGGAGGAGCGGGCGCGGGCGGTGCTCGCCGCCGCGCTGCCGCACGGGACGGGCGGGACGGGCGGCACGGGCGGCCCCGGCGGGACGGGCGGCACGGGCGACGCCGCCGGGGCCCGGCTGCTGGCGCTCGGCGAGAACGCGGTCTTCGCCGTCGACCGTCTCTCCCTGGTGGTCCGCGTCAGCCGCGACCTCGGCGTACGGGAGCGGGCCGCGCGGGAGTTGCGGGTCGCCGACTGGCTGGCCCGGGAGGGGGTGCCCGCGGTGCGTCCGGACCGCCGTTTCGGCCCGGAGCAGCCGCTCGCGTACGACGGCCACCTGGTCACCTACTGGCAGCAGCTCCCGCCACCCGAGCGCCCCGCCGGGCCGCGCGACCTCGCCGCGCTGCTGCGGCGGGTGCACGCGCTGCCGGAGGCGCCGCCGGACCTCGTACTGCCGCGCCGCGACCTGCTGGGCGGCGTCGAACGCTGGCTGCGGCTGGCCGGCGACGCGATCGATCCGGCGGACGCCGCGTATCTGCGCGCCCGCCGGGACGACTTCGCTGCGGCCGTGGCCGCGCTGACCCCGCACCTGGCGCCCGGCCCGATCCACGGCGACGCGCTGCCGCGCAATGTGCACATCGGGCCGGACGGTCCGGTCCTGGTCGACCTGGAGACGTTCGCCACCGATCTGCGCGAGCACGATCTCGTCGTGATGGCCCTGTCCCGGGACCGCTACGGGCTCGGCGCGGCGGCATACGACGAGTTCGGCGCGGCGTACGGGTGGGATGTGCGGGAGTGGCCGGGGTGCGCGGTGCTGCGGGGCGCGCGGGAGACGGCCAGCTGTGCGTGGGTGGCCCAGCACGCACCGGGCAACCCGGCGGCACTGACCGAGTTCCGCCGCCGCGTCGGCTCCCTGCGGGAGGGCGACGCGGCGGTGCGCTGGTACGCCTTCTGAGCGGCCAGGGCTGCCCCGTGGCACCACTCGCGGAGCACCGCACGGCGCCAAACCGGAAGCCCGCCATCGCCGTCGCACCAGCCGCCACGGGCCGCGCGGCGGCCGACGCGCCCCAGGAACCGGAGATCACCCCGCGCTACCAACTGCCCGCCACCGTCAACGAACCGGCCGCGACGAAGCGCGTCGCAACGGCGCACGAGCCCGTCCTCGGCGCCGGTGCAGCCGGAGGGAGGCGCGGAGCGCGACGCCGCGAGACGCCGTGCCGAGCGATGGGAGGGACCACGCCCCGCGAACCGCGCCACATGCGGACGCCGGGCGGCGCCGTGCGGACCCCGGAAGCGCACCGTACAGACGCCAGGAGCGCGCCGTGCAGACCGCGAGCGCGCCGTGGCCCGCCAGACACGCCCTCGTCACCGCGCCCACACGGGATCGCGACCGCTCAGCCCCACGGCACGGTCCAACGCGGACGCGCCCTCCGGCACAGCCACCACGCGCGGTCGAAGATCCCCCCTGCCGCCAGACCCCGGAAGCGCGCCGTGGTCCCGCGAGACACACCCCCGTCACGGCGACCACCCCGGGTCCCGGCCGCTCAGCCCCACGGCACGGTCCAGCACGGACGCACCCTCCGGCACAGCCACCACGCGCGGTCGAAGATCCCCCCTGCCGCCAGACCCCCGGAAGCGCGGCGAGGTCCCGCCAGACACACCCCCGTCACGGCGACCACCCGGGGTCACGACCGCTCAGCCCCACGGCACGGTCCAACGCGGACGCGCCCTCCGGCACGGCGACGGCGGCTCCGAAGATCCCACCCTGCCGCTGCTCGTCCGGGAACGACGACAGCCACCCGGCGATCGCCTCGGCGCAGCCCGGAGCGCAGTCGTAGGGCTGCCCCGTGGCGCGGGCCAGGTCCCAGCCGTGGATCACCAGCTCGTCCAGCGCGACGACGCCCATCACCTCGGCGGGCAGGGTGACGCCACCGGCCTCGGTGCTGCCCTGCCAGGCGGCCGGGTCCCGCCATGCGGCGGCCAGCGCCTCCAGGCGGCGGGGCAGCTCATCGCGCCAGCCGGGGGCCAGCCGCTCGGCCTGCCCCGGTCCGGGATTCGTGCCGGAGTGCTTCTCGGCGGCCCAGCGCATGCCGATGGCCAGCCCCATGAAGTGGTCGAGCAGATCGCCCACGGAGTAGGCCGGGCAGGGCGTGGGCGCCCCGAGCTGCTCGTCCGAGACGCCGCCGAGCAGCGCCGTCACCCGGTCGACCGCGGGGCCGAGGTCGATCCGGCCGGTCTGATCCGTCTGGTCGGTCATCGCTTACTCTCCTTCTTCGGTTCGCTCCCTCTCAGCTGTACGGACCGGCCGGGCGCCGAAAACTCATCGGTGCCCCCGGGGCTACCCCACCGCCGCCCGCGCCTCGTGCAGCGGCCAGCTGCCGTCCACGACCGCGTCCGGGGTGCCCTTGCGGCGCAGCCAGGACTGGAAGTCGGCGGCCCAGTGGGCGTACCACCCGACCTGCTTGTGGTGCAGCTCCCACAGGTCGAGCCCGGCGACCTGCCCGTGGCGCTCGGCGAGCGCGCAGGCGACGCGCACCGCGGCGAGGGCGTCCGCCCCGGCCTCGTGGGCGCGCTCGTGCGCCACGCCGTACTCCCCGCAGACCGCCTCCAGCGTGCGCTTGCCCTTGCGGTAGCGGTCGACGGCGCGGTCTATCGTGTACGGATCGACGACCGGGCCGGTCTGCGTGCCGCCCAGCCGCTCGCTCAGCGAACGCAGCCCGTGGCGGTCCAACTCGGCAGCGAGCAGGCTCAGATCGAACGCCGCGTTGTACGCCACCACCGGCGCGCCCGTGCGCCAGTGCGCCACCAGCACGTCCGCGATCTCGTCCGCCACCTCGCGTATGGGCCGGCCCGCCGCCGCCCGCTCGTTGGTGATCCCGTGCACGGCCACCGCGTCGTCCGGAATGGGAATTTCCGGCGCGGCCAGCCATTCGTGCCGCCCGATCGGTTCCCCGCCGCGCACCTCGACCACCGCGGCCGTCACGATCCGTGCCGTGTGCGGGTCCGTGCCCGTGGTCTCCAGATCGAACCCGATCAGCAGCTCCCTGTGCCAGCCCATGGCGGTTGCCCTCCCTTTGTTGTGCTTCCCCCAGGTGTCGCCACCTTCGCACGCGCCACTGACAACGGACGCCGGGGCGGGCCCCGCGGCCGGGCGGCGAGGCGGCGCGGGGACTCTCAACCGCCGGGCAGGGCGCGGGCGGTCGCGTCCCAGGGAATCGGCGCGAGGGAGGAGATCGCGAGATGGAACGGGCACTCGGTGGTGCGCGACGGCGAGGCCTCGCGGACCGTGCGCTCCAGCCGGTCGCGCAGCTCGGCGGCGGCCGTCTCGTCGCCCTGGGCCTCGCGCAGGCCGATCAGGCCGCGCAGCGGCAGGGCCTCGGCGTAGCGGCGGCCGGAGAGCCGCGCGGTGCGCAGCGCGTGCTCCCAGCGGACCTGGGCGAGCACCGATTCGCCGCGCTCGGCCGCGACGACACCGAGCATGGTGAGGTCGTGGGCCGCGCATTCGGGGCGGTTGCCGTGCCGGTAGCGCTCGGAGGCGCGCAGATGCAGCCGCTCGGCCTGGTCGAGGTCGCCGCGGGCGCGGGCGGCCAGCGCCCGTACGGTCTCCACCTTGGCCAGCAGATAGCCCTCGGCGCTCTCGCGGGCGTAGGTCTCCAGGGCGTCGGCGAAGGAGGTGGCGTCGTCCCAGTCGCCGTCACCGGCGGCCGCGCAGGCGAGCACCGCCTTGACGTAGGCGGCCTCGTGCACGGCGCCGATGAGCCGCAGTTCGTCGTGGGCGGCGCGGAAGGCGCGTACCGACAGGGCGCGCTCGCCCAGCCGCTCGTACGCCATGCCGGTCATGATCTGCGCGGTGGCGGCGGAGTGCGGGTCGAGGGTGGCGAGCAGCTCCCGGGCGGTCATGGCGGAGGTGAGGGCGGCGCGCCGTTCGTCCTCGGCGACCAGGAGTTCGCTGTGGAACAGCTGCCACACCCCGGTCTCCCAGCGGTGGCCGTGCTCGTCGAGGGCGGCGGCGGTGCGCCGGGCGGCCTCGCGCGCCTCGGCGAGCCGCTCCTGGCGGACGTGGGCGGTGAGGGCGAGCGCTCCGACCAGGGTCACCACGGCGGGGTCGCCGCGCTTCTCGGCGGCGGGGAGGGCCTGGCGCAGCAGTTCGTCGTCGTCCCCGGCGCGGCGGATGTTGACGCCCAGCCAGCCGCACCAGGCCAGGGTCTCGGCGTACCAGTCGGCGGTGGGTGGAGTGGATTCCAGGGCCCGCAGCAGCCGCCGGTGGCCTTCGTGGCGCCGGCCCGCGGCCATCCAGTAGAGGGAGAGGTGGGTGGCGATGCGGGAGCCGAGCAGCCGGTCGGCGGGGTCGGCGCTGTCCTGCAGCCAGTCCAGGCAACCGGCCACCTCGGGGGTCGCGGTGGTCATCTCGGCGAAGGCGGCCGGGCCGCTGCCGGTGCGCAGCGCGGCGTCGGTGCGCCGCGCGAGGGCGGCGACCCAGTCGGCGTGGCGGCGCAGCGTCCCGGTCTCCTCGCCGCATTCGGCGAGCGCCTGCCGGGCGTACTGGCGCAGGGAGACCAGGACGCGGTAGCGGGGGCTGCCGGGGCCGGGGTCGTAGACCAGCAGCGACTTCTCGGCGAGCAGGGCGAGCGTGTCGCCCGCGCCGGGTCCGGCGACGGCCTCGGCGGCGTCGACGGTGAAGGGCGCGGCGAACACCGACACCGCCCGCCACACCTCCCGCTCCTCGTCGGTGATGAGGCGGTAGCTCCAGTCGAGGGCGGCGCGCAGGGTGCCGTGGCGGGCGTCGGCCGAGCGCAGCGGCACCTCCAGCAGCCCGCGGCGGGTGCCGAGCTGGCGGACGATGACGGGCAGCGGGGTGGACGCGGCCTTGGGGGCGACGAGTTCGATGCCGAGCGGAAGCCGGTCGACGGCCTCGCACAGGTCGCGGACCTCGTCCCAGGAGGCGGCGCGGGCGGCGGGCGGGGAGACCCTGGCGAGCCGGTCGAGGAAGAGCCGGATGGCGTCCTGGCCGGTCAGCGGCCGCAGGGCGAGGCGGGATTCCCCGGCCACGCCGAGCCCTTCCCGGCTGGTGGCCAGCACCCGCAGCCGGGGGCAGTCGTCCAGCAGCCGGGCCGTGAGGTCCGCGACGGCCTCGGTGAGGTGCTCGCAGTTGTCGAGGAGCAGCAGACATCTGGACGCGCGGTCGACGGCGAGCCGCGTCCGGTCGGCGAGCGTTTCGGCGGGGCCGGGCGCGATGCCCAGGGCGGCGGCCACCGCGCCGGGTACGTCGTCGGGTGAGCAGGGCACCAGGTCCACCCGCCAGACGGTGGCACCGGCGTCCTGTTCGCGGGCGGCGGCGGCCAGGGACAGCCGGGTCTTGCCGATGCCCGCGGTGCCGGTCACGGTGACCAGCCGGGCGTCGGCCAGCCGGGCGGCGATCGCGGCGAGTTCGGGGCCGCGCCCGACGAAGCCGGAGCCGGGCGGGAGGCTGGGGTGGGCGGCGGGATCGGCCGCGGCGCCGCGGCGCGGCCGTACCGTCCCGGGGCCAGTCGCGGTACCGGGCCCGGGTCCGGTCGTGGAGAAGCCGCGCAGGACGGCCTGCTGCGCGGCGCGCATCTCGGGGCCGGGCTCGATGCCCAGCCGCTCGCGCAGATCGGCGCGCGCCGCCCGGTACACCCCGAGCGCCTCGGCCTGCCGACCGCACGCCTGGAGGGTCCGGATCAGCAGGGCGTGCAGCCGCTCCCGGTCCGGGTCGGCCCGGGACGCGGCCCGCAGCGCCTCGACCAGATCGGCCGGATCTGCTCCCCCGGCGGCACCTCCGACCACACCACCGACGGCACCCCCGACCGCACCACCGGCCGCTCCCCCGCCGGGTCCGCCCATCGCGGCGTACGCGGTCAGTTCGGCATCGGCGCGCTCTTCGAGGACGGTCAGCCGCAGCGCCTCCAGCCGAGCCCGCTCGGCCTGGACGAACGGCAGCGCGGGCAGTCCGGCGAGCGGTGTCCCGGACCACCGGTCGAGCGCGGCGCGCAGCAGGGCCGCCCGGCGGCCGGGGTCCTCGGTGGCGCGGGCCCGGGACAGCTCCCCGTCCAGCAGCCGCACGTCGACCGTATGGCCGGTCAGGTCCAGCCGGTAGCCCGCGGGGCCCGTGACCACCAGCCCGGGAGCGTGCGGCTGGAGGGCGCGGCGGAGCTTGGCCACCGCCGTGTGGAGGGCCGCCATCGGGTCCTTGGCCCGTGCCCCCGTCCACAGCTCGTCCAAGATCCGGCCGGTGCTGACCGCCGAGGGGGCGTGCAGCAGCAACAGGGCAAGCAGGGCGCGCGGCCGGGCCCCGGCGATGGCGAGGGCCATGCCGGAGCCGTTACGAACCATCGGGTCGCCGAGTAATTCGAACTCCATGGGTGATATCGGACCATGGGACGGGTACGGCTGTCCCGTGAACCGGCCCGGACCAGCCGACACGAACGGCGCAGCCGGACAGACGGCGGACAGAATTCGGACAGACCACCGGCGCATCCTGCCAAGGTCACACGAACCACGACATGAGGAGCGCCGTGCTGCGGCTCGCCTTCAGTACGCTTCGCGCCCGGCGCTCCCTGTTCGCGGGATCACTCGCGGCGGTGACGCTGGCCCTGATGCTGCTCACTTCCGCCGGTGTCCTGCTGGAGTCCGCGCTGCGCGGCCACGGCGAGCCGAACCGCTTCCACGGGGCGTCCCTGGTGGTCGCGGGCAACTCCGACGTGGGCCTGGACGGGAAGGAGCACCGACCCGGGTTCGGCGATGTGGAGGCGCCGCTGGTGCCGCGCCCGCAGGTGCCGGCCCGGCTGGTGGAGCGGGTGCGCGGGGTCGAGGGCGTGCGTTCGGCCGTCCCCGACCTGGCCTTCTACGCGCAGGCGGTGGGCTCGGGCGGCAGCCCCGTCACCCCGGAGCTGGGCACCCGGTCCTACGGCCACTCCTGGGCGAGCGCGCGCGTCACCCCGTACACCCTGCGCGCGGGCCGGGCCCCGGGCGCGGACGACGAGGTGGTGGTGGACGCGGCCACGGCGCGCCGCGGGGGCTTGAGAGTCGGCGGCCCGGTCACCGTGCTGACCGGGGCCCAGGGCCGCGATACGTACCGGCTGAGCGGTGTCGTCGCCGGACCGCGCGACGGGCTGACGAAGGACCAGTCGGCGCTGTTCTTCGCGCCGGACACCGCCGCCCGGCTCGCCCCGGCCGGTGACCGGGTGCACGCGATCGCGGTGACCACCGCCGCGGGCGCCGACCCGGGGGCGGTGGCGGACCGGGTGCGCGCGGCGCTGGGGGCGGGCCCGTCGGTGACGGTGCTGACCGACACCGGCGAGACCGAGGTCTCCTCCAGTGATGTGCTCTTCATCGACACCCTGGTCTTCGTGGTGTCCATGGGTTCGCTGGCCGTGTTCGTCGCCCTGTTCGTGATGGCCGGTGGCTTCGCCTTCGCGATCCTCCAGCGCTACCAGGAGATCGCGCTGCTGCGGGTGATCGGCGCCACGCCCCGTCAGATCAAGCGCATGCTGGGCTGGGAGACGCTGCTGGTCGCGATCCTCGGCGGGGTGATCGCCATTCCGGCGGGCGCCGCGCTGGCCGGTCCGCTGGCCGACGCGCTCGTCTCGCTCGGGATCGCGCCGGAGGAGCTGACGGTCGAGGTCGGGCCCTGGCCGCTGGCCGGGGCCGCCGTCGCCGGGCTCGTCATCACCCGGCTCGCCGTCTGGTCGGCCGCCCGCCGCGCCTCCCGGGTGCGCCCGGCCGAGGCGCTGCGCGAGGCGGCGGCGCCGGAGCGGCGGATGCCCCGGTCGCGGCTGCTGACCGGGCTGGCCTTCCTTATCTTCACCGGGCTGTTCCTGGCGGTCGGCATCTCCATGGGCGGGGTGTCGGGGGCGGGGCTGGCGTTCGGCGGCGTGCTGACGCTGCTGATCGCGGCGGCCGCGCTCGGCCCCGCGCTGGTCCGCCCCCTCACGCCGCTCGTGGGAGCGCTCCTACGGACCTTCTCGCGGCGCACCGGGCAGCTGGCGCTGGCCAACAGCACGGCCGCGCCGCGCCAGGTCGCCGCCGCCGCGGTGCCGATCGTGCTGATGGTCGGCTTCGCCGTATCGGCCCTGTTCATGCAGACCACCCAGCAGAGCGTGGCGGCCGACTGGGCGGGGCAGCGGCTGACGGCGAGCCATGTGCTGCTGCCGCACGACGCGGAGGGGCTGCCGCCGGAGGTCGCCGAGGAGGCGGCGCGGCTGCCGGGCGTCACCGCGGTCTCCTCGACCAGCACCGCGTGGGTGCGTACGTCCGTGCACACCGACGAGGCGGAGAGCGTCACCGCGCGGGCGCTGGGCGCCGACGCCGACGTGACCCGCGCCCTGGACATCCACCTCAAGGACGGGGATCTGCGCGGGCTGACCGCCGGGCGGGCGGTCGCGGTCAGCGAGGAGCAGGCCAAGGAGTTCGGCTGGAAGACCGGCGAGCGCATCCGGCTGCGGCTGCCCGACGGCACCCGGCGGGAGCTGACGATCGGCGCCCGCTTCGACCGCTCCCTCGGCTTCGCCGACCTCGTCGTGCCCGCCGCCGTGCTGCGCCCGCACACCCCCGATCCGCTGCTGGACGCCGTCTACCTGATCACCCGTCCGGACCACCGGCCCTCCCTGGACCGGGACCTGGCGCGGCTGACGAAAGCCTGGCCCTCGGCCCGGGCCGCCGACCGCGCCCAGGTCAAGGAGGCCGGGGCGGCGGGCGCGGTGGAGGAGACCTGGCCGGTCTATCTCTTCAGCGCGCTCATCGCCGCCTTCACGGCGCTCGCGCTGGCCAACACGGTCATCATGGCGACGCTCGTGCGGACCGGGGAGTTCGCGATGCTCCGGCTGATCGGGGCGACCCGGCGCAACGTCCTGGCGCTGGTGGCCTGGGAGAGCCTGGTCGTCGCGGGCTGCGGAGTGGTGCTCGGCGCGGCGGTCGCCGCGATCGTGCTGTCCGCCACCAGCCTGGCACTGACCGGCGGCGTCCACATCGACGGCCCGCCCGGATTCCTCCTCGCCGCGGCCGCGGGCGCGGTGGCCCTCGCGCTCTTCTCGGCCCTGGTCCCGGCCTGGCGGATGCTGCGCGAGCGGGCCATGCGCTGAGCCACCACGCGCTGAGCCAACGGAGGACGCGATGAACCATCATGGAGAGGAAGGCATCTGATGACGCTGCCGGATCAGACGGCGCGCATGACCCCGCGGGGCACGGTCCCCGCCATGCGGCTGGAGGACGTGACCAGGCGCTACGGCCGGGGGGACGGCACGGTCCACGCGCTGCGCGGCGTCACCGTAACACTGCCGCCCGGGTCGTTCACCTCCATCATGGGGCCGTCCGGGTCGGGCAAGTCCACCTTCCTGCGGTGCGCCGCCGGTCTCGACCGCCCCACCTCCGGCGGGGTGTTCCTGGGCGACACCGAGATCAGCAGGCTGCGCGAGCACAAGCTGACGCTGCTGCGGCGGGAGCGGATCGGTTTTGTCTTCCAGTCGTTCAACCTGGTGCCGTCGCTGACCGCGAAGGACAACATCCTGCTGCCGTTCCGGCTCGCCGGGAAGCGGCCGGACCGCGACTGGATGCGGGACGTGGTGCACCGCACCGGGCTCACCGAGCGCCTCGGCCACCGGCCCGCCGAGCTGTCCGGCGGCCAGCAGCAGCGGGTGGCCGTCGCCCGCGCCCTGGTCACCCGGCCCGAGGTGGTCTTCGCCGACGAGCCGACCGGGGCCCTGGACCTGTCGTCCGGCCAGGACGTGCTGCGGCTGCTGCGCGACGTGGTGGACGGCACCGGCCAGACCCTGATCATGGTCACCCACGATCCGGGCGCCGCCGCGTACGCGGACCGGGTGCTGTTCCTCGCCGACGGCACCCTGGTCGACGCGATGGAGAACCCGACGCCGCAGCGGGTCGCCGACCGCATGGCCCGGATGGGGGCCTGACGGTGCTGCGCCTCGCTCTCGGCGGAATCCGGCACCACCGGTACGGATTCATCGGCGCGCTGTGCGCCTCGGCCCTGGCCGCGATGCTGCTCGCCGCGTGCGGGGTGCTGATCGAGTCGGGGCTGCGGGCCGTCCCGGAGACGGACCGCTACGGCGCCACGGCGGCCGTCGTCCGCATGGACCCCGACCTGGTCGTACGGACCGGGTCCGGGCAGAACGTCGACCATGAGCACTACCCCCTGGACCAGCCGCCGCGGATGAGCGAGCGGGCCGTCGAGGCGGTGCGGGCGGTCGGCGGCGTGGGCCGGGTGGTCGCCGACACCCCCTTCTACGCCCAGGCCGTCGGCCCGGACGGAGCGCCGCTGGCCGGACCGGAGGACGGGCCCGCCCAGGGCCACGCCTGGGAGGCCGCCGCGCTGACCCCGTTCGGCTTGCGCTCGGGGCAGGCGCCGGGTGCGGACGACGAGGTCGCGGTGGACGCCTCGGTCGCGGCCCGCGCCCGGCTGAAGGCGGGCGGCACCGTCACGGTGGTCACGGACTCCGGCACCCAGCGGTTCCGGGTCTCCGGGATCGCCGCGCCGAGCGGCCGGGACGGACTGCCCGACCAGTCGGCGCTGTTCTTCTCCACGGCCACCGCCGAACGGCTGTCCCGGTCCGGCGGCGAGGCCGCGGCCGTCGGCGTCTTCCCCGCACGGGGTGTGGACGCGGACGAGCTGGCCGGGAAGCTGAAGAAGGCGCTGAACGAACCGGGCACCGACGTACTCACCGGGGACGCACGCGCGGAGGCCGGGGCTCCGGACACCACCCGGCAACTGGCCGACGCGACGCTGCTGTTCGGGCCGATGGCCGGATTCGGCGGCTTCCTCGCCGTCTTCGTGCTCGGCGGCACCATCGCCCTCGGCGTCCTCCAGCGCACCCATGAGATCGCGCTGCTGCGGGCGGTCGGGGCGACGCCCTGGCAGGTCCGGCGCATCGTCACCTGGGAGACGGTGCTGGCCGCGATCATCGGGCTGGTGCCCGGGTTCGCGCTCGCGGTGCCGCTGGCCAAGGTGGTCCTGGGCACCCTGCGGGACCGCGGCTCGGTGCCGTCCGCGTACGAGCTGGTGGTGGGCCCGCTGCCGTTCCTGATCGCGGCGGCCGCGACGCTGCTGCTCGCTCTGCTCGCCGGGGTGTTCGCGGCCGGGCGGGTCGCCCGCATCCGGGCCGCCGACGCGCTCCAGGAGGCGGCCGCGCCGCGCCGGATCATGCCGGTCACCCGGCTGCTGCTGGCCCTGGTGGCGCTCGGCGGCGGGATCGCGCTGTTCCTCGCCACCCAGCACATCGGCGGCGAGGTCGGGGTGGCCTTCCAGTACCTGGTCGTGCTGCTGCTGATGGGCGCCGCGGTGCTGCTGGGGCCGCTGCTCACCCGGGTGCTGGAGCCGCCGCTGGGCGCCCTGGTGTCCTGGATCGGCGCCACCGGACGGCTGGCGCACGCCAACTCCCGTACCTCGGTGCGCCGGGTGGCCTCGGTGGCGTCGGCGCTGATGCTCACCACGACGATGGCGTGCACCGTGCTGCTGGTCACCGGCTCGCTCAACCGGATCACCGCTGAGCAGACCGACCGCCGCACCCGCGCCGATGTGGTGCTGCTCCCCCGGGACGCGCCGGGGCTGCCGCCCGATGTGGTGGCCGACGCGCGCCGACTGCCGGGCGCGGAGGCGGTGGCCGCGACCCGTTCGACCACGTTCGTCTCCTACGTCCTGGGCACCCCGGACGTGCTGGGGGCGCAGGCGCTGGACCCTGCCGCCGCGGCCAAGGTGCTCGACCTGGGGCTGCGGGAGGGGTCGCTGAGCAGCCTGGAGAAGGACGGCACGGTGGCGGTCAGCCGCACCCACGCCAAGGAGCGTTCGCTGAAGGTGGGCGACCGGCTGCGCGGCTGGCTCGGTGACGGTACGAAGGTGTCGCTGACCGTCGGCGCGGTATTCGACCGGCCGCTGGGACTGGGGGACATTCTGCTCTCCGAGCACTATCTCGCCTCCCATATGCACCAGAAACTGGACGACTCGGTGCTGGTGCGGGCGAAATCGGGTGAGGAGAAGCGGCTGCGGGAAGCGGCCGACGCACTGGTACGCGACCATCCGACGGCAAAAGTGACGGATGTCGGGGAATACGCCTCCGCCACCCGCACCGCCCTCGCACAGAACACCACCGGCACCTATCTCGTACTGTCCGTACTGGTGATGTTCACGGCCGTATCGGTCGTCAACGGACTTCTCATGGGCACGGCCGAGCGGGCGCGGGAGTTCGCGCTGCTGCGGCTGCTGGGCGCGAGCCGGGGACAAATCAGCCGCATGCTCTATCTGGAGACCTTCATCGCGGTCCTGATCGGCGCCGCGGTCGGCACGGCCATCGCCTGCGCGGGCCTCGCGGGGGCCAACGGGGCGCTCACCGGGTCGATGGAATTCAGCATTCCTCCCGGGGGCTACGCCCTGGTGCTCGTGGGAGTCGCCGCACTGGCCCTGGTGTCCACGGCACTTCCGGCGGCGCTCGCCCTGCGCAATCGGGCGGACGGCGCGCTTCCGGCGGCCTGACGCCTTTTTCCGAACGGACTAGAAAACCAGTTCGCAACCGGCCCCAAAGTTCGATTCAAGGCCGGGGCCGCACCATAGAAAGCGCAACACACCAATGAGCCGTCACAGGAGGGGGATTCCTGGTGCACCTCATGGAGATCTTGCGTTACCGGCCGGTGCCGGCCTCTGCCGTATTTTTCGGTATCA
Source organism: Streptomyces sp. NPDC005962 (assembly GCF_040629205.1). Lineage (NCBI taxonomy): Bacteria > Bacillati > Actinomycetota > Actinomycetes > Kitasatosporales > Streptomycetaceae > Streptomyces > Streptomyces sp. NPDC005962. The sequence continues at coordinate 32,718 of NZ_JBEXVE010000021.1, read as the reverse complement.
CCCGAAGGTGTCCGCTGCACTGCAAGCACTGCTCCACCAGCTCCATGCTGGACAGTGAGGAATATCCGGAGCAGATGTTCCGGAAATTCGCGGAATCCTTCACACCGGAAAACCGGCCGGAGTTCGTGCTCATGTCCGGCGGCGAGGCCCTGCTGCGGCCGCGCCTGGTACGGGAGATCGCCGAACTGGCACGTGCCGCCGGGTCCCGCTCCCACGTCCTGTCCGGCCTCTACTTCGCGGACCGCGGCCGCATTCCACGGCCGCTCAAGCGGGCCATCGACGCGGTCGACCACTTCTCGGCCAGCCTCGACCGCTTCCACGAGGAGGAGGTGCCCCGGGCCTCGGTCTTCCGCATCCTGCGGGAGCTGCTGGACGAGGGCAAGGACGTCAGCCTCCAGCTGACCGGCCTCGGCCCGGACGATCCGTATCTCGCAGACATCACCGCCGAGGTGCGGCGGGAGTTCGACGACCGGGTGCCGATGCTGGTGGCGCCGATCAGCCCGCACGGGCGCGCGGACTCCTGGCTGCTGAAGCGGATGCCCCTGCCCAAGTCCACCGTCGACCCCTCGCCCTGCGCGGTCTCCGCCTGGCCGGTGATCGGCTTCAACGGGCAGGTGACGGCGTGCGGCAACCAGGACGTGATGGACGGCAAGGTGCCGCTGCCGCCCCACCTCTACCTGGGCCACATCGCCCGCGACGACTGGCCCACCATCAAGGAACGCGCGCTGGAGAACCCGATGGTGCGGGCGATCCGCGCCGCCGGACCCGAATATCTGATGGACCGCCACGGCCGTACCGGCGGCAACCCCGGCAACAGCGGCGCCGACAACAGCAGTGCCGACAACAGCAGCGGCGGCAATGGCGGCAGCGTCGGCGACGGCTGCGGCAGCGCCGGGTACTGCGAGACCTGCTGGGTGCTGTCCAAGAACACCGCCGTACCCCGGGCCGTCCGGGAGCTGGCCGACCGGCCGGCCACCCGGCTGATCGAGCAGCAGACCGAATCGCTGCTGGTGGAGGCCGGACCGCTGGCCTTCGCCCGGCAGTACGGCATCGCCAAATACGCCGACCTGGTCTCCCTCGGCCACGACCCGTCGCGCAGAACACCCGCGGGGAGCCTGGCATGAACCGGCTCGGTCACCGGGACGTGCTGAGCATCCGGCGCACCCGGGGCGCCTCGGTGCTGCTGTTCATCACCGACCGCTGCCCGGTGGGCTGCGCCCACTGCTCGGTCGACTCCCGCCCGGACAGCCCGCGCATCACCGACCACGCGCTCTTCGCCTCCATCGTCGACCGGCTCGCCGCGCTGCCGGAGTTACGGATGGTGGGCGTCTCCGGCGGCGAACCGTTCGTCGAGCGGCGCGCCCTGACCCTCGCGGTCACCCGGCTGGCCGCCGCGGGCAAGCATGTGGTGCTCTACACCAGCGGCTTCTGGGCCCGCAGCGACCACGCGCCGCAGTGGGTTCACCGGGTCCTGGAGCAGTCGGCGGCCGTCTACCTCAGCACCGACGCCCACCATGTCGCGAGCCAGGGGCCCGAGCGGTTCCGGAACGCGGCGCGGGTCATCGCCCGGCACGGTCTGCCCATCGTGGTCCAGGCCATCGACGAGGGCGACACCCTGGACCGCACCCGGGAATCGCTGGCCGCGGCGCTCGGCCCGGACTGGGCCGACCACGCCGAACTGGTCCCCACCCATGGGCTTCCGCACGGCAGGGGCGCCGGGCTCTACGCCCAGCCGGTGCGGCACGCCGGGCGCTCCTTCGGGCCCTGTGACGTCGTGGACGCCGCGGTGGTGCGCTACGACGGCCGGGTCACGGCCTGCTGCAACGAGTCCGTGATCATGGGCGCGGGCCCGGCGGCGCTCCGCCGGGACTGCGCGGACGGCGCCGAAGTGGCGGACGCGGTGACCGGCTTCACCGACGACCCCTTCTTCACCGCGCTGGGCTCCGTCGGACCGGGCCCGCTCACCGCCCTCCCGGGCTTCGGCGACCTGGCCGACCGGCAGTTCTCGTCGATCTGCGGACTGTGCTGGACGATGACGAAGCGCAGGTCCGCCGGAGAAAGCGACCGGATGCTGGCGGCGATCGCCACCCTGAATTCCTGATCCACGGGTTCGTCCAACGGGTCCCCGGGTCCACGGTTCACGGTTCTTCCACGGGAACATCACGGAAAAGGCGTTCTGATATGACACGGCACAGCCAGGCCCTGCGCGCCAAAACCGGCCTTCTGCTCCCTCAGCTCATGGCGACGACCCGCAGGCTGTGGAATTCCCCGCGGCTGAACGAGCTGTATCCCGAATACCTCTGCATGCTGCACAGTTCCATCCGCTCGACGGTGCCCTTGATGGAAAACGCGCTGGCCCGCTGCGAGGAGCTGGCCGGCGACGATCCGGTCGCGGCCGAACTCATACCGTACTTCACCCGGCATATCCGCGAGGAGCAGGGCCACGACGAATGGCTCCGGCAGGATCTCGCGGCGATCGGATACGACGCCGATGAGCCGCTGCGCCGCCTTCCGACCGCTTCCGTCGCCAATCTCGTCGGCGCCCAGTACTACTGGATACACCATTACCACCCGGCCTGTCTGCTCGGCCATATCGCGGTCCTGGAGGGAAATCCTCCGTCCACGGAGCTGGTGCCCGAGCTGATGCGCCGCACCGGGTTCCCGCGGACCGGTTTCCGCACGCTGGAGCGCCATGCCGCGCTCGACATCAAGCACCGTGACGAGCTGATGCGCACCCTCGACGAGGCGCCGCTCACGCCGGAACTGGTCACGGCGATCGGGCTCAGCGCACTCCATTCCATCGACGCCGCCAATAACGCGCTCACGACGGTGCTCGATGCCAAGCCGTTATCGATGACCACCGCCAACGCCTAGGTCCGAGGAGGGACATGGGGGACAGGCGCGGCAGATCGCCGCCCGCACGAAGAGGCAACGGCGCAGACCAAGAGTTTCCCGCACCACACACCCTACGAAGGAGATTCACCATGTCGTTCGACGCGCTCAAGGAACTGGCCGCCGCGGGGCACAACTTCAAGGGCGCCAACCCGCAGCAGCTGGAGGCCGTCGCCTCCCTCAGCCAGGAGGAAGTGACCCTGCTCAACTCCATCAAGCAGCGTCTGGACTCCGCCGAGGACGTCGTCCCGCACGGCGTGGACGCCCCGCTGAGCGGCGCCTTCGTCTGGTAGTCGACCGGACACCGTGAGGATAAGGGCCCAGGCGGTGTACCGCCTGGGCCCTGCGGCCATTGCGTTTCATTGTTCATTGAGCACCAAAACGCCAACGGGCACCAAAAAAGACGGGGAAGGAAACGCGGGGATATGCAGTTCAGTGTGCTAGGCCCGCTCAACGCCACGACAGCGACGGGATACGTACCACTGGGTCCGTACAAACAGCAGCTCCTGCTCGCCGCACTCCTGTGCCGGCCCGACCAGGTCGTCTCCGTGGACCACCTGGTCGAGGCCCTGTGGAACGAAGACCCGCCGAAGAGCGCGGCGAAGAACATCCAGGTGTACGTCCACCATCTGCGCCGTACGCTCGCGGCGGCCGACGAGACCGCCCGGGTCGTCCACCAGCGCCCGGGCTACCGGCTGGCCATCGACCCCGAGAAGATCGACACGGTCCGGTTCGAGCACACCGTCGACCTCGCGCGCCGCGCGGCCACCGCGGGCGATCCGGCCCGCGTCGACCGGCTCACGGGCGACGCCATGACGCTGTGGCGGGGCCGTCCCTTCACCGGTCTCGAAGGCCCCGCCCTGCTGGAGGACGAGGCCGCCCGGCTGGAGGAGCGGCGGCTGTCCGCGCTGGAGGTGCTGTTCACGGCGCGGCTCGGCCTCGGGCTCTACCACGAGGTCCTGGAAGAGGTCGAGCCGCTGATCCTGGCCCATCCGTACCGGGAGCAGCTGCGCGCCCAGTACATGCAGGCCCTGCACGGGGTCGGACGGCAGAGCGACGCGCTCATCGCCTTCGACGACGCGCGCCGGCTCTTCTCCCTCGAACTCGGGCTGGAGCCGGGCACCGTCCTGCGCCGTCTCCAGCAGGACATCCTCACGGGCACCTCCCCCACCCCCGCGCCGCGCGACACGCTGTACGCGACGCCCCCGCAAGCGACCGCCCCCGGCGGCCGGGACACCGCCGCCGTCCAGCTGCCGCCCGGTCTCGCGGACTTCACCGGACGGCGGCGCGAACTGGCCGACCTCTTCCCGGACGTCGCCGCCCATACGGCTCAGGCGCCCGCCCCCTGGCAGATCACCGTGATCACCGGCCGTCCGGGGGTGGGCAAGTCCTCGCTCGCGGTGGCCGCCGCGCACGCCGCCGAAGGCGCGTTTCCCGGCGGGCGGTACCACGTGGACCTGATGGACCCGCAGGGCCGCCCCAAGGACGCCTCCCAGGCCCTGGCCGAACTCCTCCAGGAACTCGACCACGCCGCCCCTCCCCTGTGCGAACTGAGCGAACTCGTGTGGCGGTACCGCGCCCACGCCGACGACGCCGAACCGGCCCTGGTCGTGCTCGACAACGCCACCAGCGCCTCCCAGGTCCGGCCGCTGCTGCCCAACTCGCCCGTCTTCACCACCGTCGTCACCAGCTGCACCCCGCTCGCCGGGCTCGACGGCGCCCGGGTCGTGGAGCTGGACCCACTGCCCCCGGACGACTCCCTGACCCTGCTGCGGCGCATCGTCGGCGCCCAGCGGGTCGCGGCCGAACCCGCGGCCGCCCGGCGCATCGTGGACGCGTGCGAGGGGCTCCCCCTCGCGCTGCGCATCGCGGGCGGGCGGCTCGCCGCGCACCGCCGCTGGCCCATGGAGGGGCTGGCGGACGCGCTGGAATCGCCGGACCGGCTGGACGAGTTCGCGGTCGGGGACGTCGATCTGCGCAAGCGCCTGATGCGCGGCTACGCGGCCGCCGGGGAGGCGGACTGGTCGGCGGTGCGGCTGCTCGCCCACGAGGGGGAGTTCTCTTTCCGGGAGGCGCTGCACCGGCTCGGCGCGGGCCCCGCCGAGGCCCGGCGGGTCCTGGGCAGACTCCTGGACGCCCAGCTGATCGGCTTCGCCCCCGACCCCGGCCCCGACGGCCACTGCCGGTTCCGGCTGCCCCGCCTGGTACTCGACCTGGCCCGCGACCAGATGCGCGCCGATGTGGAGCTGCTCGGGTTGTAGCGCCTCGGCCCCGGCGGCTGGTCACCGCTCCCCGCTCAGCAGCTCCTCCAGCGCGCCGACCAGCCGCCGTCCGGCCTCGCGCCGTTCGCCGCGCAGCGCGGCCAGGGCCCGTACCAGCCCGTCCACGGCCAGCCCGTCCGCGCCGGGGCCGTCCGCGCCGGGCCCGTCCTCCTCGGGGCGGGTCCGGCGGCCGTGGCGTACCAGCCGCAGCGCCACCGCCGCCTGGGCGCTGAAGAGCGCCAGCAGGTCCATCGCCGCCAGGGTGGTCCGTACCTCCCGGCTGCGGTCGAGGACTTCGAGGACGCCCAGCACCTCGTCCCCGTGCAGCAGCGGCGCCGCCATCAGCGCGCGGGGGACGTAGTCGGTGGACTCGGCGAGGTCGCGGGCGAAGCGCTCGTCCTCGTCCACGTCGTCGACCTCGATGGGCTGACGGGACTGGAGGACCCAACCCGCCACGCCGCGCCCCGCCGGGAAGCGACGGCCGACGAGATCGCCCTCCCCCTTGCCGGAGACGGCCTCGAAGACCAGGGCGCCGTCCGCCTCGTCCAGCAGGAAGATGGAACTGGCCTGGGCGTCGAAGATCGCCCGCGCGGTCTCCACCACGGACTGCAGCAGCAGCCGGTGTTCGGCCCCGGCCCCGGGCTCCGGCTCGTACGCGGTCATCTAGGCCCTCCTGACGTTGGCCGAGGCGAGGAAGAGCGCCTGCTTGACCTGGAACGGCGTCATGTCCGGGTGCTTGCCGAGGATGCGGGCGCACATTCCGGCCACGTGCGGGGTCGCGAAGCTGTTGCCGGTGCAGCGGCGGGTGGTGCCGCCGGGCCAGGCGGCGGGGACGCGGACGCCCCGGGCGAAGAACTCCACCGGTGGGGCCGGGTTGTAGAGCAGCAGATCGGAGCGGTCCTCCTCATGGCTGCCCACCGAGATCACCGACGAGAACCGCCACGGGAAGCTCTCCACGGGCATGTTGTGCGCGGACGCGACGAGCAGGCTGCGGCCGAAGTAGGCGCGGTCGGCGATCTCGTGCAGGGCCTGGGCGAACTCCTTGCGGGTCGTGGACAGGCTCATGTTGATGACGTCGTAGCCCTGGTCGACGGCCCAGCGCACGCCCTCGATCAGCGCGTCCCCGGTGCCCCGGTAGCCCGAGCGCAGCACCTGCACGCTGTGGATCTCGCACTCCGGGGCCATCATGCGGATGATCGACGCGCAGGCGGTGCCGTGTCCGCAGGAGTCGCCCCCGGTGTCCACGACGACCTCCACCCCGCCGCCGACCGCGTCGCGGACCGTGTGCGAGGACGTGACGGGGCCGACGGCCGGGTGGTCGACGTCCACCCCGCTGTCCAGCACGCACACCCGCACACCCCGCCCGTCGGCATCACCCCAGGCCCACTCGTCCCCGTCCGCACCCGCCCAGTCGGTACGGACCTCGATCTCGGCGCGGTCGCGCCCGAGAAGACTCCAGGTGAGCCGTGCCCCGGTGGCCGTCATGCGCCCACGCCCCCGGATGCGCCGATGCCGCCGGATGCATCGGTGCCACCGTGGGTGTCCGAGCCTCCGTGGCTGTCGGAGCCGCCGGAGGCGCCCGAGCCACCGGAGGCGCCCGCGCCGCCGTGGGGGTCTGCGCCCCCGGATGCGCCCGCGCCGCCGTGGAAGTCCGCGCCGCCATGGGGGTCTGCGCCCCCGGATGTGCCCGCGCCGCCGGATGTACCGGTGCCTCCGTGGCTGTCCGAGCCGCCACAGATGCCCGAGTCCCCGGATGCGCCCGCGCCGCCGGATGCACCCGCACCCCCAGATGCGCCCGTGCCGCCACGGGTACCCGAGCCCCCGGGCGTACAGGTGCCGCCGTGGAAGTCCGCGCCGCCGGAGGCGCCCGTGCCCCCGGATGCACCCGCGCCACCACGGGTGTCCGACCCGCCGGATGCGCCCGAGCCACCGCAGGTGTCCGCGCCCCCGGATGTGTCCGCGCCGTCACGGGTGTCCGAGCCCCCGGATGCGCCCACGCCACCACGGGTGCCCGCGCCCCCGGATGCGCCGGTGCCGCCGTGGGGGTCCGAGCCGCCGGATGTGCCCGGGCCGCCGCGGGTGTCCGGGCCGCCGAGCGTGGTGGCGAACGCCTCGGCCCGTTCCGTGCCGACCAGGTGGCCCTTGGCGGCGAAGTGGCGGCGCGCCTCACCAGCTGCCGCCAGCGCCTCGCGCTCGCGGCCGAGCGCGGCGGCGGCGTGCGCCCGGTCGAACTCCGCACCGGCCAGGCACACCGGCGAATCGGTCCTGCGGGCCGCATCGAGGGCCTCGCCGAGGTGCCGGGCCGCGGTGGCCGCGTCGCCGTCCGCCGCGGCCAGCCGGGCGCGGATGCCGTGGACGTCGGCGGCGGCCGCGGGCAGGGCGGCCAGGTCGGTGCCGAGCAGCCCGTCGACCAGCCGCGCCACCTCGTCCTCGGCGCCGCCCCGGGAAAGCAGCACCCGGGCCAGATCGCGGGTCGCGGTGGCGTGCAGCTGCCCGTCGCCCAGCCGCTCCAGCTCCGCGCGGGCGGCGCGCAGCAGCCGTATCGCGTCGTCCCAGCACCCCGCCGACTCCTCGACGGTGGCCTGGAAGAGGTGGACGGCCGGTACGGCGAAGAGGTGGCCGAGGTCGCTGAGGGTGCGTACGGCGTCGGTGAGCAGCCGCCGCGCCTCGGCGTGGTCACCGCGCATCGCCAGCAGCGCCGCCATGGGGCAGGACACCGTGGCCCGCGCCATCCGGCGCCCGGCGAGCAGATCGTCCAGGAACTCCCCGCAGCGGCGCAGCGCCACGCCCGCCGGTTCCGGGCCGAGCCACAGGGAGACGGCGAGCGCGCCCAGGATTCCGGCGCGTTCCAGACCGGCCCCGGCGCGAACCGATTCGTGCAGCGCGCGGGTCAGCTGGCGGGCGGCCTCGCCGTGTCGGCTGCGGCTCTGCCGCTCCTGGCCGATGGCCAGCCAGGAGCGGGCCAGGCCGAGCGCGTCGTCGGCTTCGGTGAAGACGGCGACCGCGTCGCGGGCCGCGTCGAGGACGGCGCCGAAGCCCTCGGCGCCCGGTTCGAGGTAGGCGAGCTGGAGCCGGACCCGGGCCTCGACGCCGCGATCGCCCGCGGCGCGTGCGTCGGTGAGCAGCTGCCGCAGCGCGCCGACCGCCTCGGCCGCGTCCCCGGCGGCCAGCCGCGCCTCGGCCAGGGCGGTCCGTACGGCGAGACCGGCGCGAGTGCCGGGCGGAGTGTCGGGCTGTGCGTCGGGCCGGGTGCCGGGCTGGCCGTCGGGCCGGGCATCAGGCCGGGTGTCGGAGTAGGCATCGGAGCGGGCTTCGTCGGCGGCCTCGGTCCGGGGCTCGGCCAGGGCGTCGGTCAGGGCGAGTGCGCGGTGCAGCAGGTCGACGGCCCAGCGGACGTCGCCGCGGCCGAGCGCCGCGGTGCCCGCCGCCGCGAGGTGGTCGGCGGCGCGGGCGCCGGTGCTGCGGGCGGCGGCATCGGCGGGGCCGAGGTCCAGCCGGAGCCGGAACGCCTCCTCCAGGTGGGTGCCGATGGTGTGGTGGTCCTCGGACGGGCCGCCGGGGGCGCGTTCGGCCCGGACTTCCGCGAACCGCTCGTGCTGCCGCGCGCGCACCAGCTTGGACATGCCGCTGTAGACCTCGTCGCGGATCAGCTGGCTGACGAAGCGCCAGCGGGCCGCGCCGGGCTCCGCCGGGGCGGGCGCCCCGGCGGCCTCCAGGAGGCGGCGGCGTACCAGGGTGCGCACCGCGTGCTCGACCGGAGCGGCCCCGGCGGGCAGCAGCGCCGTGAGGTCCGCGGCCGTGAACTCGGCGCCGGTGACGGCCGCGCACTCCAGCACCGCCCGTTCGGCGGGCTCCAGCCGGTCCAGCCGGGCGGCGACGACGGCCCGCACCGACGGGGGGACGAACCGGGGGTCGTCGCTCTCGCTGACCATCCCCACGATCTGCTCGACGAACAGCGGGTTGCCCTCGGACCGGTGCACCAGCCGCGACACGGTCTCCTCATGGGCGACGGCCGCCGCATGCGGCACCACCTCAGGGTCGGCGACAGCAGCGGCGTCGGCGGCGGGCTCGTACAGCCGCAGCACCAGCTCGCGGCAGTCGTCGGCGGCGAGCGGCGGTACGACCAGCGCGGTGGCGTTGAGCTTGCCGCTGCCCCACTGGGGGTGCCGCTCCAGCAGATCGGGCCGGGCGACGCACAGCAGCAGCACGGGGGCGCCCTGAACCCAGTCGGCGAGGTGGTCGAGGGCGCCCAGCAGGTCGGCGTGCGCCCAGTGCAGGTCGTCCACGACGGCGACCAGCGGGCGGGTCCCCGCCAGCGCGGTGCACAGCAGTTGCAGCGCCCAGCGGGTCTCGTCGAAGGAGGTGCCGGAGACGCCGGTGCGGGCGAGCCGGGCCAGCGCGGTGGCGGCGTCGCGTTCGGCCTCGCCGCCGCCGAGCACCTCGGCCAGCCGCGCCCGCGGGTCCGGGCCCAGGGCCTGCGTCAGCAGCGGTGCGAGCGGGGCCAGCGGTCCGGCGCTGCCGTACGGCGGGCAGTGGGCGCCCGCGACCAGCGCGCCGTCACGTTCCGCCTCGGCCGCGAACGCGCGGGCCAGCCTGCTCTTGCCCACGCCCGGGTCGCCGAACAGGGTCACCAGATGGCACGAGCGGTCGCGCACCACCCGGGCGAACGCCATGCGCAGCTGGGCCAGTTCGTCGCCCCGGTCGACCATGGGGGCGGGCGGCGGCCCGGCGAGCGCCCGGGCCTCGTCCCGCAGGCCGGTCAGCCGCCAGGCGGGCACCGGCTCGGACTTGCCCCGTACGGTCAGCGGCTCGACGGGGACGGTCTCGGCGGCGGGGGCGATGAGCCCGTGGGTGTCGGCGCCGATGAGGATCTGCCCGGCGGGGGCGTGCTGTTCGAGCCGGGCGGCGACGTTGACCGCTTCCCCGGAGACCAGGGCGTGGCCCGCGTCGGCGGCGCCGGAGGTGACCACCTCGCCGGTGTGGATGCCGATGCGCACCGCGATCCGCGCGCCGGTCTCGCGCTCCAGCTCCTCCCCCGACGCCTCGACGGCGGCCAGCATGTCCAGGGCGGCGCGGGCGGCGCGCAGCGCGTCGTCCTCGTGTACGACGGGGATGCCGAAGACGGCCATGACCGCGTCCCCGATGAACTTCTCGACGGTGCCGCCGTGCCGTTCCAGGCAGGAGCGCAGCAGGTCGTAGTAGCGCAGCATCACATGGCGCAGCGCCTCCGCGTCGAGCCGCTCGCTGAGCGCCGTGGAGCCGACCATGTCGCAGAAGACGACGGTGATGGTCTTGCGGCTCATGTCGTGCACGGCGCCCCCTTCGGCCAGGTCGAAGCTCAGAAGGTCAATGCTCAGAACAGGACGCCGCCGATGATGGGCTCCCCGCTGTGCGCCTCCACCTCGTCGGCGGTGGCGTGGAGCCGCAGCTGTACGGTGATCAGCAGGTCGGCCTCCTCGTCGCTGAGCCCGTGGAGCGCGTCCAGCTGCCCCGGGGTGAGTCCGTCGACGGGGAACCCGGCGGCCCGCAGGGCGTCCAGGCGCTGTGTGTCCGGCATGGTGTCGGCCCTCCCGGTGGGTGGTGGGGGTTGTTCATCGTCGCTGCGCGGGCTGTGGCGGCGGACGCGCGTCCCGTAGAGCCAGACCACCGCTCCCAGCGCCGCGAGGGCGGGTCCGGCGGTCAGGAACACGAAGCCGACGCCCGACCAGCCGGCGAGCGCCGCGCCCAGCGGTGGGGCGGCCAGTTGGAGCAGCACTGGGAACGCGTTGGCGATCGCGGTGACCCGGCCGGTCAGCTCCGGGGGCGTCTCGCGGTGCAGTACGTACGGGAAGACGACCATGATCCCGGCGGCGGCGAAGCCGAGCAGCCCGGCGATGGGCATCCACAGCCAGACCATGCCGTGGGCGCCGAGGCCCAGTCCGGTGCCGATGCCGCTGACCGCCGCGCCGACCACGATCTGGGCCACGCCCAGCACCACGAACGGCCCCGCCTCCATGACGCGTCCGCTGATCGCCAGGGTGCCGAGCGCCGCGCCGAGTCCCACCGCGGCCACCACGTAGCCCAGGGACGTTTCGCCGACGCCCAGTTCGCGCATGGCCAGCGGGGAGAGGGTGTCGAAGGTGAGGACGAGGAAGAGGGTCGCCGCGACGCTGCCGATCAGCGCGATCAGCGCGGGGGTGCGGGCGATGAACCGTATCCCCTCGGCGATGTCCGCCCGCAGCCCCGTGGGCTCCCCGTCCCCGGCCGGTGCCGTGGTCTTCGGGTCCGGGCGGCGTGGCAGCCGTACGGCGGACAGCAGCGCGGCCGAGACGACGAAGGTCACGGCGTCCACGATGAAGGCCGCCCGCACTCCCCACCCCGCGATGAGCAGCCCGCTCATCGCCGGTCCTGCCACCTTGGCGGCCTGGTTGGTGAAGACGGTGAGCGACATCGCGGAGAGCAGGTCCTGCTCCGGCACCACCGAGCGCAGCGTGGACTGGTGGACGGGGTTGAACAGCGCCCCGAAGGACACCTTGCACACCACGAGCCCCAGCAGCACCGGCAGGTTGGGCGCGGCGAGATAACCGAGCGCCAGCGCCGCGCGGAGCAGATCGCAGCCGACCAGCACCCGTATCCGGTCGCTCATCCGGTCGGCGAGCGCCCCGGCCACCGGGGCGAGCGCCACCATCGGGACGGCCACCGCCACGCTGAGCGCGGCGAGCGCGCCCGCGCCGTGGCCCCAGGTGTAGGTGAGGAGGACGACGAGGGCGAGATAGTCCAGCCAGTCCCCGACGCTGGAGATGGCCTGGCCGCCGTAGAGCAGGCGGAAACGGGGGTGGCGCAGGGCCGCGGTGAGCGAGAGCCGGTCCATCACACGCTCCTGTCGCCCGGCGGGGTGAACTCGCCCGGCGGGGTGAACTGGTCGGCGAGGGCGCCGAAGGCGGCCACCAGCAGCTGGACGGTGTTCAGGGCGGACACGCTTAACCCGCGCCGCAGCCGGGTGTCGAGCGGCAGCGTGTCGAGCAGACGGCGCAGCGCGTCCCGGTGGCCGGGGTCCTCCTCGGCGTGGCGGGCGAGGGTGCGGAACGCGGCACGCGGATGGCCGGTGCGCGCGCTCAGCCGCTCGGCCGCGCGAGGGTGCGGAGGGTCGCCCTCCAGTACGGCGATATAGCCGAGCAGACAGACGGGGTGGAGCTGCCGAATCCAGAAGTACTGCGCGCCCGCCAGCGCCGCCACCGGGGCGGGCGGAATCCGCCGCCAGGGCTCGCCGGGGTCATGGCCGAGGGCGGCCAGGTCCTCGCACACCCAGGTGTCATGGCCCCGCTCCTCGGGGATGTGGCTCGCCCAGTACGGGACGAGCGCGGCCGCCACCGGGTCGCCCGCCCGGTCCGCCAGCTCCCGGCTGCGGGCGGCGGCGGCCTCCATCACGGGGACGGTCGCGCGGATGATCTGGTGTGTCAGATGCAGGTATTCGGGATAGACGGCGGCCGGGTCCGGCACCGCCCACACCCGGGCCAGGGTCGCCCGCAGCCCCGGCCGCAGCAGCCCGATCCTGGCGTCGAGCGCGGCGCTCGTGGTGATCGTGGCGGTCATTGGGCACCGCCCGTTACGTGCCCGAGGGCGGCGAGTTCGCGATATCCCTCGGTCCCATAGCGCCGCAGAAACGTCTCCGCCCCGCCCTCGCGGGTGAGCCGGGCGATCTGCCGCTCCACCGCGCGCACGCCCGGCCGCTCCAGCACCGCCTCGGCCCGCGCGGCGGCCCCCGGCTCGCCGAGGGCGTTCACGCACGCCGCGCAGTAGCCGTCGCACCCGGCGCCCGCGAGCGAGGCCAGATGCCGAGGGCCGAAGGCCCGGATGCCGCGCAGCAGGGCGCGTTCCAGCAGCCGTTCGCGGATGGCCGCCCAGCCGTCGTGGGCGATGTGCCCGAGCCGCAGATGATCGGGCAGGCGCCCGAGCGCGGCAGCGTCGACGACGTCCTGGTTGCAACAGCCCACGACGGTGCCGTCGAAGCACACCACCGGCCAGGCGGCCAGCGAACACGGCACAGGCACGGTGCTCCGGTGCCCGGCGGCGGGCCCCGGCTCCGGGAGCCAGGTTCGGGCGCGGCCCGCTCGCCGTACGACGGTCACCAGGACCGGGACGCGGTCGTCCAGTTCGCGGCGGATGTCCTCGGTGGCCTCGCGCAGGTACGGGTCGTCAGGTGTGCGGCCGGTGAGCTGGACGCTGAGGTCCTTGCCCTCGTCCAGGAGCTGCCGCAGGACGCGCAGCACCGCCGCGCGCGGCACCTCGCGTTCGTGGAAGGCGTCGACGCTGGCCGCGAAGTGGTCCACCGCGTCGATGGCACGCCGCACCGGTACGGGTATCCGGCCCCCGGCCGCGAAGTACATCCCGGACAGCAACTGGGTCCGGCCGCCCACCTCCCGTACGCGCTCCGCCAGCTCCCGGACCAGCCGGGGCCGCAGCAGGGGTTCACCGCCCGTCAGCAGGACGTACTCGGGGCGGTCGGCCGGGGTGAAGGTGCCGACGAAACGCTTCAGCACGGCGGCGTCGATCTGCTCGCTCGCCATCGAGGAGGCGGTCGAGCAGTGCGCGCAGGCGAGCGGGCAGCGCCGGGTGACGGTCATGAGGACCGCGGCCGCCGGTTCGGCACGGGCCGCGAGCAGATCGAGCAGGTGCACGGGACCACTCCCCCCGGTTCCGGCCTGTGGTGTTTCCCCCGAGGGCAGCTTGAGCCCGCCCGCTTGGGCGCCGGTTTGCGGGCGGTTGCGCACCACTTGTGCCCACCGGTACGGGCCAAGTCCTCAGACGTCTGAGGACTTCTGTTAGAGTCCGCGAGGCCATCGGACATGATCAACAGCCCGTCGGGAGAGACGAGATGGCGGAAGCCTCACAGCCGCGCCGCGGGCGCGTGGTGCCGCAGGTCGAGGACGCTCTTCGCGCGATGTTCGGCGAGGGCCGCTGGCGCCCCGGCGAGCGCCTCCCCAGCGAGGTGGCCCTCGCCGCCGAACTGGGCGTCGGCCGCTCCTCGGTGCGCGAGGCCGTCCTACTGCTGGCCCACGACGGCCTGCTGGACGTACGCCACGGCTCCGGCACCTACGCCGCCCAGGAGCCACGGGACGCGCGGGAGGCTCGCGACGTACGGCAACTGCTCCGCCGCGCCCGGCTGCTGGAGGTCTACCAGGTCCGCCGGGCGCTCGAAGTGGAGGCCGCCCGGCTGGCCGCGCGACGGGTGCGCCCCGAGGACCTCACCCGGCTCACCGGCGATCTGAAGCGCCGCCAGAAGGCGGCCGGAGCCGGGCCCGCCGCCTTCGTCGACGCCGATCTGGCCTTCCACCGCACGGTCGTGGAGCTGTCCGGCAACGCCGTGCTGCTCGGCCTGTTCGCCGCCGTCCTGCCGGTGCTGCGCGAGGAGCTGGTCGAGATGGTCGTCCACGAGACCGGGCTGCCCGATCTGACCTGCGCCCATACGGCGCTGCTGGACGCCCTGGCGGACGGCGACCCCGACGCCGCGGTCGCCGCCACCGTGAAGAACCTGGAATCCGTGATGACGCACATCGCCGAGGAGGAACAGTGACGCACGCCCCCGCCCAGAACGCCCCCGTCCTGAAGGCCGACGACGTCGATGTGGTCCGCGACGGCGCCCAGCTGCTGCGTTCCATCTCGCTGACCGTCCGCCAGGGCGAGCACTGGGCCCTGCTCGGCCCCAACGGCGCGGGCAAGTCAACTCTCCTCAGCCTGCTGGGCGCGCACGCCCACCCCACCCGGGGCGCGGTGGAGGTGCTCGGGCGCACCCTGGGCCGGGTCGACCTGCGGGAGCTGCGCGCGTACGTGGGCCACGTCGACCCCCGGCATCCACTGCGCTCCCCGCTGCGGGCGCGGGACGTCGTCCTGACCGGGCTGACCAACACCGTCGAGCCGGTCCCCCGCCGCCGCCCCGACCCCGCCCAGCGCGAGCGGGCCGAGCGGCTGCTCACCACCCTGGGCATCGGCGACAAGCTCGACGCGCGCTGGCCGACGCTCTCCCAGGGGCAGCGCGGCCGGGTGCTGATCGCCCGGGCGCTGATGCCCGAGCCCCGGCTGCTGCTGCTCGACGAACCGGCCACCGGCCTCGACCTGGCCGCCCGCGAACAGCTGCTGGACAGCCTGGACGCGCTGCGCCTCGCCCACCCGGAGCTGGCCACGGTCCTGGTGACCCACCATCTGGAGGAGCTGCCCGCGTCCACCACCCACGCGATGCTGCTGCGCGACGGGCAGTGCCTGGCGTCGGGCGGTGTGGACGAGGTCGTGACCACCGACCACCTCACCAAGTGCTTCGACCACCCGGTCCACATCACCCGCACCGACGGCCGCTGGACGGCCCGTACCGTACGGTCCCCTCAGCCGGCCGCCACCACGCTCACCGCCCCAGAGTCCGGTCGACTTCGGCCATCTGCTGGGGGCTGAGCGGCCCCTTGGCGATCGCGCCCGCGTTCTCCTCGGCCTGGGCGACCGTACGGAAGCCGGGGATGGGGATCGTCCGCGTGCTCCGGGCCCAGATCCAGGCGAGGGCGCCCTGCGCGAGGGTGCGGGCGTCGCTGGTGAGGACGGACCGCAGGGCGTCGACCCGCTGGAGCCAGACCGGGTCGGCGCCCTCGTTCGCGGTGAACCCCGGCAGCCAGGCGGGGGGCGCGTTGCGGATGTCCCCGCTCTCCAGGGCGCGCCCGGGGGCGTGCTTGCCGGTGAGCAGTCCCATGGCGAGAGGGCTGCGGTCGATGCTCGCGAGGTCCGACTCCGCGCACAGGGCGAGGAGTTCGGGCGCGTCCTGGAGGATGTTCAGCCGGTGCTGGACGGCCGCGCACCCCGGGCCCTCGGCGAAGACGGCGGCCCGGGCGGGGTCGTCGGTGCTCCACGCGTACGCGCGGACGCTCCCCTCGCGCACCAGCTCCTCGCAGACCTCGCGCAACTGGGCGGCGCGTTCGGGGTCGGCGTCGGAGATATGGAGCTGGTACAGGTCGATGTAGTCCGTGTCCAGCCGCCGCAGGGAGGCGGTCAGGGCGCGGCGTACATGCTCCGGGGAGTCGTCCTGGCCCTCGCGGGTCCGGGTGCGCTCGTCGAAGACGTTGCCCCACTTCGTCGCGACGACGACATCGCCGCGGCGCTTCCCGAGCGCGCGGCCGAGCACGCGTTCGCTGTGGCCGGTGCCGTACGCGTCGGCGGTGTCGAAGAACGTGACACCGAGGTCGAGTGCGCGCCGGACCGCCCGTACGGACTCGTCGTCGTCGACCCTGCCCCAGCCCAGCGGCTGCCCGTCGACGGACCACCACTCGCCGCCGATGGCCCAGCAGCCGAAGCCGAGGGCGCTCACCTCGATGCCACTACGGCCCAGCGTCCTGTTGTGCGCCATGGTCTCCATGGGGGTGAACGGTAGGAGTTGAAGCGCGCTCGAAGGCAAGCGGTACGGGGAAACCGGTACGGGGAAACCGGTACGGGGAAACCGGTCGTCACGCGAGCTGGGAGAGCTGTTCGCGCACCCAGACGGGATCGGGGTTGACGTGCGCCTGGCCTCCCACGACGACGGTCGGCACGGTCTCATCGCCGTCGTTGACCGCCCTCACCGCCGCCGCTCCGGCCGGGTCGCGCCAGATGTTGACCCAGTGCGCCTTCCGGGCGCGACGGCCCAACCGGGTACGCAGCCGCACGCAGTACGCGCAGCCCGGCCGCCAGTAGACCACCGGACGGCCGTCGGCCGCGCTGCGGCGCCGCGCCTCCGGCTCGCTCACCGACCTCGGGAAGATCAGCGGCGAGTTCACGCCCGCGAGCACCGCGAACACCAGCCAGAGCGCCACGGCCGCGACGGTGTCCCCCTTGAAGAGCAGCACAGCCGCGACGGCCGAGCCGCAGAGCACGATCAACACCGGCAGAATCCACGGACGCCTCATGGAGACGCAGGCTATCGATCCGTCGGGGCGGGGTTCACCCCGGCGAGGAGTTCCGCGAAGGTGCGGGCGGCGCTGCGGGAGGTGAAGAGGCGGTCGAGCCTGGCGCGGGCCAGTCCTCGCCGGAAGGAGCCGGACTCGGCGTCGTCACCGGCGTCGTCACCGGCGTCGTGGAGGGTCCGGGTCAGCCAGTGGGAGAACTCCTGGTCGTTCCAGACCCGGCGGAGGCAGCGCCGCGAGTAGGCGTCCAGGCCGGTGTCGTCGTGGTCGTGGACGGAGTCCCGGACGGCGCGGACGAAGAGGTCCGCGTCGTAGAGGGCGAGGTTCATGCCCTTGCCTCCCAGCGGGGAGACGATGTGGGCGGCGTCGCCGACGAGGAAGAGGCGGCCGTACCGCATGGGGTCGTGGACGTGGCCGCGCAGCCGGAAGATCTCGCGGTCGGTGATCGGCCCGGCGACGAGGGCGGGGTCGGCGAACCGGGTGCGCAGGGCGTCCCAGACGCGGCTGTCGGGCCACGCCTCGGGGTGGTCGTCGGGCGGGCACTGGAGGTAGTAGCGGCTGGCGTGCGGGCCACGGGCGAAGTGGGCGGCGAAGCCGTGGGAACTGACGGCGAGGAGCGGGCGGGCCGGGGGCGGGGCGTCGGCCAGGACGGTGAGCCAGCCGATGCCGTGATCGAAGGTATGGGTGGTGAGAACGCCGTCGGGTACGGCGGTCCGGCTGACGCCACGGTCACCGTCGCAACCGGCGACGAAGGCACACGTGAGGGCGCGGCGCGTGCCGTCGGCGGCGCGGTAGCGGACGGTCGGGCGGTCACCGGCCACATCGTGCAGGGAGATGTCGGCGGCCTCGAAGCGCAGGTCGCCGCCGTCGGCGAGGTAGGCGGCGGTGAGCTTCTGGACCAGCATCTGCTGGGTGCAGAGGCGGGCCCGGGGGCCTTCGGAGCCGTCGTCGTCGGACACGAGGTGGCTCTCGCCGTCCACGCGGAACTCCATGAAGCCGTCGGACGGGGGGCCGCCGAGGACTTGATCGGCCAGCCCCCACGAGGTGAACATCCGCACGGCGCGGGTTTCGACGATGCCCGCCCGCTGGCGCTGCGCCACGCGCTCACCGGACCGGCGTTCCAGGACCACGCAGTCGATGCCGCTGCGCCGCAGCAGGTTGGCGACGGTCAGCCCGGCCGGGCCCGCGCCGATCACCACAACGGTGGTGGATTCGGGCGACTCCCGCTCGTTCGTGGATTCGGGCGACTCCCGCGATTCCCCCGGCTCCCCCGACTCCCCCGATTCCTCCGGCTCCCGCGCTTCCCCCGGCTCCGTGCGCTCTTCCGCCACTTGGCCACCTCCCGTGTCGGCCCAGGCCGGGCATCCGCGCTCTGATCGTCTCCAGTCCGGCCGGTACGGACAAGACCACCGCGACCCGCCCTCCAGAGTTCAGGAGACCGGCCGGGAGTCCGACCAGACGCTCTCGAACTCCTCGCGGTAGGTGCCGAAGAGCCCGCCGTCGCCCTCGTTCGGGTCGCGCCCCTCGCGCACCACCTCGTGGCCACGGCCACGGCCGCCGCCGCGCAGCACCAAGACCGGGGCCTCCATGCCACGGGCCTTGCGCAGATAGGACTGGACGACCGCGAGACCGTCGGAGCCGTCGCCGTTGACCAGGTAGGCGGTGAAGCGGGGGGTCTCGTCGAAGACGTGGATCTCGAAGGCGCCCGGGTCGCGCAGGGCGGCACGCACCCGGCGCATATGGAGGATGTTCATCTCCACCGAGCGGCTCAGCTCGCCCTTCTTGAGCCCCAGTTCGCGCTCGCGCCTGCGCACCGCGCTGCTCGCGGGGTTGAGGAAGAGCAGCCGGGCCCGGCACCCGGCCTCGGCCAGCCGGACCAGGCGGCGGCCGGAGTAGTTCTGGACCAGGAGGTTAAGCCCGATGCCGACCGCGTCCAGCCGCCGGGCGCCCGCGAACAGGTCCTCGACGGGCAGCTGCCGCTGGAGCCGCACCCGGTCGGAGTGGACGCCCACCACGTCCGCGTACCGGTCGCCGACCAGGTCCTCGACGGCGTCGATGGGCAGCCGGTCGGTGGCGGGGTTCCCGGTGCCGCTGCCGAGGATCTCCAGCAGCCGGGCGGAGGCGCGCTCGGCCTGGGCGAGCACGGTCCCGGACAGGGCGCGGTTGCGGGAGACGACGTTGCGGGCGACCTCCAGCTCGTCGAGAGCCAGCTCCACCTCGCGCCGGTCGTCCAGGTAGGGCTCGAAGCACGGCCAGTGCTGGACGAGGAGCTCGCGCAGCTGGGGCAGGGTGAGAAAGCTGAGCACGTTGTCGTCGGCCGGGTCGAGCAGATAGCCCTTGCGGCGGCTCACCTCCCGTACCGCCACGGCCCGCTGCACCCACTCCTGGCCGGCCGGTCCGGCGGCGGCGATGACCCAGTCGGCGCCGTGGACGGGTTCGTAGATCGGCCGAAGCACCGCGCCGACCACCGCACGCAGCCGCTGTTCGACCAGATTCAGCCAGATGTAGGCCCGCCCGGCCCGCCGTGCCCGCGTCCGCACCTCGGCCCAGGCGTCGGCGCCCCAGTCCAGTTCCGCTCCGATCTCCATCGGCCGCACCAGGGACACCGCGCCGGGGGGTGCCTCGGTGGAGCCGTCGCCCCCGGGACCTCCGTCACCAGGGGGCAGCTCCAGCCCGCCCGAGCTCACCTGTGCACCGCCTTCCGCCCCCGCTCCAACGATCACCGCAGACTACTGCTCGGCAGGGGGCGGTGCGACACTCCGGTCGGGCTGAAGGTCAACCTTATTCTTGTGTATGGCCGTTGTGACCGGAGAGTGCAGGCGGCGTCAGCGGGTTCATCGCGGTCACATCGCGGGGCGCGAGCTGGAAGCCCTGCCAGTGCAGCGGCATCGGTTCCTGGTCCTCATCACGGGCGATGTGGTGGAACCCGATGTTGACCCACACCACCGGGTGGGTCAGGGTCTGGCCATTGACCCATTTGTCGACGCTCTTACCGGCCCCGGCACCGCAGTTCGCCAGATTGTTGCTCGCAAACTGTTCACATTTGTTGTACTGCGTGAAGTAGACGTCGTGCTTGGTATAGCTGCGTCCCTGGTACTTGCTGGTGTGGCCGGGAACGATCTCGTAGCTGCGCGGATGGCCGTCCTTGTTCTTGCCCGCCGTGCTCACCACACGCCACCAGCGCGACCCGGCCGCGTCGCCCGCCAGCTCCTTGCCGACCGGGGTTCGGGTGGTCTTGGTCGTGGGGGTCCGGCCGGCGGTGACCGTGGTCTTGGAGTCGTACTGCTCGACTTTGCTCTTCGGCGAGCCGTCGAGGCCGAAATTCAGCCGCCAGAAGACGTTGTGGGCATGGCTGGTGGCGTAGTCCTTGGCGCCCTTGCCGATCGGCCAGCCCCGGCCGTCGCCCGCGTCGTAGTCCACCGGGGAGAGCGTGCCGGTGGCGCCGACCTGCATCGACATGGTGCCGTCACCGGCGAACCGCCACTCGGTGATGTACTCGTACCAGCCGACCTGGTTGACGGTGTAGACCAGCAGGTCCTTGCCCTGGGCCTGGTAGAGCTTCTGGCCGTCGTTCATGCGGTAGGCGTGGCCGCGGGCCCGGGTGGTGGCGCACAGGCCCTTGATGTTCGGGTGGGCGGGGTCCCAGGCGTCCGGCACCCGTACGGTCTTGATGGTGCCGCCGGGGCATTCGGCCGGGGCCAGCTGCTGCAGCCCCTGGGCGAAGCCCTGCCCGGTGAGGTCGTCGTACTCGGCCTTGCCGTCGTCGTACGGGACGTGGATCTGGCCGAGCTTCGCCGACGTCAGCACCTTGATCGGGCGGGCTTCGCCCTTGGGCTGATACGAGACGTCGTCGAGCACCAGCCCGGCCTTGCTCTCGTAGTGCCAGCACATCCGCCAGACGGTGCCGCCGTCCAGGGTCTCCTGGATCTGGTAGGCGGCGCTGCAGTCCGCGGCGGCCGCCGGGGCCTTGGCCGGTGTCCGCGGCGCGGCCTGCGCCGGTCCGGCGGCGACGGCCACCGAGCCGATCAGCGCCGAGGCGCCGAGGGCCGCCGCGAACCGGGTGCGGGTCCTGCTCAGCCTTCTTTCACGCATGGCACGCATGGCACGCATGGGGTTGGCTCCTGTCACAGAGGGGGTGAGGGCGCGGGGCGTACGGAGGGGTCCTACGAGCCCGGCTGTGAGGGCGCGGGGCGTACGGAGATGTCCTACGAGCCCAGCCGGGCGACGGAGCGGGCGCTGAGGTCGATCACCAGCTGCCGGGTGTCGATCCAGGGGCCGCCCGCGATCCTGGTGAACAGCCGTACGCAGCGGTGCTTGCCGCAGTCCCGGGTGGCGGCGGGGCCCGGGCCGTCCACGCCCGTGCGGTAGACGAAGCCGGTGACGAGCAGCTGATCGGGGCTGGTCAGCGCCTTGCCGGTGGCGTCCTTGAAGTCGTTCTTGAGCCCCTGACCGAGCTTGTCGGCGATCAGCAGCCGGGCCGCCTCGCGCGCCTCGTCCCGGTCGGGCGGCGGCTGGACGCCGCGCTGGGTGTCGGTGTGCTCGACCTTGCCCGAGCCCAGGTCGACGGTCTTCGTCACATAGGTGTCGTCGCTGTAGTCGTAGAACGTGACGTCGGCGCGGCGGGGCGGATCGGCCGCGCCGGCCTCGTCCGGAGTCAGTTCGGCGAGGTCGGTGGAGAGCTGCTCCGGGCCCCGGCCGCCCGTGACGTCCTTGCCGCTGCTCTGGAAGGCATGGCCGAGCGCGAGCGACCGGGCGCGCTTCAGCTCGGTGTCGGTGAGCGGGTCCCGGCCGGTGCCGGACTTCACCTGGACGGGCGCGGACTCGACCACGCCGGGGAACTGCCGGGCCGCCTGCCCCTGCTCCGCCGCGGAACTCTGCGGTCCGCCGCCCTTCCCCTCGTCGCCGGACGCGCTGTCCGGCAGCGTCACCCCGATCATGACCGCCGACGCCGTGGCGGCCACGGCCGCGCCCGCCATCAGTCTCCCCAGATGGCGATGGTTCAACTTGCGCACGTTCTTCCCCAATCCCCCCAGTGATCCCATCTATCTGTATGCCCCGGGATAGCCGGATATCGCATACCTCAAGGTCACTCGGTAGGACGAACCGATATGGCCGTAGGTTGCCTCCGTTACGCGGAAGTTCCGCGGAAACCGCCGTTCTCGCGCGGAAGTTGGGAAAGGATGCGTCGTCGGTCGGTCCGGTCCGGGGTCGGCGGTGCGCGCGGCCCCGGGAGAAGAAGTGGAAGAGTCGCCGTATGCAGGTCTGGCCGGGACACGCTTATCCCCTGGGCGCCACGTACGACGGCGCCGGAACCAACTTCGCGGTGTTCTCCGAGGCCGCCACGCGGATCGAACTGTGTCTACTGCACGACGACGGCTCGGAGACGGCGGTCGAGCTGCGCGAGACCGACGGGTTCGTCCGCCATGCCTATCTGCCGGGCATCATGCCCGGTCAGCGCTACGGCTTCCGGGTCCACGGCCCGTACGAGCCGGAGCACGGAGACCGCTGCAATTCAGCCAAGCTGCTGCTGGACCCGTACGCCAAGGCCATCAGCGGAAAGATCGACTGGGGCGAGGAGGTCTACGGCTACCACTTCTACCGCCCCGACAAGCGCAATGACCTGGACTCGGCCCCCCACGCGATGGCCTCGGTCGTGGTCAATCCGTACTTCGACTGGGGCGACGACCGGCCGCCGCGCACCGACTACCACCGCACGGTCATCTACGAGGCCCATGTGAAGGGCCTGACCATGCGCCATCCACGGCTTCCGGACGAGCTGCGCGGGACCTACGCGGCGCTGGCCCATCCGGCGATCATCGAACATCTGACGGAACTGGGCGTCACCACGCTGGAGCTGATGCCCGTACACCAGTTCGTCCACGACCACCGGCTGGTCGACGCGGAGCTCGCCAACTACTGGGGCTACAACACCATCGGTTTCTTCGCCCCCCACAACGCCTACGCGTCCTGGGGCGACCGGGGGCAGCAGGTGCTGGAGTTCAAATCGGCGGTGCGGGCGCTGCACCAGGCGGGCATCGAGGTCATCCTCGACGTCGTCTACAACCACACCGCCGAGGGCAGCCACCTGGGCCCGACGCTCTCGTTCCGGGGGCTGGACAACGCCTCGTACTACCGGCTGACCGAGGACCGGCGGTACTACATGGACACCACCGGCACCGGGAACTCCCTGCTGATGCGCAGTCCGCAGGTACTCCAGCTGATCATGGACTCGCTGCGGTACTGGGTGACCGAGATGCGGGTGGACGGCTTCCGCTTCGATCTGGCGGCGACGCTGGCCCGTCAGTTCCACGAGGTGGACCGGCTGTCGTCGTTCTTCGACCTGGTGCAGCAGGACCCGGTGGTCAGCCAGGTGAAGCTGATCGCCGAGCCGTGGGACGTCGGCGAGGGCGGCTACCAGGTGGGGAACTTCCCGCCGCTGTGGACCGAGTGGAACGGAAAGTTCCGGGACACGGTGCGCGATCTGTGGCGCGGTGAGCCGCGCACGCTGGCCGAATTCGCCTCCCGGCTCACCGGCTCCTCCGACCTCTACCAGAACGACGGCCGCCGCCCGCTCGCCTCCGTCAACTTCGTCACCTGCCACGACGGCTTCACCCTCCGCGACCTGGTGAGCTACGACGAGAAGCACAACGAGGCCAACGGGGAGTCCAACCAGGACGGCGAGAGCTACAACCGCTCATGGAACTGCGGCACCGAGGGCGAGACCGACGACCCCGGGGTCCGGGCGCTGCGCCGCCGCCAGATGCGCAACTTCATCGCCACCCTGATGCTCTCCCAGGGCGTGCCCATGCTCAGCCACGGCGACGAGTTCGCCCGCACGCAGGACGGCAACAACAACGCGTACTGCCAGGACAACGAGGTCTCCTGGGTCCGGTGGCCGCTCGCCGGCAAGGACGCCGCCGAGGGCGACCGGGAGGCCCTGGAGCTGCTCCGCTTCACCCGCTCCCTGATCTGGCTCCGCCGCGACCACCCGGTCTTCCGCCGCCGCCGCTTCTTCCACGGCCGCCCGGTGGAGGGCACCCACGACGAGCTGTCCGACATCGCGTGGTTCACCCACGAGGGCGAGGAGATGCGCCCGCGCGACTGGCAGGCCGCCCACGCCAAGTCCCTCGCGGTCTTCCTCAACGGCAGCGCGATCTCCGAGCCGGGGGTGCGGGGCGAGCGCATCACCGACGACTCCTTCCTGCTGCTCTTCAACGCCCACCACGAGCCCCTGGACTTCGTCGTCCCCGTCGACCACGGCAAGCAGTGGCAGGTCATCGTGGACACGGCGATCCCGGAGGGCGTGGAGCCGGGCAGCGGCCAGAAGGTCGCCGCGGGCGACCGGCTGACCCTGCTGGACCGCAGCCTGACGGTCCTCCAGCGCCCGGCCTGAGGGGCCTTGGGTATCGACCCGTTCCTCTTGGGGTATCGCCCCGGCGCGACGAGGATGGGCGGATGCCTGACAAGTCGCGTGCCCATTCGTTCAACGCTGCCGCCGCGCAGTACGCCGCGAACCGCCCTTCTTACCCGCCTGCCCTCCTGGATACCGTCGAGGAGCTCATGGGACGCCCCCTCCCCGGCGCCCGGGTCGCCGACATCGGCGCGGGCACCGGAATCGCCACCGCCTTACTGCACGAGCGCGGCGCCGATGTGATCGCCGTCGAGCCGGGTGACGGCATGGCTGCCCAGTTCCGCCGCATGCTTCCGGACCTGCCGATCGTCCGGGGCGACGGCAATGCCCTGCCACTCGCCGGCGCCTCCTGCGACCTGATCACGTACGCGCAGTCCTGGCACTGGACCGATACCGACCGGTCCGTCCCCGAGGCGCTGCGCGTCCTGCGTCCGGGCGGCGCGCTGGCGCTCTGGTGGAACACCACCGCCTTCGACGTGCCGTGGATCGCCGCCCAGGCCGAGCGCATCACCACCCGTTGCGGAGCGAGTTCGGTCCCCCAAGCGCGTCCCGACGACAGCAGTGCCGTCCGGCTCGCGGGCCTCTCCGGTCTCCACTCCACGCGCCGCCAAATGCGCTGGAGCCGAGCCGTTCCCCTCGACACACACCTCGCCAACATCGCCAGTTATTCGGCGTTTCTCGTTCTCGGCGAGGCCGATGCCCAAGCGTTCCTCGCTGACGAGCGCGGTCGCCTGCGCGAGATCTTCCCGGACGGGACGGTGGAGGAGACCTACCTGGTCGACCTGCTGGTGGCCACCTCTTCCTGAAGCCGCAGCGCGGGCCGGGCAGAGGCCCCGGAGGGAAGCCGGGCGCACCCGGATGGGGGTGCGGCATCTCATGAGGCGCCCCGCGCGGGTACGTACGTTCATATGATGGCTGACCGAACCCCGGCTCATCCCGCCCCGGCTTACCCCACCGCGCCCACCGCCACCTACCGGCTTCAGCTCCAGCCCGGTTTCCCCTTCGCGGCCGCCGAGCGCGCGGTCCCCTATCTGGCCTCCCTCGGCGTGTCGCATCTGCACCTCTCCCCCGTCCTGGAGGCCTGCCCCGGGTCGACGCACGGCTACGACGTCGTGGACCCCACCGCCGTACGGGCGGAGCTGGGCGGCGAGGAGGGGCTGCGCGCCCTCGCCCGCACGGCCCGCGCGCACGGCCTCGGGCTGATCGCCGACATCGTGCCGAACCATATGGCGGTGCCCGTTCCGGAACGGCTCAACGGGCCGCTGTGGGGGGTGCTGCGGGACGGCCCCGAGTCGCGTTACGCCCGGTGGTTCGACATCGACTGGGCCGAGCACAGCCGCAAGGTGTTGCTGCCCGTGCTCGGCGGGCCGCTCGGCGACGAGCGGGAGCGGCTGCGGCCCGGGGACGACGGGGTGCTGCGCTACTACGACCACGAGTTCCCGCTGCGGCCCGGCACCGAGCGGCTGCCGCTCGCCGAGCTGCTGGACGCCCAGTGGTACCGGCTCGGCTGGTGGCGGCTGGCCCGCACCGAGCTGAACTACCGCCGCTTCTTCACCATCTCCGAGCTGATCGCGGTACGCGTCGAGGACCCGGAGGTCTTCGACGCGACCCACGCCAAGCTGCTGGAGCTGCTGCGCGACGGGGTGATCGACGGGCTGCGGGTGGACCACCCGGACGGCCTCGCCGACCCCGAGGGCTACCTGCGGGCGCTGGACGAGGCGGTACGGGCGGCCACGGGCGGCGAGGGCCGCTGGACCGTCGTCGAGAAGATCCTCGCCCGCGACGAACCACTGCCCGCCTCCTGGCCGGTCGCCGGGACCACCGGCTACGACGCGCTGCACCACATCGACGGCCTCTTCGTCGACCCGGACGGCCTGGAGAAGCTGACCGCCGCCTACCTGAGCTTCACCGCCGCCCCGCCGGACCGTGGCGGCGACTGGTCGGCCACGGTCCGCCGCGCCGCCGAGCACGTCGTGACGCATGAACTGGCCACCGAGGTGGAACGCCTGACCCGCACCGCCGCCCGGATCTGCGCGGCCTCGATGCCCCTGCGCGACCACGCGCCCTGGGCCCTGCGCACGGCGATCCGCGCACTGCTGGTACGGCTGCCGGTGTACCGCCCGTACGCCACGGTCGACGCCCCGGCGACAGGGACGGACGCCGAGCTGCTGCACCGGGCCGCGCGGGACGCCCATACCGCCTTCACCGTCATGGACGAGGCCCGGGCAGTGGACACCGTGCGGGACGCGGCGCTCGGCAGGCTCGGCGACGGCCCGGACCACCACGACTTCTGCGCCCGCTTCGCCCAGACCGCCGCCGCGCTGCGCGCCAAGTCCGTCGAGGACACCGCCTTCTACCGCTACACCCCGCTGCTCTCGGCGGCGGAGGTGGGCGGCAACCCGGGACACCCGGCCGTCTCCCCCGAGGACTTCCACGCCTTCGCCGCCCGGACGCTGCGCGACTGGCCGACGACCGGCACGGTGCTGACCACCCACGACACCAAGCGCAGCGCGGACGTACGGGCCCGGATCGCGGCCCTCACCGAGTCCCCGGCCTGGTGGGGACGGCTGCTCGCGGACCTGGCGCCCCAGCCGGAGGCCCCCGATCCGCACCTCGCCTGGACGGCCTGGCAGACCGCGCTCGGCCTCGGCACCCCGGACCCGGAACGCCTCGTCCCGGCGGTGCACAAGGCGGTCCGCGAAGCGGGTCTGCACACCACCTGGACCGAGCAGAACGCCGCCTACGAGGACGCCGTGACCGCGTACCTGGAAGCCGGACCAAGCGACCCCCGCTCCCCGGCATGGGCGGCGTTCGAGGCCGAAATCGCCGCCCCCGCCCGGGCCAACACGCTCGGCGCGGCCCTGCTGCACCTGACCATGCCGGGCGTGCCCGACCTGTACCTGGACACCGAACGCGCCTACCGCGCCCTGGTCGACCCGGACAACCGCCGCCCGCCCACCCTGGACGCCACCCCACCGGCCGACGACCCGTTGTCCGCCGAGAAGCTGCTGCTCACCCGCGCGGCGCTGCGGCTGCGCCACGACCACCCACACTGGTTCGGCCCCGGCAGCCACTACACCCCCCTGATCGCCGCGGGCCCGGCATCCGCCCACTGCGTAGCGTTCCTCCGCACAGCCGCCACCGACGCCACCGACGCCACCAACACCGGCGCCATCACCATCATCACCCGCCTCTCCCACCGCCTCACGGAGTCAGGCGGCTGGGACCCCCGCACCCACCTCCCCCTCCCTCCCGGCCCCTGGCGAAACCTGCTGACCAACCGAACAGCCGAGACCCCCACCCCGCTGGCCGACCTCCTGGACCAACTCCCGGTGGCCCTCCTGGTTCGTTAACTCAGCCGCCCCAGTAGTCCGCAAGCATCTCGCCCGGCCAGCTGGGCCCGGACACCTCGCCTCGTGGGCCCATCTCCTTGAAATAGGGCGCGAGGTCGAGAACAGGGCTGCCGTCGATGGCGTCCAGGTCCGTCACGTGAAGATCCAGGCCGTCGACCTTCAGAAGACGGGGGAAGGATTGGGCAAGTTGATTCGGTCGACGGTGATTGCGATGCACGAACGTTCCCGTGGCGGGCCACCTGGGGTTGTTCCGCGGGCTGCGAGCATGCAGGGCGACATCATCAGGCGAAGCCTTGTGGAAGTGCCACACGACCAGCAGGTGCGAGAACTCGTCGAGACCTCGGACCACCTCCGCCGGGAAGCTCGGATCGAGCCGGATAACAGCCGTGCCGCTCCAGTGGTCGTCCGTCGGCTCAGCGCGCCCGCCGACGACAGTCCCGATGGGCTTGATTTCGAGCGCACCGATCATGCTCTTCCCCTCAATCCGTCTCCGGTCCAGGTGTACGGAGGACTGCCCGCGCCCCGCACCCCTTGTGCGATCAATCTACTCGGGACAGGTACGCGGCGGCTCGGGCATCGAGCTCGCTGATGAACGGGACTCCACGAGGCCGGTACGGGGACAACAACCTGCGCATATTCACCACGGTGTCCCTGGCCCTACCGGAGTAGACGCCGTCCTCCATGGCGTCCAGTGCCCGCGACCAAGTCGAACAGGCCTCCTCGAGGCTGCCCTGAGATGCCTGAACCGAGGCAAGGTAACCAAGGGTGACTGCATGGGTGCGGCGGAAGCTGGATGCCTTCCGTGTCTTTACGCTACGACGGAACTCCCTCACCGCCCCTTTGGGGTCGCCGCTGTCGCGAAGTGTGCACGCCGTCTCGTGCGCAAGGCTTGCCTCCGCGAAGAAGAAGGTCCGGCTCGGTTCCTTGATGTCGGGGGTGGCCGCCGTCAGATCATCTTCCGCCTTCAGCAGCGCCTGGGCAGCGGCATGCTTCTGACCAGTCGCCGCAAGACTGCGGGCGTAGATGACTCCAAGGAGTGCCCGCTCGCGCGGAGTAGCCAAGTTGTACCGCTTGTCGTTCATAGATGCTGTTGCCAGGTGCAGGGCTTGCTGATGATGTCCGAGGTCCACGGCTTGGTGGGCCATGGCACGGAGGATGTGCCCAACGAGCGGTGGGTTGTCGGCAGTTGCTGCGAGCTTCACCGAGAGGGTGAAATAGTGCTGTGCGATGGCGTGCTGCTGGTTATCGAAGGCCATCCAGCCGGAGAGGTAAGCCAGTTCCGCCGCTGCCGAGAACATGTCGCGGCGTACCTGGGCGTTGGAGAAGTGGCCGCTGAGGAAGCCTGCAACGTCCGTTCGTAGATACTCGACGAGGGCTCGGCGACCGTGGCCTCCGCCTCGCCGCTGATCGATTCGGGAGAAGGTTGCCACTATCTCTTGAACGCTATCGACGTCGCTGCGCCCTACCTTGCGAGCGCGCGAAAGTTCACGATCGGGCCGGTGAGCAGCCATATCCGACCACCATGCCTCCTGGGGCAAAGTGAGTCCCGCAACCGAGTACACGGTGTTCGACAGCACGTGCCGACGGATCACATCCAAGTCGAGCCTCCCTAAGTCGGTCAGCGCGATCAACGGATCGACGCGCCAATCCATCGCGCTGCGCACCGACGAGGTGGGAGCTGCAAACCCGAGTTCATCCATGGTGATAGCTCGACCAAGACGGCGGGACAGCGCCTCGCACAAGATTACGGGGGCCTGTCCCGACGGGATGGACCCACCCACCCACATAGTGATGTGGCCACGACCAATGTGAGTGAGGTCCTCGGTGCCATTCTGCTGGGCCACCCGTACGAACGCGGCAGCGGCCTGCGCGCGAGACCAGCCAGCTTCGCCCAGGAGACCGGCCAGGCGTTCGTTCCGTGTGCGCGCCATTCGGGCCCTCCTCGCGTTCAAGTGATTCTTCACCACACTTACCACCATGGAACCTCAAGCGACAGCAGGATGTTGTGGGAAGTGAGCTGAAGGTAGCCATCAATCATGCCGCTGTGCACCAAGACGCGCAAAATGATCTTTTACCAGTTTGACCACCTTCCCGACCGTGGAGACCTCCCCGCGGGGCTGGAAACAGGGTTTGCTTGGTGACCCGATGACAGACCGGCAGCGAGGGAGGTTCCTGGTGAGTGAGAAGCCTTCCCCGCACCGCGTTCTGGAGGTGTGTACGATCCGCGAGGCGGTGAATCGGGCCCTTAAATCAGCCTCGCTCAACTTGTCCTTGGGGACAGCTGAGAGTGATCAGATCCGCCACTACATCACGGTATTGATCCCGGCAGTGGAAGAAATGGCGAACCGTCGCGACAGCGGCCTCCTCCCCATCGAAGGCGCGGCCATCAGCAATGCCCGGGTGTGGCTTCAGACCCCTCGACAGTCAGACAGTTGGCAGTATCTCGCACGGGCAGCTCGTGATCTTGTTCATCTGCTCGACGAAAATGCAACGTCGGCGTGCGATGCGATTCCTGGAGATTGGCGGGTCCGACAATTCCGCTGGATGGAAGTGGTGTTCACTTGCAAGGCGCGAGACTTCGGCGAGGGCCTGCGTCCCGAGGATGCGCTTCGTGTCAGGGAGATGCGTGGACTTGCCTCAGCTTGGTTGCGGGATCACCACCTTCCCGAACTCTTTGAACCCGTCACACTCGCAGTCAGCGAACTCATCACCAACGCCCTCGAACACGGCCGCGGCGAGAGCGTCGGTTTCTCAATGGGCTATCAGGACGGCGCAGTCGTGATCCGAGTGAGGGACGAGTCTTCTGAACGTCCGCAGAGGCGAGACACCGAACCGCTTTCCGAGAGCGGGCGGGGAATTCATCTCGTCACATGCATCGTCGCCGAGCACGACGGTGACTGGGGAACGTCTCCAGACGGCACGACCACTTGGTGCACCTTCGCAGCCCCATCCCGAGCATGAACCTCTCCATGAAAACAGCCATCGTCCGTCCTCTCAACGGCACAACTGACCACCATTCACACCGCCCAGAGGCAAAAGATGAACCAGAGCCGACCAGGTGACCCGACCGTCCCCGGACACTCAGCCGGTCACCACCATCACCAAGCCGCGGCGACAGCATCGGACAGCGCCTACAAGGCACTGCAGCCGGACGCCGCCCGCGTATACCGGCTGTTCGCCTCGCTGCCCGCCTTCGACATCGACCCCGACATGGTTGCGGCGGCCTGCGTGCTCCCGCGCGAGAAGGCCGCCACGCTGCTCGAAGCCCTGTCAGCGGCCCACCTGCTCGAAGAATTCGGCCACCTTCCGGGCCGGTCCGGACCTGTGTACCGACTTCACGACGCCGTACGCGACCACGCCCGGGCCCAGGAAGACGAGGGTCGGCAGGGAGCGGTCCGGCGTCTGCTGGACTGGTACCTCATCTGCGCCACCGAAGCAGAGAGAAGGCTGACCCCCAGCCATTGCCGCCTGGACCGCGACTACGTCTACCTCACCGAGCAGATCCCGTTCAACGACGACATCGGGGCCAGGGCCTGGCTCGACTCCCAGCACCACAACGTCATGCAGGGCGCGCGCCAAGCCGAGGCATCAGGGATCGACACGATGGTCTGGCAGCTGGTGCACGCAATGTGGCCCTGGTGGCGCTGCCATCACCACTACGCGCTGTGGGATGAGGCACACCCGATGGCCATCCGGGCCGCCGCTCGATGCGGTGCCCAGGAGGCTGAGCGCGTCCTGCTCAACACCTGGGGCGTCGGCTTGCGCTCCAGCGGTCGGCACCGCGATGCCATCGACTGCTTCGGCCAAGCCCTGGCCCTGGCCGACGGAGCGGACGATCGGCGCATGCAGGCGCAGGCCCTGTACGAGCTTGGCGTCACTCGTCACGCGATGGGCAGCGCCGATGAGGCCGAACTGCTCCTCATCCGAGCCCGGCAAATGCGGCTGGCCCAAGGCGACCGGCGCGGCGCGGCACTCACCGAGATCATCCTCGGCCGCATCCGTCTGGAGGCCCGGAACGTCCCAGAGGCGATGGACCACTTCATGACCGCGCGCTCGGTGCTGGCTGACTGCGACTCTTTCGACGCCGCCCGCGCCCTGGCATGGCTGGGCCGAGCGCACGCCCTCCTCGGCGTCTTCCCCGAGGCAGTGCGCCTGCTGCACCAGGCGCGGAAGGAGTTCGAGGAAGCCAACTCACCACGCTGGATTGCCCGGACACTGGAAATGCTGGGCCAGACTGCCCAGGACCAGGCACACACCGCCCATGCCACCCAGTACTACACGGCATCCCTGGAGCGGTACGACCAGATCAATCCGCAGGATGCGGAGAGACTGCGCCAGCGCCTCCGAGAGCTGACATGAGTCACTGCGCCTGGCCGACCGGTGACCCTATCCGGGCCGTAGGTCCTGGCCAGCGTTATAAGACGGGGTGCGCCCCCGAACGACGGTGACTGCGGTGTTCGCGCATCCGGCTGCACGCTGCACGACGGCAGCCGGATACGGGAGCCCCGCGCTCCCCTGCTCGCGCGTCGCGCAAGCAGTACCGCCCAGCATCTCGGAGGCACTGAGATGACCGTTCAGATTGCCAAGAAGACCGCCCCGGCCACCGGGCCGACCACCGCCACTTTCCCGTTCTCGGACGAGGAGTGGCAGCTCGACGTGTCGATCACGGACGCCCCGCGTCCGGTGGCGTCGGACGACTGCGACACCAGCGACGGTTGCGAGTCGACGTGCGATTCATCCTGCACCAGCGACTGATCTGACGCACAGCAGCAGCCGCGCCCTGGCGGGCCGGGGGGACTCCCCCCGCCCCCCCGGGCCCCCCCCTTCCCGCCCCGGTTAGCCCGGCCCCATTTCACGCGGTTACCCGCGCGCCCCGCGCGCCACCGATCCAGGCACCTGCGGTAGCG